>CAZTXJ010000176.1:0-6078 GCA_964617285.1 uncultured Calditrichaceae bacterium | reverse complement strand
ACCACATCATTCAATCCGAAACCATTCAGTGCCCAGTGATACCCAAACTGGCCAATTTCGTAAAAATGTTCATCGCTGCTTTCCAATATCCGGAACGTGATATGATACATATCCAGGTCAAAACCCATATCGGTACCATAAAGTAAACGATCCTGATATTTTTCAATAAAAGCCGCAGTAAATTTTGGAATGGGAGCTGTTTCCGCGTATCGCGCTGCAATATCCGCATAGAGATTCGGATATTTATCCAGTAAAGCGCCCAGTTTGTTCAGATCATAGGAACAATTGGCAAAATGGCAGGCAATAAAAATGGTTTTGGGATGCCTTTTAACTGCCCTTTCCAGAATATCGATCATGCCATTGTGATCAACAATGCCAGGTTGATTATCCAACCGCCATTCATAGGCATTCATTAAACCATCATTGGTAGAATCCATTTTTTCATACATCCAGATCGGGTCGGCTACGTGGATGTTTATCGGTAAGCCTAATTCTGCACATTTTTCCAGCAAAGGATCCATACGTGGATCGTCCAGATGCATTCCCCAGGCAGGTGGTTTGCTATAGAAGAGTCCCTTACCTTTATCACCCAGTTCACCTACACCTCTGGCACCCATCTTATAGCAGCGTTCAAGTTCCGCCACTGCAGCTGGACCATATCCCGGTTGATCGTAGCCGGTATAATCGAAGCCGCACCATAATTCAAAGCGATCCGGATATTTGGAATAAACCTGATAAAGTGAATCAAATTCAGCTCCGGTTGCATGTGATAACAAAATAGTTTTTTCAATTCCGACTGCATCCATGTTTCTCACCCACTGATCAACTTCCTCGAGACTTTCCGCATATGGGTGAGAATGCATATCAATTACAGGAAATTTTGCTTTCTCAATTTGGGTAACCGGTACTTTATAAATTGACTTTGGCCGGTAATTTTTAAGTAAAAGATTGTCAGGTGTGCTTTGTGAGTATAGTTTATTCGTGCCAAATAATGAGGTAAAAATAACTAATATATAAGTCAGTAAATTCTTCAACCGTTTCATAACATCCTCTTTGTGTTTAGTTTTCAAAATCATTTCATTCTAGTTAAACCAGCCCCATTCCGGATATTTCTCACGAAAATAAATTTCCGGATCCGACATAGTGTACCGAATATCCGGGAGAGCCAATTGGGCATTATTGATTGATTTAATATTATCATAAACAATGCGTTTAGCAGCATCTATTCTAAAATAGCGGATTTGCAAGTCAATCACTCGCTGGTCTGAAGCCGGCGGCCACACACGTACCGTATTGTCGATCATTAGATTTTCAGGGTAGTAATGCTGAATATTTCCCTCCCACCGAGACGAAATTATCATATGCGTTTCGTATCCTAAATCCACTTCAATACCCTTTATCACATATGCACCCGGCGGCACATTTTGAATCATATAGTACCCGTCAGCATTTGTTTTTATCCGGTAACCTTGCGTTACTTCCTTTCCATTTTTTTCAGATCTCCCCACTATTACCACAGTAATATTTGCGGTTTTTGACTCATAAACATCTTCTAACCCAACGTTTTCTACCAGAATAGCTCCCACCAAAAGTGATTTACCTGGCTGAGGCGATTCCAAAACGGTTCTTTTAGAACCAGCGCAATTCAAAAAAAATAGAATAAATAATAAACAGGTAAGCGCAGTAATATTTTTCGGCATCATTTTCCCCTACTTTTTTGAACTACTTTTCGTTAACGATCTTTTGGTTTCCTCTGCATTTTTTACCAATAATGGTGAATCAGGAAATAATTTTAATCCTTCATCAAACACCGACAGAGCTTCATGAGTTTGTCCTGTCTGACGGTAGCACATCGCCAGGTTATTAAAGTAATCCGGTTCATTTTTGTTGAGAGATATTGCCTTTTTGTAGAGCGGTATTGCCAGTTCAAACTGGTTCTGAACTGCATTTAGATTCCCTAAATTGTAGTAGATCTCGGAGTTGTTTTCATCTATGACCAGAACATTTCTAAACCATTTTTCTGCCTCTTTTAATTGACCTGAAAGAAAAAATGCATTTCCCAAATTAAAAAGTACTCTGGGGGAAGAATTACCCATAATCATAGCGCTTTTATATTGCTTTATTGCTTCGGGATATTGTTTCATTTTTAAATAACAATCTCCCAATTCTGCTGCTGTTTCCGGCTGATATTCCATTATATTCAGGGACTGTTTTAAAGGAATCGTCGCACGGATATAATCTCCCTGCGATTTATAAACTGCGGCACTTCCGTTAAGTGCCTCGTAAAGCTGTGGATCGAATTGCAGAGCTTTTTGAAAGGCATGCAAAGCTTCTTCGGGAAATTTTTCTCTGCGAAAAATTTCTCCCAAAAAATACCACGCTCCCGATATCCCGGGATTTATTTCAAGGGATTTCTCCAAATCAATTTTTGCCGAATCCAATTCAGACTGCGAAAGATAGCAACGAGCACTTTCGTAATAAATCAAAGGATTATGGGGAAAACGAATCTTCAGCTTTCGCAAATATTTTAGTGCCTCATTATAATTTGATTGAGAGATACGCTGACGAATAAGTCGCAGCCAGTCTTCGGCATTTTCGGGATTCTGCTGGGTAGCAACAATGAGTTGAGTGGTTACTACATCCATATCCCTAAAGAATTGTGAAGCGAGTGTACTTTCAGGAATCAGGCGTGAACCATTAAGTAATATCTCCATACCCTTTTGGGGTTGCCCCTGGTAAAATGCTAGCATTCCCTCCAAAAATTCACGAGTAGCTAACTTGTGATGTTGTAAATTCTCTTCGACAATTTCTTTTTCTTCGTTATCTTCCGGAAGATTTACCAGAATTTTGGTGAGTTTTGGTCGTCTGAGCAGAATTTTTGCCAGATTCTGCACAGCACACATATCCCTGGAACGAATTGCCCTGGTGGAATATTCCAGGATGGGATGATTATCACTATTAATCTGCGCATCTTTACTAATATCTTGAATTCCCTCCGAATCCAATACCAGGCAATTCAACAGATCATAAACTGAATTAATATTCACATCACTGAGATTATCTTTAATCTGCGGTTTGGTAAAATTCTTCTCGACCTCTCTGAAATCAATCGTTATGGGTTCGGTTGAGCCCATTAAAACTACCTGTTTATTAACACAATTCGGCGCCATCCATAAAAGGGAATAAGGAAAAACCGATTGAAAAGTCTTCAATACAATATCAAAATCTTGGGGATCTAGATCTGTGGTCATCCAGGTGGAGAGAATCCCCCCAGGCTTAATTTTTTCCCGGCAAAATTCAAAATGATCCCGGGTAAAAAGACTGGCACTGGGTGTCGCTACAGCATAATTAGCGTCATTCATGATGACATCGTATTTATTCGGCGTATATTTGATGAAGTTCTTACCATCCAAAATACGATATTGAAAACGTGGATTTTTTAATACGCCCTGGTTGATATCCTGAAAGTATTTAGCAGACATTTCCATTACATCTCTTGAAATCTCCACCAGAGTAAAATTTTTTATGGGATATAATAGTGCAGCCGCAGAGGTTTGTCCTGTACCAAAGCCAATTTGAGCGACATTGGTCGCACCCGGCTGAATCATATTAGGTAAATGCCCCTGAAGAAGCTGAAGGGTTCGAAGCATAAAACTGGTTCCCGCCACATTGAGACCATCTACATCTATGCGTTTGTTCTGCTGAAGTGGCATTTTGCTTTCATGGACAGTTACCGTTCCCTCAATCCCCTCCCGAAAATCAATAAGCGGGTAGTCTTTTTCTATAGTAGAATATGTATTCACAAATAAAGTTTTGGGTGTATAGATAAAAATAAGTATAGCTGTGATAATGAAAACGGATATAAAACTGTAGGTCAGCATTTTTTTTATCTGGTATTTTATCGAAAGTAAAATGTAAATCCCGATCGAAATGCTGATTAAAATCATAATTGCGTGAGTAACAGAAGCACCAAAAAATTTTACAAATAAAAATCCGGTTAGAAATGATCCCAGCACTCCCCCGAGCGTATTGAAGAAATAAACAAATCCTACACCTGTTCCTGTTTTGGATACTGCTGGAATACAAAGTCTACTAGCTAAAGGAAAAGCAACTCCCATCAAAAAGGTTGGTGGAAACATTATTACAAATGATTCCAGAAACCGGATAAAATTCCATTGAAACCAGCTGGTTTGGGATTCTGCCTGAAAAAGGTAAATATGGATTTGAGCGAAGTTTGCTAAAAGGTAAGCAGAAACCAAAGCAGTCAGTCCGATGAATATTTCAATCCAACCCAGTAGGTACAATTTATTCTGAAGACGATCGATAAATTTAGCTCCGACAGCCGATCCAATGGTAATTCCCAGCAGAAAGGTTGTGAGCATCACCGCAAAAGCATAAACCGAATTGGTCAGCACAAATACCAGGACCCTACTCCATGCAACTTCATAGGATAAAGCAACAAATCCGGATATTGCCATAATGATTAGCACCATCCTGATCTGAGGATCTTTTAGGAGCTGCCAATCAGTTTGCGGAGTTTCTACCGGTTGCTCCTGATAATAACTGGATAACAAATGGGCTGTGAGGCCGATAGCCAAATTCAGAAAAACTGCCAGATAAATAGTCTGATTTACCCCGATAATTCTGATAAGATAAAAGGCTGAAAGTAATACACCAATCACCGCCCCAAAAGTATTCACGGCATAAAGTAAACCAATTCCAAATCCAATTTTTTCTCGCTGTTTAATAAAAAACCGGCTAATGACCGGTAAAGTGCCACCCATAAAAAAAGTAGCTGGAAGCATTAAAACAAAAGCAATAAAGAACTTGATAAGATAAAAAACAAAATTATGATTTATTAAAGTTGGATATATCGCAGCAGAAAAAGACTCGATTATTCCCCTGGTTATCGGAACGAGCAGTGCAGTTAGCCCAACGCCGATTTCCAGAAATGCATAAAGCCTCAAATGTACTTTTGAATGATCGGCAAATCTGCCGATAAAAAAACTTCCCAGTGCCAAACCCAGCATAAAAGCTGATAGAACCGTACTTATTGCGAGGGTAGTGTTGCCAAATATAAGTCCAAAGATCCTGGTCCAAACGATTTCATAGACCAGACCGGTAAATCCGGAAATGAAAAAAAGGAAAATAATCGCACGTTTTAACATTTAGAAATACCTCAGACCCTGGAATTCATTTAGACGCTCACCGGTGAAAGTGAATAAAGCTGTGACACATTTATTAGAAGCAAGGGTTGGACGTTGGACATCTTAAATCGGCTATATTGATCCGGCTAATTTATGTTAACCGAAATCTTAAATAAAAATGAATTAATACTCATTAAATTAAGTACTACTTAAGAATCATTAATTTTTTGACCAGATTTCTTTTCAATCCTTCAATTTTAACAAAATAAATTCCAGCATTTACCATCTGACCCATCTTATCCTGCATATTCCATTTAATGGATTCCCTGTTTGCCGAAGGTACTCTATTCCAGCTATATACCTTTTGACCCAAAATATTATAAATCGAAATAGAAATTTGTCCTATTTGATTCTGTGGCAAAAAAACTTCAAAATTGACACTTGAGCCAGACCGAACTGCCGGATTGGGATAGATCTCCAAACCAGCGGTTTCCCGGGAATTTAATTTTTGCAGATGAGCAGAAATTGCCGTGGGGCCGGGAAAAACATCTTCCAGCCGTCCGCTTATCCGGACATCATCCATCCTGCCCTCAAAATCTTTTATGGAAGGAGACAATGGATCATTCCTATACCACGATCCGATAGATAATGGATCATCATTGGCAAAAAAACTTTGAGTGAAATCGAGCGTATCCACCGGGTCACCACTGGGATCATTCCACATGTATACTTTACCAAGCGCATAATCATAATAGATTGCCAGGAATGTCCATTGATTTTCCGGTATGGTAAAACTGGAAGCCACAGTCTGGGCTTGATTATTGGCATCCCGGATCAAAAATTCCAGATTGTGGGTCAGGGATATTCGCATGGCATAATTGGTGGTTTTGGGATTCGAGTCCTGTCGACCTTTGTTGATCAAGAAATGGAC
>CAZTXJ010000175.1:0-6217 GCA_964617285.1 uncultured Calditrichaceae bacterium | reverse complement strand
CAAAAACTCCCCATTAAAGCACTACCTATTAAAACAAATAAATAGGCAGAGATATCAAGATGGCACGATTCATACCGAAAATATGTTTATTGTATGGTTTATTTCTTAATAAATCAAAACCGGATAATTCTTCTATGAAGGATAAAAAGAAAAGGAAAGGACCAGTAGCTAAAAGTAAAAATGCTGGCAATAAAAAAGGCCTTCCTTCATCAAAGAATATATCTGCAAAGCACTCCAGTCAGAATAATCCGGAGAATAATGGGCTAAACTACAGCGACATCTTCAAGTCCTCGCCTTTTATTACATTATTGCATGAATTGGATGGAACCGTTCTAAACCTGAATCAGAACGCCAGAAAGTATTTTGAGATTTCCCTGAATAAAAGGATCAAAACAAAAATCTGGGATCTTTTTACCGAGGATTCATACCCAATCGCCAAAAAAGTTTTCAAAAATATACACCAAAATGGTGAATTACAATTCGAAGCAAATGTATAAAAGAAGGGGAACAGTCCAACTCCGGCTGAAATTACTGCAAATGTCATAAAACTCGACCAAGGAAAGATTGTTCAAACCGTAATCCAGGACTTAGCAGAAAAAAAGAGAGAACAAGGTAAATTTAAGGACGCCGATGTTTTTATAAATTCCATTATTAAATCTATTCCCGATCTGATTTACCGCCTGGATACAAAGGGGAGAATTGTATTTATCAGCGATTCGGTCAAAGAATATGGATATAATCCCGCCGATCTTATTGGAAAAAATATCTTTGATCTGGTTCATCCAGCGGATCGTGAAAAAGCAGTCTGGCGAGTGAATGAGAGAAGAACCGGTGAGCGGAAAACAAAATCATTTGAGATTCGCTTGTTGGCTAAATCCAAAAAAGTTATCTCCTTTGATGTCAGGACAAAAAATATATATGCCAATCCTGTTTTTCTTTTGGATGCAGAGGGACTTTATAGCACATCTCAACCTCAATATAATAGTTTTTTAGGAACTCAGGGAATAGCCCGGGATATCACCCAACGCAAAATTTCCGAAATGGCATTGACTGAATCGGAGGAAAAATTTCGATCCATTGTAGAAAATACCCATGTGGGAATTTGTATCATTAATGATAAATTTAGAATTACCTATGCCAATCGAAGACTTATCCGCTTGCTTGGATATTCCAAGAAAGAATTGACCAATTCTGATTTCCGGCATTATCTGACCAAAGAAAACATCGAGTTTATCAGTGATCGTTATTTGAAAAGACAAGAGGGAGAGCGTGTACCGTCAAAATATGAAATAGAACTTCAGAGGAAAGATGGAAAAATACTCACGGTGGAGCTTATCGCAGCAATTGTTAAAACCTCTTCCGGAAAAATTCGGACCATCGCCCAAATCCTGGATGTTACCGAACGCAAACGCTCGGAAAAAATAATTCTGGAGAGCGAAAACAAATTCAGACAGGTTTTTCATAATGCCAATGATGCAATTTATCTGCTGGAAATCGATGAAAAAGGAAATCCCGGTACTTTTCTTGAAGTAAATGATCGGGCGTGTGAAATGTTGGGTTACAGCCGGGAAGAATTCCGTTCCATGAAAATTTCAAATATCGATGCCAGAGAGGAGAGTCACAAAATTGAAAATGTTCTGGAAAAACTCCGGGCGAAAAAACATATCACCTTCGAAATGACTCATGTATCAAAGCAGGGCAAGTATATTCCGGTGGAAATTAGTTCACATTTTTTCAACCTGAACGGCAAAAGAGTAATCTTGTCCATTGCCCGAGACATTACGGATCGTAAGCGCGTCGAAAGAGCCTTAAAGGAAAGCCAGGAGAAACTCTATTCGGTAATTAATCATGCTCCGGTGGTTATCTGGGCAATTGATAAAGAAGGAAAGTTTACCCTTTCGGATGGTAGAGGTCTGGAAAAATTAGGACTAAAACCGGGTGAAGTCGTCGGAAAATCTCTGTTCGAAATTTATGCAGACTATAAAGATATTGTTGCTAATACCCGGAAAGCTCTGAAAGGTTCTGATATATTTACTACTACTACGGTCGGTGATCTCACCTATGAAACTCAATATGCACCACTTCGAAATGATAAAAATGAAATAGTTGGGGCTACCGGGATTGCAATTGACATCACTGAGCGAATCAAATCGACTGAATCTTTGCATCAAAAAAATCTGCAGCAGGAAAAGCTGCTTGAAACTGCCCGTCAGTTGACGGAAAGCCTCGATTTAAACGAGGTTTTGACCCGAATCGCCCATGGGGCCAAGGAAATATTAGGAACGGATGGCTGTACTATTTATCTACTGGAAGCAGACCTGGCCACGTTAAAACCGGTCGTCTGTATCGATCCAAACTATGAAGATGAAATCCTTGCTACCACCCTTTCGGTTGACACCAGCTTTACCGGTAAAGGCATTAAAGCTAAACGAGGTTTGATATTTAACGACGCCGGAAACATCACAGAAGGTCAGCAGATTCCCGGGACTCCGGAGGAAGAAGAGGAAAATATAATCGTTGCCCCTTTCATTGTAAATAAAAAGGTATTAGGGGCAATGTGCCTGAATCGATTGGATCAGATTTTCACCGAAGAAGATTTGGCCATTGCTGAGACATTTGCGGTGTATGCCGCCACTGCTTTGAAAAATGCCCAAATCCATTCCGATCTCATGCACGAAATCGAAGAGCGGAAATCTACCGAACATGCCTTGAAGAACTCTGAAGAAAAATTCCGAAATTTGGCGGAACAATCGCCCAATATGATTTTTATTAATCACCAGAGGAAAATCGTTTATGCCAATCGCAAGTGTGAAGAAATTATGGGATATTCCCGATCGGAATTTTATTCTCCTGATTTCGACTTTCTGAAATTGATAGCGCCTGTATCCCTGGAAACTATTAAAGAGAATTTTTCAAAACATGCAAAGGGAAAAGATATTCCTCCCTACGAGTATACCCTTTATACCAAATCAGGTCAAAATATTGAAGCACTTATTACCACAAAATTGATTAACTATGAAAATAAACAGGCCATACTTGGTATTGTAACCGATATTGGTGACCAGAAAAAAGTAGAAGAAGCTCTTAAGAATTCTGAAGAAAAATATCGGCGATTTTTTGAAGACGATCTTACCGGGGACTTTATAACAACCTCGGACGGCAAACTTTTATCCTGTAACTCTGCTTTTTTAAGAATCTTTGGATTTTCATCCGAGGACGAGGCATTTAACTATAATCTTAAAAAACTTTATCCTGATGAACAAAAACAGCAGGCTATGCTGGATTTAATAAACCAGGAGAAAATGATTGAATACCATGAATTGGAACTTCGCAGATGTGATGGAAAGCCGGTTTATGTCATAGCCAATATCTCTGGTAAATTTGATGATAATGGTGGATTACAGGAAATAAAAGGTTACTTCTTTGATGATACTGAACGCAAAACATTGGAACAGCAATTCCGTCAGTCACAAAAAATGGAAGCAATTGGAAGACTCGCCGGAGGCGTAGCACATGACTTCAACAATTTACTAACTGTTATCAAAGGATACAGTGAAATTATCTTACGTCAGCTGGAGCCGACCCACCGATTATATAAAGATATTAATCAGATTCGTTTGGCCGGGGATAAGGCGGCCAGTCTGACGAATCAACTCCTTGCCTTTAGCCGTCGTCAGGTAATGAAGCCAAAATTAATTAATCTCAGTAATGTTGTTACTGATCTGGAAAATATGCTGCGGCGTTTAATTGGAGAGGATATTGAATTGCAGACTTTTTTAGATTCCAATGCTTGCACAATTAAGGCCGATCCCAGTCAGTTGGAACAGGTGATTATGAATTTAGCCGTGAATGCACGGGATGCCATGCCGAAAGGTGGTAAATTAACCATTGAATGCAAAAATGTAAAATTAGAACAGATGATATATCAGCATACTATTGCTATACAGCCACCGGGCGAGTATGTGCTTCTCTCGATCAGTGATACTGGCATCGGTATAGATAAAGAAACACAAGCCAGAATTTTCGAACCCTTCTTCACCACCAAGGATCGCGGAAAGGGCACGGGTCTTGGTCTTTCCACAGTTTACGGTATTATCAAACAAAGTGGTGGATTTATCTGGGTATACAGTGAACCCGGACAGGGAACAACCTTTAAAATTTATTTTCCACTCTTATCTGCCACTTCACAAAGAAGAACCTTTGTTACCGAAACCGTCGATGGTTTAAATGGGAATGAAACCGTTCTGCTGGTTGAAGATGAAAAGATGGTAAGAGAGTTGGCAGAAAGGATCCTGACCGAATTCGGCTATAAAGTCCTGGTGGCAGAAAACGGTGAAGTGGCAAAGCAAATATTTGAACAGCAAAAAGAGAAGATACAAATTGTGGTCACGGACATAATCATGCCTGGGATCAGCGGACGGGATTTGGCAGCGCATATCAAAAAAGAAAATCCAGACATCAAGCTGTTATATATCTCCGGATACAGCGACGAAGCAATTCTTCACCATAATAAGATAGACAATGGATCAGAATTCTTACAAAAACCTTTTACCGCACAAAAATTCGTTCGCCGGGTGCGGCAGATCTTAGATGAAAATGACTGAGATAGCTGTTATATAACAGATATTAGTGACTATTCGATCAAAGTTATCATCCTAGTATCGACTTCTATTTCAGGATAATTTTTTACTTTCCATTTATTTTTTTTAGCCTTCCTCTTATATTCATAGGTCATATAACTGAGAAGATGAATGTCCAAGGAAGAGCTTTTTAAATTAACCCATCTGGTTACTTGTGCCGGTTGAGCCAGTAAGATAGGTCCGGGTGACCTGCATGAAATTCTGGAAAAACTGAGGGGACCAAAGGATCCCCGACTTCTGGTTGGTCTGGAAACACAGGATGATGCCGGTGTTTTCCAGATTAATGAGGATCTGGCCCTCATCCAGACGGTGGACTTTTTTACCCCGATCGTCGATGATCCCTATGATTACGGGCAGATCGCCGTGGCAAATTCACTCAGCGATATATATGCCATGGGCGCAACTCCTATTACTGCACTAAATATTGTCGGATTCCCGATTGCCACCATGGACAAAAGAATTTTACAACAAATCCTTCAAGGAGGGTGGGATAAGGCCCAGGAAGCAGGAGTAACAATTCTGGGCGGGCATTCGGTAAAAGATCCGGAAATAAAATACGGACTGGCCGTCACGGCTTTGACCAATCCAAATAATATTGTAAAAAATAACACCTCGAATATCGGAGATAAACTCATCCTGACCAAACCGATCGGAACCGGTATTTTAACCACTGCACTAAAAAATGAAAATTTACCACCAAACTTGTTAGAATTAGTCACGGAAAATATGAAGTATTTAAACCGGGATGCTTCCGAGATTATGCTCAAATATCAGGCAAGCGCCTGTACGGACGTCACCGGATTCGGGTTGCTCGGTCACCTGTACGAAATGACCGAGAGCGGAAATTTTTCAGCCATGATCTATTCAGAAATGGTACCCTTGCTTCCGGAAGTCCTAAATTTTATTTCCCAGAAGCAAATCCCTGGCGGTCTCAAGGAAAACTTCAATTACCTAAAAGCACACATATCATATTCCGGTTCACCTGACGATCCAATGCTTAAAGCTCTGTATGATCCACAAACTTCGGGAGGTTTACTCTTCAGCATTACCCCTGAAAAAGCGGAAGACTGTCTGGCAGAATTAGCAGATAAAAATTCCCTACCATCTGCGATTATCGGCGAGATCATCGGGCCAAAAGAAAAATCCATTTTTATTCAGTGAATAAGCATATTTTTTTCTATACATCACAGAAAATTGCTAACAAATCTTTGATAATTTTTTATCCAACTCACATTTATTTACTTTCCAAAAATATTTATAGCAAACGATATTCAATAAATACTATTATCACAATACTAACCATATATATCCGATTTTATATTTTCTATTTTTAGTATTGACAAAAATATTTTTTTTTATAAATTGTTTCTAACGAAAGGTGTTGTTGTGAGTCGTGAATCGATGATAATAGACACAATTCTATCTCCCCTGAAAGATTTGCACAATCTATTGTGCTTACTCCACTAAGCAAAAAGTTTTATTGGAGAATCTGAACGGACAACTCCTCCTCGGCTTTGTGTCTTTTTATGTAAGTACTCCCCCAATTGGGGGTTATATATAAAGAAGAAAATATTGCC
>CAZTXJ010000174.1:0-6262 GCA_964617285.1 uncultured Calditrichaceae bacterium | reverse complement strand
TACAAGTACTCCCATTTATGGGAAAAAGAGATTTCACAAATTAAAAGTTCTTAAAGAAGACTTAAACAGGTTATCCATTAAAATATTTTTGCAGCATATTTTCCGCTTTTTTCCGGATAAAAGCATATTCCATGCTGTTTACGATATTAAAATGTGCCGCCCGGGTTAAATATTTTTTAGCCAGCAGCATGTCTCCTTTATCCCGGTATGCCATGGCAATTTGATAGATGATATAGGGATTCTGCTGGTTTGCCCGGTTATATTCTGCCAAAGCCTGATCATACTCCTTCTCCTTCATAGCAATCATCCCGTTGAGCCGATGATAGGCCCAAATTTGTGGCTGATTGCCAAGCTCGGTTGCCCGGGCCTCATATTCCTGAGCATTTTTTTTGGCCGTGGTTAAGTCTCCCCGTGTCAAGGCAATTTTAGCAATTTGATATTTATGATAATTCCGGCCGAGCTCTTTTATCTCATCCGGCAAATTGGAATCAAGAATAATTTTAGGTACCTGATTGTAATAGTACATCGCACTGTCATATTTCATGAGTTCATAAAAGCAATCACCTATTGTTCCGATGTCTCTGGCCATGCTGAAGGCATCTTCGTTTGTGCGGTCGGAATTTAGCAGGGACTTTAGCGTTTTAATACCACTGGGAATATTACCTTCATCAACATAGGAAACGCTTATAGCATATAACGCCTGGCGATGATCTTCATTGTTTTGGGCATTTGCCAGCAATTCATTTAGAAGTGTCCGGGCATCAGCGTGTTTATTTAACAGGTTAAGATTGGTTGCTATTCCAATTATTGATGGGGTGAAATGAGGATCGAGTTTAAGAGCTTTGTTGTAATTTTCAATGGAATTGTCGAACCTGCCCATTTTCAGCAGGAGTTCTGCGTAGGAATCATAGGGATTGGGGTCCTTTGGAACCAAATCGATGTATTTTTTAAAAGCTTCCTCGGCCTCTGTGTAGTTCTCTAAATAGCGATGCGTATAACCCAGAATGTTATAGGCCAGTGAAAAATCCGGATTGATTTCCGTTGCTCTTCTGAAGAAGCCCAGTGCAATATTGTAATCCTGTTGCTGAAAATAGTACATTCCCATTCGGAATTGTGCTCTTTCATCACCCGGATAATTTTCTACAAGCTTCTGAAAATACTCCCTCTCTTTTGCGGTCATTCCATTGACGCTTGCCTGGGTTCCCAGGATATAGAGTTTTTCTCCCTCACTAACTTTATCAACCAGTGAGGCAGCCGTATCTATTTCGGCAAAAGTTTCTTTGGCATTAGTGAGCATAAAGGCCAGGCTTAAATGGGCCATAGCGAAATTGGGATCAAGGGTTATAGCTTTTTCAAAGTATTTTATTGCTTCTTCTCTTTTGAGCCTTTCCGATAAATCCCGTCCTTTCTGAAAAGCAGTTCGTGCTTCATCTGAAGAGGTGGTAATAGGTATTTTATCCGCTTCCTGCTTTTGACAAGCTAAAATAACCAGGAGTAAAATTAAGGTTTGCGAAAGTATCGCTTTAAGTTTAATTCGAATCATTCTTTCCTCCGATGTCACATACAAAGACACGATGCCAATCTGTTTTTGTTTCAACTCAAATAAAATAAGCTTAAGTTTATTAAAATTGTACCGGGAAATTTTAGAAAGTAGATTTTATCTGGGAAATGAAAAAAACAGAAATTAGGCATGATTGACTAATTTTGAATAATTTTAATCTCCAAGTTTTTGCCCCGGTCTGGCCAGGGCAATGATTTCCGAGGCAATTTCCTCGATAGGTTTCCCGGTAACATTAATCACCGGCCATTTGGGTGGATTCTCAAAAATTTCCAGAGCATAAAGTACTTCTCTGCGGACATAATGAAGATCCGAATATTCACCGGTTTTGCCATCCAGATAATCATCCCGGATACGCCGCAAGGTAGATAACCGGCGGGTATCCATGGTTAATCCAAACACCCGCTCAGGCGGGGTTTCCGATAAAATGGATGGAGGCTCGATATCCAGGACTATCGGTACATTGGCCACGAACCAGCGCTTAAAAGCAAGATAAACACTTAGCGGCGTTTTAAATGTTCGTGAAACGCCCACCAGTACAATTTCTGCCTGATTTAACTCATGTATCCGCTGACCATCGTCATGTTTTAGGGCGAATTCCATTGTTTCGATTCGCCGGAAATAATCTTCATTCAATTGCCGGAAAAGTCCTGGTTTTTGAGAAGGGGTGAGAGAAAACTGTTGAGACAACCGGGAAAGCAATGGCCCCATAATATCTATATTTTCCACGTTGTGCAGCCGGGACATCCGGATGAGAAAATGCCGGATTTCATCGGACACCAGGGTATGAATGATAATTCCCTTAACGCTGGCGGCCTCCTCGACTACCAGGGTTACCTCGTCTTCGGTTCGCACACCCGGCCTCAATTCAACCTGGACCTTAGTGGATTCGAATTGAGTCATTGCGGCATTTAACGCCCGCTCCGCGGTACCACCCGTACCATCTGATACCACAAAAACGTAATTCATAGGCACCCTGATTGAAAAATTATGGTGAATCGTGTATACTGATATTTACTAGGTTTAAAACAACTTGGACTACCTGCAGTAATGCTCTCAAAATATTTATAGCTGTTTTTCCTAGATCTGCATCCCATTAGTGTGAAACATTCTCAGCAGTTTTTTGATGCCAAAGTTCAATGAAACGTGAAATTTGACTATCGCTGCTGGATGATAATTTCAAGAAGCGGCAACCTACACCGGAATATTCCGTTGTTGCTTCCTCCGTTTTCCAAATGATCTCAGCTTCTGCATTCAGGATAAAAGGTTTGGAATTTCTCAGTTTGATTTCCAGAAAAATTACCTTATCTCCTTTGGCTATTTTAGAAATCTCCTCTTTACGCATGGTAAAAAAAATTCCGCCAGTACTTAAATTCAGTACATAGGCCGTCATGGTCTTAGTCTTGATTCCCGGAATTATAAACGATGCCAGAATACCATTTTCGATGGTGAATAACGCCCTTCCGTTTTGTCTTCTTTCTTCGCCCTTTTTATCCATAACGGTTGTCCTTTGCTGATCGTTGATTCTGAATCTCGCTGAATTGGCAATTTTTGGAAAAATAGTACTATAAAAAAAGAAATCCAACATTTCTGATAAAATCGTTTCAGATTTCCTTACTATTTTCGGCCGTTATCTGGGAAGTTTAATATTTCCCTATTTGAGTCGGGTGTATAATTTGATGAGTTGAAAATTTTATTATCATATAATAGCGTTGATGAGAAAATGCATTCGCGTTCCTTAATAGATCTTACCGCAGTTGGACTTGACCCACTACCCATAAAAATTTCCTTCTGATAAGATGAAGGAATAAAATTTTTTCCGGCAAATAATTATTAAAGAATCTTGCTAAAGGTTTCGACTATATGGGAGTTATTAGTGTGACATGAATCACACGAGGTCAGCTGCTTGTTTAAGCTGAATGCATTTTTGCGTGGTTATGTGATATTCGAGTTATCATTTCTTTAAATATAAAAGGGCATGGCATTTGCCGATATTAAAGAAAAATGAAAAATCTTGATAGGGTTGGGTGGGGAAAATAGTGGGTACAAAACAGAAATTTGGAATACTATTCCGGCTATTTGATTTTGAAGAAATCATGTAATCGTAAAAATATTTTACAGAGAAACGAAAGAGGAGTCACTCCATGTTAAATGGAACCAGCGGTTTAGTCAAATTAATTCTATCGGTGCTGTTTTTTCCGATGTTCTTTCAGACGGCTTTTATTGATTTCGCCTGGGGTAATTTTGATCCAACCTGGATGATGTTGTCAAAAAGACTTTTTTTACTGCTCCCGGTTCTGGCCATTATCCTGGGTTGTTGGGTAACCATGGCCTGCCTGCTGACTGTTCTGATTCGCCAGAAACGTCAGGAATTCGTGATTGCCCTGTTTATTACCTGGTGGGATTTGGGAAAATCCATCGTCTCATTTTGGGGCGGAATTTTCAAGTTTTTGTTTGAATTTCTCGCATCCTTACTGGGATTGCTCAAAATTCTTGCCATGGGATTATGGTCCCTGATTCAGGAAGTTTTGTTTTTGCCATTCCGCTTAATCAGAGGTATCAGCCGGAATGTGGTGAGTTCCCCGGTACCCTGGATCGCTGTCTTTCTGACTATCTTTTGGTGTCTGGTGGAAGCGGTGATCTTTACCTACGTCACAACTCCCCTGGTGGTTGATACGTTTTCGAATATCACCGGAGAACAACTGACCGTCGCCTTTGTCCGAATTCCGCTTTTCATCTTTTTACTCTTTATAGTACTCGGCAGCTACGCGGTACTTTCGACCATGGTGGATGCAGTGAAGACTAAAAACATCTCGGCTATTTTAGGTATTGGTGTTATCGAAATCGTAACCTTGTTTGTTGAAGTGGTTTTCCTGTATCGTGAATTTGTTGATTCTCTGGTTCCCTGGTTTGCCCAATACTCGGAGAATTTTCAACTGGGTATCTTCTGGACCCTGGCGCTTTCCATTTTTGTCTGGTTTGGTATCCGTAGTTTATCCTGGTTCTTATTCGCCTCCCACGGCACACCGACCATGATGTCTATAATTCAGGGTAAAGGCGTTCAGATTATTTCCAGTGGCGATAACGCCAGGAACAAAGTATTAGTATCGACTTCAGAATTTATGAATAAAATCAAGCAAGATTCTGCCTGGTTCCAGCGAAAGGGCGATGAGTTATTAACCGCCATCATGCTGCCGCCTTTACAAGTGATTGCTGCAGCCATTAATTTCTGTACACTTCTGATAACCTCAAAACATCTTTTTGAGTTACCTTTCAAAAATATGGATGAAATAAAAAAATCTACGGTGCTTATCGAGAGCATTGCCCCAAAGGCGAAAAAAGCGAGAAGTGTATAACTGTTTGAGGAGATGAAACAATGGCAAAAGGAAAACTTACATATCTTATTTTAATTTGCACACTATTTTTATTTCTGAATTGTAACTGGTTGTCTGAAGACAGTAATTCTGCAAATCCCAGATTGTCCATGTTCGTTGGTCTGGATATAAGCGGTTCTTTTTTGAAGGGTGGTAATTTTGATGACTCGATGAACTTTTTGGCCCACTATCTCTATGCGCATCTGAACGGAATTGGCGGCCTGGAAGTGCCGAATGTATTATTTGTGAGTTCCATTGGCGGCGCACGGGAAAATGAACCGAAGACATTTTTCCCGAAACAGACCTTTGAAAATAAATCGGTGGAAGAGATTGCAGAAAAACTGAGAGAAATTTTCCCGAAATCGGTGTCGAATCCTTTCACCGATTACAATGCTTTTTTTGAACAGGTTGCGTTGACGGTAAGGAATAAAAATCTGGTGTTAAGACCTATATCCATCGTTATGATCAGCGATGGTATTCCCGACGTGGAACGGGAAGGGAAGACCGATTTCAAAAGTATTGTGGTACGGCCATTGGAACAACTGGCCCGCAGTGTTACCATTCGTTTGCTCTATACCAATGCCGTCGTGGGTCGGGACTGGCAAACAAAAGTTCCCCGACAACGGGTAAAAATCTGGACCCAGGATGCCCAGGTTATGGTCTCCTGGAAAGATCCCAGCATTATGTTGCCGGATACTGCTTTCGAAAAACAGGAAAGATTTTTTGCCTGGGTAAAAGATAACGTTGATTTCGGTGTTCGTTCCCGACGGGTCGATTAATCTTCTCAGGCAGAATTAAAAAATGTAAATGATAATTAAGGATGACTTGTGTTCAGCAAGTCATCCGAATTATCCAGTAATTCCCCGGTTATATCGTAAACTTTCATTCCAACTTTATCTTTACTCACACTGAATACCGCATAATTGTAATGTGAAGTATAAACATGCACCCAGTCCGTCCAGGGTGTTTTCTCCTGGGTGTAATATGGAGCGCCGGCTCCGCCACAGATGATATTCCACAGTGGGCGTTTGAAATTGGGATTTGCCGAATACTGACCATCATCCAGAATGCCGTTACCATTTAAATCATCTTTTGGGAAAACACCAACCGGTGTTTGGTCAGTGATAAGTGTCCGGTGATAAGCGTGTTCGTCCGATCCCAAAACCGCAACCACTTTGGTGGAATGACTGACCAATTCCCAGAATTCGTTTCTAATCTGAATAATTCCCTTATCGAGGGGTGTCACTTTTTTACTATTCTCTGCGATTGCTGCCCTAACCCGGTTATCCCCGTTGTACCACATGGCATCTTCTATATGGCCACCATTGGG
>CAZTXJ010000173.1:1965-6274 GCA_964617285.1 uncultured Calditrichaceae bacterium | reverse complement strand
AGATAAAATCCTATATTCAGGCCGGTTTTACAAAAATTCATCTGGATGCCAGCGCCCGCTGTCTGGATGATACGGATGGTGCCAACAGATCTCTAAATCCCTCGTTAATTGCGGAACGTACTGCTTTTCTATGCAAAATAGCTGAAGAATTCTCCGACAGGAATGAATCAGGACCTCATTATGTTATTGGAAAAGAAGCACTGGTGCCGGGTTGGGCACGACATAAAAGTGATGAGATCAAGCTCACTTCTGTTTCAGATCTGCAAGAAACTATAGATCTTACACGGAAAGCATTTTTTAGATACAATCTTCAAGAAGCCTGGGACCGAGTAATTGCAGTTGTAGTCCAGCCGGGAATAGAATTCAACGATACAATTATTCATCAATATCAAAGAGAAAATGCTGATGAATTAAAAAAATATATAGAAAACTATGAATTGCTGGTATTTGAGGCCAACCGTACTGATTATCAAAATCCTGATTCCCTCAAACAGTTAGTTGAAGATCATTTTGCCATTCTGAAAGTGGGGCCGTCACTTACATTTGCTTTTCGTGAGGTCATTTTTGCTCTGGCTTGGATTGAAAAACGACTACTCCCTTTTAACCGGACGATTTCTGGTTCTAATATTTTGGAAATTATCGAATCGGTCATGAAAGCGAATCCGAAACATTGGAAACGATATTATTCCGGAAATGAAGCGAGGCAATCGTTCTCAAGGAAATTTAGCTTATACGATCGAATAAGATATTACTGGCAAAGACCGGAATTGAGAATTGCCCTTGAAAAACTGTTCTATAATCTCAGCGAAGTTGACATACCATTGAGTCTGGTCAGTCAGTATCTGCCAGAGCAATATGATGCACTCACTACCGGTGAAATAGAGTATACATTATCCGATTTAATATACCACAGGATTCTGAAGGTATTAAAAAATTATTCTTCAGCCACAAATGTTAAGGAAGTTAGGATCTTTAAGCAGCTTTTGGAAGAATTTCATTAAATTTTACCCTTCTGTAATATTCTTATCACATAAACAATATAAAAAATATTCTCAAAAAAATACTTGATATTAAACCGACCAGTTGGTATATTATGGCTATGAAAAATAGTAATACCAAAGATTTGATCATCGAAAATGCTTATGCGATTATTCTGGATAGGGGATATCCGGCAGCAACCGTGGATGAAATTTGTCGGATCGCCGGTGTGAGTAAAGGAAGTTTTTTTCATTATTTCAAAACCAAGGAAGCCTTGGGGCTGGAAGTTCTGGAGTGGTATTATAAAAGGGCAATGCAATTAGTTGGAACTGGCACATTTGCTCTGGAAACAGATCCGGTTAAAAGGATCTACCTTTTTCTTGATCACCTGAATGCTGTATCATATGAACTCTGGAGTAAAGGGTGCCTGCTGGGCAGCTTTGCCAGTTATCTGGCTGCTACTGGAGAACAGATCGCTAATCAGGTTTCGAAGTTATTTAACAATCTGGTCCTTAATCTTGCTCCTCTGTTTGAACCTGTTCTTGATAGATTAGAAAATGAAGACAGGCCTACAGCTCCAGAGCTTGCCGAACAATTACTTCAAATTATTGAGGGTTCAATAGTTATGGCCCGAGCCTATAATGACTGGAATCATGTCCCCAAGGCAATAGAGAATTTTCGAAAGTATTTGCAATTACTGGTTAAATAGAAGGTAAAAAATTTTGAGTTTACACTAAACCAACTGGTTGGTATAATAAATAGGGATCCATACTTCTTAAATGGATTCTTTAATCATAGAATCATTCTTAAACTATGGAGGTAAGAAATGAAAAGATTTTTTGTTTTTTTATATGGTTTAATGGGTTATTTACTCTTCTTTGCAGTGTTTCTCTATTGGATAGGATTTATGATAAATCAATGGGTGCCAAAATCAATCGATTCCGGGCAATCGTCTTCAATTTTACAGGCTTTTATAATAGATCTGCTGCTCATCTCGTTATTCGGTTTGCAGCATAGTATAATGGCTCGCCGCTCATTTAAGCATTGGCTGGGTAAATTCATGCCCAAATCTATGATTCGCAGTACTTTCGTAATAGTGTCCAGTGCCGTATTAGCGTTAATCTTCTGGCAATGGAAGCCGATATCACTCCCTGTATGGAACATTGAAGCCCAGATTGGGCGCGGTATAATGTTCGGATTGTTCGGTCTGGGATGGGGAATTCTGGTACTATCGACTTATCTGATAAACCATTTTGAATTATTCGGACTTCAGCAGGTTTATAGTAACTTAAGGAATAAAGAATTCCGGGAACCACACTTTCAGACCCCATTATTATATAAAATTGTTCGACACCCAATGATGGTTGGAGTTATAATAGCCATTTTTGCCACACCCGAAATGACAATTGGTCACCTGCTGTTTGCAGTAGGAATGTCGACCTATGTCCTAATAGGTGTTGTCTTTGAAGAAAGAGATCTGGTACGTTCATTCGGGAATCGTTATCGAAAGTATCAGAGCGAGGTGCCAAAACTTATCCCGGTTTTTGCACGAAAAGATAAAAAAGGAGAGCCGGTTGAAGCAAACTAATCGGAGGCAAGGGATACAAGTATCAAGAGAGGACCGAATCTGTACTGTCCAAAGATCTTTATGAAGTCAGGATAGTTGGATGTAGGATTTCCGGTGTATTTAATGAGATGCACCGGATTATGTATTAGCCAGTATAACTTTAATAGTTAGAATTTATTGGAGTGGCAATATGATCGATCAAATATTTTTTAAGCTATATAAATTTACTTTTCATATTACAGAAAGAGTGCTACCTACATTAGCCGCTAAATGGGCTGTTCGGATCTTCTGTACGGTTAGAAAATTTAAACAATTCAATACATCAGGTTTTTCACTCAAGCCGTCTTCCGAGCAGAAAGTTATTTTTCCCAGCCAATATCAGATGGAAAAACAGTCTCCTTCCATTGTAAAGTACCGCTTTGGAAAAGGTAAAAAAGTATTGCTCATTCACGGATGGGAAGGCCGTGCCAGTCAAATGGACCGATTTATTAAACCGCTAGTTGATGCGGGATTTGAAGTCTGGGCCATAGATCTCCCTGCACACGGTAATACACTGGGAAGACGAACTAATTTGCCGGAAATGGTGCAGGCCATTCTTCATTTGGCAGATAATATCGGAAAGTTTCATACAATTCTCGCTCACTCATTTGGCGGGGTAGTAGCAGTTAATGCCATAAAGGCAGGGGTGAAAGCAGAGAATCTGATCACAATTGGTATGCCAGCTTCAATGAAATTTATTTTATCAGATTTTAAGGAAAAGTTACAAGCCTCGGACAAACTGATGATCCGTTTTCGAGAAGAAATTGAAAATTTTATTCACCAGAAATTTGAAGATTTTTCTCCAGACAAAATTTTGCTGACATTATCAGTTGTTGGACTCATTGTACATGACCGGGATGATAAGGAAGTGGATTACCGGCAGGCTGTTGAATTGCATGAAAAATGGCCAGAAAGTAAACTAATCCTAACCCGTGGTCTGGGTCATCGGCGCATCTTACGAAACAGGAAAATGATCTCTCAAATCATTGAATTTGTTCAGGAATCGCAAAAACAGTATCAAAAAGAAGCAGTAGCTTAATTTGAAAATAGTCTTTAATAATTTTCATTTTACAAATGATAGCAGAACAAATCTCAGTCAGTAGTTGAATTACAAAATAGGGAAACAAAATCTGTGAGGAAAAGTCAGGCCCAAGCTAAGGATCAAACTCTCTGGCAGGGATTCTGATGCCTGAGTAGATAACTCAGTCGAAAATAATAGTGCAGACTCGATAAGAAAAGTGCCAGTCCAATAGTAATATAAATAATGGCAAGATATTGTCTGGGTAAAGAGGAGTGACGCAGGAAGATACCCAACGGTGCCATCACCGAAATGATCAGATAGCTCCTCCATTCCTGAAAGGCAAAAAAGCAAACCTTATCCGGATACTGGCAAACCCGGTTGATATTTTTTCGGGCAATTGTGGAAAATCCAAATTTATAGACTCCAGCCGCCATTACTATTCCCGATAGCGCATAATAAATTGTTCCCCGATTAACCATTGTTCGGAGCCAGTGGGCAGCCAACAGGCAGAGAAAAAGTCCCACTGCTGTCCATAATATTCCCGCTGTAAATAACAATAAATTTCGGGACACAGCTGGTTTGTATCTAGACAGCTTCATTTTCTGTGGCCTTCCCCCATCTGGTTTGGGCTTACCTTTTTATCAATTTTTACAAATAAGTTTTAATACCCTATTCAGTTATCACAAAAAACTGATTAAGATAGA
>CAZTXJ010000173.1:0-1865 GCA_964617285.1 uncultured Calditrichaceae bacterium | reverse complement strand
GTCAATCCGGGTCTGGATCATGTGGCGCGTCTGATCAATGTTTTTGCTACCGCGGGAATGATGCCGGATCAGATGAAGCTGGTGGTGATCATTCATAGCGCTGCAGCCCCAATTGTGTTAAAGAATGATCAGTATAAAGCCAAATATGGGGTAGATAATCCCAACATCCACTTGCTGAGCGAACTCAAAAAAGCCGGCGTTGTCCTGTATGTCTGCGGGCAAACCCTGGCTGATGATGGATTTAAAGAAGAATGGGTAAATCCCGATATCACTCTGGCTTTATCTGCACTAACCGTAATACCAACTTATCAGTTGATGGGATACGCATTAATGCCCTGGTAAAAGGGATTTGATAAATTCTGTTCGGAGTTGGTGCTGGGAAAATGTACAATTTAACAAAGGAGAAACGTTATGTCTAAACCTTTGTCTCCCGACCTGCTCAAAAAGATGAATGCCTATTGGCGGGCAGCAAATTATCTGTCTGTCGGGCAGATTTACCTGTATGATAATCCACTATTGAAAAAACCGTTGAAACTGGAGCATATTAAGCCACGGTTGCTCGGTCACTGGGGAACGACCCCTGGCTTAAATTTTATCTATGTCCATTTGAATCGGGTGATTCAGCAATACGATCTGAACATGATTTACGTAACCGGACCGGGTCATGGTGGACCGGGATTGGTAGCCAATACCTATCTGGAAGGTACTTACAGCGAACTTTATCCGAATATCTCCCAGGATGAAGTCGGGATGAAAAAATTGTTTAAGCAGTTTTCTTTTCCGGGCGGTATTCCAAGTCATGTGGCTCCGGAGACACCTGGCTCAATCAACGAAGGTGGTGAGCTTGGTTATTCGTTAGCTCACGCCTATGGAGCTGCATTTGATAATCCGGATCTGATAGTCGCCTGCGTAGTTGGGGATGGGGAGGCAGAAACCGGTGCACTGGCTACCGGGTGGCATTCCAACAAATTTTTGAATCCGGTGCATGACGGGGCGGTGCTTCCTATTCTACACCTCAACGGCTATAAAATTGCCAATCCCACTGTGCTGGCCCGTATTCCCGCCGAAGAACTGGAAAAACTTCTTCAGGGATATGGTTATCAGCCTTATGTGGTAGAAGGCGATGAGCCGGAAAAAGTGCATCAGTTGATGGCCGCAACTCTGGATACGGTAATTCAGGAAATTAAACAGATTCAGAAGGAATGCCGGAAAAATGGTTTTAAGATGCGCCCGAAATGGCCAATGATAGTTCTGCGCACACCCAAAGGGTGGACCGGTCCGAAAGAGGTGGATGGGAAACCGGTGGAAGGCACCTTTCGCGCGCACCAGGTGCCGCTGGCAGAACTGGCCAGCAATCCCAAGCATGTAAAGATGCTGGAAGAGTGGATGAAAAGCTATAAACCGGAAGAACTTTTTGATAAAAGTGGTAAGCTGATTCCGGAGCTGGCAGCGCTTGCCCCGAAAGGGGAGAGACGCATGGGAGCAAATCCCCATGCCAACGGGGGCATTTTCCTGCACGATTTACGTATGCCGGATTTCCGGGATTATGCAGTTAAGATCGATCAACCCGGTACCACCGAAGCCGAAGCCACCCGGATTATGGGTGAATTTCTGCGGGACGTGATGAAACAAAACTGGGACAATCGAAACTTCCGGGTGTTTGGTCCGGATGAAACCGCTTCCAACCGGTTAACTCACCTGTTTGATGTGACTGACCGGGTATCAACCGCTGAGATAAAGAAAACTGACGACCACGTATCACCGGATGGCCGGGTGATGGAAGTGCTGAGCGAGCACCAGTGTCAGGGATGGCTGGAAGGCTATTTGCTCACCGGACGTCATGGTCTATTCTCCTGCTATGAAGC
>CAZTXJ010000172.1:0-6338 GCA_964617285.1 uncultured Calditrichaceae bacterium | reverse complement strand
AACCAGGAGAGGAAGGAGCCGGCGGCAATGATTGCAGCATAGCGCAAGCCAATGATATAGCCGAGTCCTAGTACAGCTGCTCCGATATTCAGGCGAAATTCCAGTCGCAAATGATCAGCTACCCAGGAAAATCCTGGGAGAACTTTAGTTGAGAAAGTCTCTTTCCATAAACCAAATGTTCCGACAATAAAATCGTAAATCCCACCAACAATAGCCGACGATACCAGTACTTTGGCTTGCTCCCCACCTTTTTCCCCGGCAATCAGAACTTCGGTCGTGGCGGTGGCTTCGGGAAAGGGGAACTCACCGTGCATTTCCTTTACGAAATATTTCCGGAAGGGGATCAGGAATAAAATGCCCAGGAATCCGCCGAAAAGGGAGGACAGGAATATTTGCCAGAAGTTAGCCGGATTCTCGATCACGCCCTCGGCATGCAAAATATAGATAGCCGGGATGGTAAAAATGGCTCCGGCAACCACCACACCCGAGGCAGCACCAATGGATTGGATAATCACATTTTCTGAGAGCGCATTTTTTCGCTTGGTCATTGCCGCAATCCCGACGGCCAGGATGGCGATGGGGATGGCAGCTTCGAAAACCTGACCAATTTTTAAACCCAGATATGCTGCGGCGGCAGAAAAGAGGATAGAGAAAAATATTCCCCAGAGAACGGAATAGTAAGAAATTTCGGGGATTATTTCCCCTGCCGGTACCACCGGTGTATATTCTTCCCCCGGTTTGAGTTTGCGATATGCATTTTGAGGCAGACTGCGTTTTGTCACTTCCATGCTTTTACTCCTGGCTTTTTTTAAGGATAGTCTTTAGATCAATAATTTTTGCTAAAATAAATAACCACCGAAATAAAACAAAGGAAAATATAAGATGGATGGCGAACTTTATGAATTCAGAAATTGTAGAAGGGAGAAGAAGGTCTGATTTCAAATGATATTATTTCGCTTTAGTTAATTAACAATTTTATTTATATTTAGAGCCTTTATTGAGGAAATTGATGAAGTTGAGTATAAAGAGTGCCCTGGTTAGCATATTGGTAATATGTACGTTGGGGCTCAGTCAATCAGAACCTGTCTTTCAGGAAATATCCGAATTATTTATTTCGATCAGATTTAACCGGGGGGATGTATTTTTTCCGGAAAAGTTTGCTCGTTACCGTGCCGAATTTGATGAACTGAAGACCGTTTCGAATCAGCGGATTCCCACGCCAGAAGAAGCCGAGAATCTGAACCAGTTACGGAAGAATCTTGAGGAACTGAATACACAGGCGGAATCTTTAAAACCACATTTCAGTGATATTTTGGAGGTCCGGGATGATGCTCTGGAGAACGGGGCCAATGATTTTGCCCCGCGAGCCTTTAATGATGCAGAGGAAAGTTTTTTAAAACTGGCTCAAAAATCGGTAGACAAAATTCCCGGCGATTTTCAGGCCCGGAAGAATGAAATCCTGGCAAAGTACCGCAAGGCCCAGTTCGAGGCAATCGGAAACAATCTGCTCAGTGAGGTCAGAATTTTAATTAAGGAATCGGAAGATCTGAATGCGTCCAAATATGCCCCGAAAACCTATACACTGGTCAAAAATTTGTTAGCTGAAGTCAATACAATTCTGGCCAACCAGGAATATGAAAATCCGGAATTGAAACAGAAGGCTGCCCAATTATCCCAGGAAAGCCTGCATCTGTTAAGTATCGTGCAACTGGCCCAGAAAATCAGAAGCAGTGACGATGCGCTTGAATCCTATTTGCTGGATCTGGAGAATGACATCGATCAGGCGGCGGAACCGTTTAATTATCAACCGGAGTTTGGAAATGGTGTAAAGCGTGCCCTGGAAAATCTGACCAATCTGATAAATGAGCAGCAAGCGCTCAAAGCATCGTTAAACGAGAGAGTAAAAGTATTGTCAGATTCAGTCAGATATTTATATGATGAAAATTTAAAATTAATGGGTCAACTCCGACACCGGTCGGATATAACTGATCAAAGCAGAAGGCTGAATCAGGAATTGTCACCTTACGGGGTAAAGACGATCCAGGAAAATAACCATATTACCCTGCGGGCCAATGGAATTCGCTTCGATTTTGGCAAAATCCAGATCAGCGAGCAGTCCAGGAAAGTCCTGGAAAAAATCGGCACTGCCATGCGTTCGCTGGCTTTAAGCAAAGTGAAAATAACCCTGGGACAATCCAGCGGTGGCAATTTTCAATACAGTAAATCCCTGGCAGAACAACGGGCAAATGCGGTCGCCCTGGTTATTCAAACAACTAGCTACCTCCCCACCAATAAAATAAATACTGAAGGCATCATTATCGATAGTCCGCTGGATACCGGACATGCCATCGTGGATATTATCCTGGAATTTGATTAAGCGCCAATTCCTCTGGGTCGTTTTCAGATTTATCAATGCCATTTTTTGGTTTCTTCAGTAAAATATTCTCCCCTGAAATTTTATCATTTTTTGAAAGGAATTTTCTGATTCTTTTCAAAGATGGGAATTCCTTTGAATTTGTTATAGAGAGAATCGGTTAAATGATTCCTGAATGCCCTTATTTATTGGGTTTTTGGAATATAGTCTAATTAACTCCCTTGGCATAATGATTGCAAAAATTGGATTATCACCGAATGAGGATTTCATGGACAAAAAGAAAATACTGATCCTGGATAAAGATAAAGACATCTGTCGTGGACTGGAGGAATATCTGAAAGATGAGTATGATATTTTTCAGTGCAGCGGCACGGATAATATCCTGGCCACCATCCATGAAAATAATATCGATCTGATCATCACCGATATCGATCTTCCCAATGGATATATCTATAAATTTTTGGATGATCTGAAATCATCAGCTGCGAGAATTCCGGTGATACTCATGTATGTCTATTTTGACTGTACCCAGCGGATGGAAGATATCATCCGGAATATGGTTGATGCCATTTTCCTGAAGCCTTTCGATCTTCAGGAATTGAAGAAGCGGATCGACCTGTTGCTTTATCCCAAGACATTTGCCAATAGCTCTCTGTGAACCGTATAAGTTTTATTTCATTTTCCCAAAAATTTGAATTTTGGGGTTCTGAATATAAAAATCTGATGTTCCGGGAAATTACCCAATTTGGGAACAATTTCATTTTAAAATATTTTCAGATTGATTTTAAAATCTGAACATCGTATTATAAGACAATTTCACAATAGTCTAGATAAAATTCAACTATTTGGCATAAGCAAAAATACTTTTTTGTCGGTTGGGGCAAAAACGAGATAAACGGATTCACTTTCTCTCAATGAAAAAATTTGGAGAAAAGGAAACCAAAAAAAGATTGATACATTAAATCTGTAACTACGAATTCGGGCGTGAATAAAAATAAAATTTTGAGTCTCATTTCCTCTGCATAATTCAGAGACTGATATTACAGAGAAGAGATCGATTTAACGGATAGCATGCGGTGGCTGAACATAATCTTAAAAGAAAATAATCACGCAGATTATCCGTTCTGATTAGGAGATTGAATTTACCGGAAGCATGACAGAAAAAGAAAAAAGCAGATAGAATGAACAGTTTAAAATTAAATACAGAAAATTTGATCCGATTAAGCGTGGCCGGGGAAATCGATCATCCCACCTTACGCAAGACAGGATATGTGATTAATGCAGCCGGTCAGGTTGAAGTGTTTCCCAGCGTCGGCGGCATTAGCTATAATGCCCGGATAGGCGACCGTGCGGTTGGCTGGATGGCGGATCATGTAGAACCGGGAGTGAGTATTGCCAATCCCGGAAAATCGATTGGTGAGTACTCACCAAATGCAGCTCTGAATGTTCTGGCCTGCATCGGAAACCGGGCGGAAGTGATATCCGGAGAAATGAAAGGTGCGATCGGATATGTAACCGGCAAACATGGTGGCATCGATCATGTGATGGTGGATTTTGACACCCCGGTGCTGGAAAAACTGCAGATTGGTGATAAAATATTAATTAAATCTTTCGGGGTGGGGCTGCGACTTCTGGATTTCTACCCGGATATCCTTTCGATGAATATCGATCCCGGATTGCTCTTAAAATTAAATATTGAGAAGAAGAAAGGACTCCGGGTTGGTGTAACCCATTTGATTCCGGCCAAATTAATGGGGGCCGGCATTGGCAGCTCATCAGCTCATTCCGGAGATTATGATATTCAGTTATTCGATGAGAAGGCAATCGAAAAATACGGGCTGGAGAGCTTAAGATTCGGAGATATCGTGGCCATTATCGATTCCGATGCCTCATACGGATGGATTTACCGCGAGGGTGCGGTGACCATTGGGATTATTGCCCATTCCAACAGCGTTATCTCCGGGCATGGTCCGGGCGTAACCACTATTCTGACTTCAGCGGTCGGCAAAATTGAACCGTTTATCGACCGGGATGCCAATATTAAGAAATACCTGGGAAAAGCTAAAAAAGTCACGACAAGGTAAAATTTTGGATTTTTCTGGCAATTAGCAAAGGATAAAGTCGGAAGTTAAAAAAGAAAATTAAATTCATGAATATATTTTTATAAGTGCAACAAATGAACAACACATCAGTAAAAGATAGAGTAATAATACAACATCCGAAAACGTTTTATCAGTACAGGACAAACCTCTGTTTGTAAAACGCTTTAAATAAGAATGGAGTTATCATGTCAGATTTTGAATTAAATTTAATTGCTCTGGACATTCGCAAATGGGATTTAGAACTGGAGCGGTTAACCATTAAACTTTACTACATTATCAACGAAACCGAACAGACCTCTCAGATTGATCTCTCATTGACCCAGTTGCCGGAAATGGTGGAGGAGCTGATAAATAAGTTTCGTCAGGAGGCAGAAACATTCCTGAAAAATTCGCTCCCTGCAGAAACGGAAGCGAATATCGTCCTGGCCAACGATACATTTCTTCGCCAGAAACTCAGTAATTATTTCAAACGGGTTTTACTGGAGCTCAATAATCCCAGGCGAAAAAAAGGCCAATCCCGGATGATATATTCTACCCATATGGATATGTATAATGAGAACCAGGATATATCCTTTTTACCGGAGAAGTTGCGATTTAATGTAGTGATAAACTGGGTGCGTAAATATTACGACCACGAAGATTATCAGAAGGCGATTGAACCGTTACGGAAATTAATCCAGCTAAGACCCGATTACGGTTTAGGTTTTAAATGGCTGGCCCGTTCGTTGAAAAAGGTCCGGAAATACGAAGAGTCCATGCGTATGTATGAAAAATATGCCGAGGTGGATCAATCCCTGGATGCCTATCAGGATCTGGCCAAATCCTATCGTAAGGGGAAACTTTATGACCAATCCCGGGAGATATATCAGAAAATTCTAAAAGATAATCCGGACGATAAAGAGGCGCGGATCGGAATGGCCCAGATTCAGTATGCCCAGAATGATGATTCATATCAAAAAATTTTGAATAAACTATATGCTGAAGATCCGGAGTGGGTTAAAAACTGGTTGAGAGAGGAATTTAATTTCAGAATTTATATTTCTCCCAAGACGCCCCTGACGCCCATCCAGGCCACCAGGTATCTGGGATTTGACCAGGTGTTCGAGCTTACCCAGCGGGCATTTCAGAACGACATTCCATCCCATTTCAATCCTGCCAGGGCAAGGATGAGTTTTTACAAGGAAGAACTGGATAACTGGTCGATGATTTACAATAAGTACCAACTGGGGGAAGAAGAAGTTACCCTGCATCCGGAGGCGATAGACGCAGCAGCGTTGAGAAAAACCTCCGGTGAAGGAAATGGGAACGGGGAGGAGGATCAGACGCTCAACCCGGCCACAAAATCCTCCACCAAAGTGGAAGAAATTTTAAAAGAGATCCGGGAAATGAAAGCCATTCGTAAGGCCGCGGAAAGATATCAGTCCAGAAACGGGCCCTCACGAAATTCAAAAAACAGAAAAAAATCCGGCCGTAGCAACACCGGGATAAAAACAAAACCGGAAGTAAAAAATAAGAAAAATAATTCAGGCTCCGGGAAGAAAACCGGAGACGAAATCAATGATTCCGGAAATGGCGATGGCGCATCAAAAAAATCCCGCCGGACTAGTGCCAAGAAAAAATTAGAGAAAATTGATTCCTGAAATTTTCCGGGAGCTTTTTAACGGTTTAATCACCTGCGATGAGCTCCCGGTTTATTTTTTCAGAATTATCACCCGCCTCATTATATATATTATTTCCTTGTGCTAACTATATTTCTACTAACAGAATATATTTGTCTGGCATAATTTTTCCGAACCATCATATGACTGATCTTGTTTTTGCCGGGTGGAAACTTTCTAAAGATATCTTTCTGGAAGTCTGGT
>CAZTXJ010000171.1:0-6367 GCA_964617285.1 uncultured Calditrichaceae bacterium | reverse complement strand
TCCGACCGGCCATATCATAAATATCGATCGTCAAAAACCCGGTCAAAATAGGGAGGGAAAAATCGATAATGGTAATATCCTCGAATCCATCACCATCCGGAGAAAAAGGGTTCGGCTCGATGGTTATCAGAGATTCCGATGGTTTCTTTTCCACATACACAGAATTTATCTCGCCTGGTGTACCCCCTTTTAAACTGACCGAGGCCGCCCAATTATCAGCCAGGGACGAAGAAATCTGGGGATTTATTCTCTCCAGGGAAACTCCCGCCTCTACTTCTCGGCCCATCCAGCTATCGGAATAAGAAACCCGGTCCACAATCCGCCCCGATGGACTCAATATTTTCAGATCATCATAATCATTGTTCAGGGTTGGAAAGGATTTTACAATTGTAACTTTGTCGTATGGAACCAGGAATGTATCAAAAATAGTAGAATCGGCACAAATCACAAAGTAATCCTGGCTGTTAATATGGGCCTCCGGGGAGGTAATCCGCGCGGTATCACGCGAATCTGCAAAAAACCAATTGTTCAAACTCACCTGGTTTGAAGTTCCATTAAACAATTCTATCCACTCGCTTTTTCCGGTCAGCGGCCGATACATAATTTCATTGATCACCAGATTTTCGGAAGCGCTTTCAACAACAATTTCAAGGAATCCGGAATTATTAGCCAGGTTCTCATCCAGGCCATAATCCAGAATCACTCCCAAAACATAGGTATCAGCAGACAAACCCCCAATTTCTGTCTGAAAATCCAAGGAATCCTGCGCAGTTAAATTTAACGAAATATCATCTTCATAAAGCAATTCACCCGAATCTACTTCTCCATTCTGATTATAATCATTAAAAATTGTAATATTCGCCAGATCGATAAAATTTAAACCTTCATTTTTGATCACCAGATTAATCTGGAAATTTTCATACTCCAGGGGATATTCCGGGATAATGCCTAAAGAACTGAGGCCTAGATCGTAATCGTATGGAGTAATGGAATTTCTGAATCCGGGTGTACCGCGAAAATGGATGGAGTTTCCCCAGTTAGCTGCGGAATTATCAGGCGTTAATTGAATTTTTTCATCGGAATAACCCGGTTGGTTATCAATAGAATAGATATAAGATTGTACAGTATCACCGGCAGGATTTACCAACCGGACGGGCTCCGGATCTGAATTTGACCAGCCGAAACTGCCAAAGCTGCCATCATCTATTTTAACAATTAATGCCTGGGAGGGAATCAGACTGTCATATATGGTGGAGTTTCCAAAGTAGCTGCCATCAAGAATAACCGCATACCCTCCAGCTGATAAATCCAAACCCTGTCCGGCGTCAACGATATTATCCAGTTCAATAGCGTCCCCGATTTTCCAATCGGTTAAATTTATCGTGTTATTGCCGGAATTGTAAATCTCCACAAATTCATTATGGCTTTCCAACGTATCGGCATCAAACATGACCTCAGTCAGTACGATCTGAGCATAAATGGAATTCTTTATGAAGAGAGTCAGAAAAACAATTAAAACAAAAACAGCAAACCTTCTTAATTCGAAAAGGGAAGAATAGAAAGATTCCATGGCGACCTCCACCAATCTCTCACTTATCGGAATGTCTTATATTAATTTGGTGATCAATTTTCAGAAAATATGGTATCCCCAGCCCAATTTTTCCACTCTTTTATCTCAATTTTTACGTTGCCAATAAATGCCTTCATATAAGCTTTTAGTGGAACACTTTGCGGATCGGTGGAAAAATATCCCCTGAATTCATCTTTCACACCAGCTATGCCAATAAACTTAAGTTTGCCATCCAGATAGTAACCCGAAACTTTGCTATTATTGGCTTCCGTCTTTCGTTGCTCTCCGGTAAAATTAATATGGGTCTTTTCAAATTTATTGTAAGCAAATACCGGCATTTCCATCTGCAATTTGTGTTTGGCCATGGCCCGGGCAAAATAAAGCATTGAAAGACTATCCTCCACTTTTTCGGGAATAGCGACCAGCGAATCCAAAGTCCTGACTACCTTATCTTTATATTGTTTTTCGATAATAATCTTCACCACATTTTGGGTATAATCAAAGTCATATCTGGTATACAAAACATAATCATTTTCCTGCTCATAACTCAAAAAAATATGTGAGTAAAACCCATCCGCATCAATGTAACTATCAAAGATGCTGTGAAGGGTAATAAAGGGAACCGAGGGATTCGAATCCATATGAATCCGGCAATGATAAACCGGACGTGAATTTACCGTATCGTGACTCAAAACCTGCAATCTTAACTCCCCCAGGGTGATAAAAGTCCATTTTACCGAATAAACCAATTCCTCACCCACCTGCCACTTAAATTCAAAATTATTTTGATCCAGGGGATAGATTACTCTTGGACAGAGTAAGGCCCAAAAGAGAAAAAACAGAGAAATATATTTTACTTTTCTCATAACCTTGATGCTGCTAATTATTTATCCATTTGAAGCATGATCTCGGGGATAACCAGCTCCTTAAGTGTTTCCACAAAATAACGATCTGTCATTCCCCCAATAAAATCTCTTACTTTCTCTGCATCACTGTATTTTTCCAGATACAGCTTATTTTTAGTATTCAAGAAATGTTTATAGATTTTTGAACCTTTATTATTTTTCTCTATATCTTTCAAAAATATTTCAAAGAGAATCCCGAAACCTCTTTTAATTTTTTCGTCTTCTCTTTTTAACCCGGAGTTCAAATAAATTCTTTCATAATTAAACTTTTTTAACCGAAGCAATTTTTCTGAGACTTCCTCACCAAAAGAGATGAACGGTTTATCCAGACTATTATAAACCACATCTTTAACCAGCGTATCGATAATTTCCCCATTGGTGCTTCCCAGGGATTTTCTTAAATCCTCCGGGATATCCGATCTCTTGATCAATCCAATCCGGATGGCATCCTCAATGTCCTGGCCGATATAGGCAATGGTATCGGAAATTCTTACTACGCAGCCCTCAATGGTCATGGGCATCATCTCGATATCCGCACCGGTTTTTCTCATCTGAACGTACATCATTAAATCATCATTACTTTTTTCCAGGACCGGTTTCAGGACTTGATCGTGAACCTCACCATCATGGGAAAGGATACCATCTCTCACCTGTAAGGTTAAATTCAGCCCCTTCCCATCTTTAGCCACATTATCCACGATATGAAGACTCTGTATATGGTGATGATACTCACCGATTCTGTGTAACTTGCACAATTCACTTAAAAATTTTTCCCCGTCATGACCAAACGGAGAATGACCCAGATCGTGTGCCAGGGCAATTGCTTCAATTAAGTCTTCATTTAATGCTAAAAAATTACCAATTGTCCGGGCTACCTGGGCGACACTTAAGGTGTGTATGCTGCGTGAAGACAACATTTCATTTAGCTGTGAGGCAAAATAGATAACCTGGGTTTTACCGGAATATCTCCGAAACGCCCCGCTGTATAATATCCTGTCCCGATCCAGAGAAAATGGACTTCTGGCATCCTTTACTTCCGGAGTATTTCTCTGTGCCGCAGTACTTTTCGTAGCATATTGGGACAGATTACTTTCCGTGCGCTGAATGAGTTCCTTTTGTAAAGTTTGAAAGAATTGAACCTTTGAAGCCATGATTTTCTAATTTTTCCAGTGATGTCTTTGGTAAAGTTCCTGATCCACAGATATTTTGTCCAATTCCAGACTGGCTATACCTAACCGGCTTAACAACGCACCTTGAATATAATCTTTATAAAAGATAAAATCACGATAATAAAGGACCGGACGGATTGGCACATCCTGAATAATTATCTGTTCAGCCCGGGTATAATATTCATTTCTCCGGGAAGAATTTTCTTCAAATCTTGCCAACTCCAAAAGTGAATCAACTTCATTATTTGCGTAATTGAAAAGATTCATGGGAGATTCTGACTTAAATAACAAATTGAAGAAAAATTCCGGATCAGGCAGATCCAGTTGCCAGTCGAAAACGAATACATTGGCCTCATTCAGAATTTTATGGCGGGATTGTATATTCACACCGGATAAAAAAGTTTTATTCACCTTAAAACCCAGAGAATCGGCCAGGTCATGAAAAGCTTCTACGTAAACCGGATTATAATCTACGGTATCGATTATTAAGGTTAAAGAATTTTTATCTTTGCTAAGCCTGGTTGTATCCAGATAGTTTCTGGCTTTTGATATATTGGTGAGAACAAGTGTTTCTGCAAGTGAATCCCGCGGAAGTAATACCGGAGAAAAAAATTCTGTTGGTTTGGCATTATGCTGATATTTCGCTAAAATTTTATCCGGATTAAAACCATAATAAATTGCTTTCCGTAAAGAATCGGAATCGGTGGGAAACTTATTACAATTTATTCCCAGAAATACCATACTAAATGTTGATGCATTTCTATGTTCCATATATATCGGATTGGTAAAAAACGCTTCTGCGGGATGGATAGTCAAATCAAAATTTTGGTTTAGATAATTTTCACTTTTTTTATGAGCGATGTCAAGGATGGCCTTGAATTTAAAATACTTCACCAGGGGATGATATATCTCATTTTTTGAGAATGCCTCCAGGATCATTACCTGTTTATCCTTTTTCACTAAACGATATGGACCATTCCCAACCGGTTCCTGCAACAATTTCCGGGGATTGGACTTTAGATATTTCGCCGGCAGTATTCTCATTTGGGGTAAGGAAAGAAGCTTGGGAAAGGGAACGTATGGTTTTATCAGGGTAATCTGCACAGATTGATCCGATAATTTTTTAATGCCTTTAATTTCCCCACTCTGTCCCAGTAAAAATTCATCTACACCCTCAATAATTTTAAAATAAGCAATGGAATAATGAAGCGGATAATGCCTGAAAAAATATTTCACGCTCTCGATAAAATCATCAACTATGATTGGAGTGCTATCATGAAAATAAAGATTTTTTCGTAGATGGAAAGTATATCTCAATCGATCTCGGGAAATTTCCCAATACTCTGCCAAATCCGGGACCTCTATCAAATTGGAATTTATTTTTGTAAAACCCCTATATAATTGTTTGATCAGGAAGATGTCTTCGTCATAAATCACCGAAAATGGATCGAGTCTGGATGGAATTTCCGAAATGTAAAACACCAGGGTATCATCAAAACTTTGGGGAATCTCAAGAATCCTGGAAGATTTTTGGCTGCTGTCCAGACGAATCAGCTGGTAAGAAAGCCAGGCTATGGTAAGAATCAAAAGAATCAGAATATAAAAGAGCAAAGATCGCTTTGGAAATTTCATGGTCACTCCGGAATTATCAGAATATAACAAACTGTTTCCGAAGCGACAACCTTTAAAGGATGATTTATGGGGTGTTTTTAATTATATGAGTTAAAATGTGGAAGAAAAGTTGATATTAATATTCAAAGAATTGTGGGAAGTTAAGAATGATCAGGTAAAATAATAAAAAAATGTTTTCCAGCTCTGTTTCTCTATTGCTCAAGGAAAGTGCCACGACAGGCGTCTTTTTCAACCGACTTTACCAGATCCTCAAAGTTACAACTGTCCTTTTTGGTTAGATAGGATACTATCATCGGCAAATTCACTCCTGAGATCACATAATAACCTTTGTTTTCCCGGATCAGCATGCGGGCGACCGTCCAGCAATTGCCACCTCTGAGATCTACCATGAACAAGACATTTTCCGGATTGTCTTTAGACTTCAGGAATTCCTTTATTTCACCAAATAGTTGTTCGGTGGTTTTGGTGTGATTGGTAAAACCGAATAATTTCTCATCATGTCCGACAATTGATTTTGCTGTGTTAATAAGCTCCTGGGCCAGGTTTTTGTGGGTAAGAATAATTGCAACCATGTTACTCAAAATCCTTGTCAAGAAAATCCCGCATTTTTAATTCCTGTAAATGTTTTCTTTCCTGCTGACGCATTTTTTCCATCAGCCGCTTATTAAATTCCTTTGGCGTATGATGGCCATAGACCTTTAACAGCTGATTTAAAGCGATTGTTTCGGCAATAACCGTCACGTTCTTTCCCGGATTGATCGGCAAAACGACCAGTGGTATGCTCACCCCGAGAATGGTGGTATTTTGTTCGTCCAGCCCGGTGCGATCATAATCCACTTTCGGATCAAAATCGACCAACTGTACTTCGACTTCCACCCGTTTATGTACCCGAACCGCTCTGATACCAAAGGTACTGCGGGTATCGATCAGTCCCAATCCACGAATTTCCAGATGATGTTCGGCCAGTTCCCGGCCTTCCCCCATCAGAATTTCCTCCGCCTTCTTGGTAATAATCACCACATCATCCGCCACTAACCGATGTCCCCGCTCTACCAAATCCAGGGCAATTTCGCTTTTACCGATTCCGCTGC
>CAZTXJ010000170.1:0-6407 GCA_964617285.1 uncultured Calditrichaceae bacterium | reverse complement strand
CCGGGTTCTATTATCCGTATCAATTTTCATGCGCTTATCCCAGGAATGCCCGGAGAGCCCGGCTTCGGGACGTATGACGCAACCGGCGGATCGCTTTCTCTTTTATCTGCCGTACCCGTTCGCGGGTCAGGTTAAAGCGTTCGCCAATTTCCTCCAGGGTTAAGGGATGTTCCTGTCCCAATCCGAAATAGAGCCGTACCACTTCCGCTTCCCGTTTGGTAAGGGTCGCCAGTGCCCGGTCAATTTCCACTCTTAGCGATTCGTCCATCAGGTCGTCATCGGGCGGGGGAAGATGGTCATTCTGGATCACATCCAGCAACCGGTTATCCTCACTGTTGCTGAACGGGGCATCCATACTGAGATGCCGTCCGGAAATTTTAAGGGTATCGGCCACTTCAAAATCGGTCATATCCAGCTGGTCGGCGATTTCACTGGCGCTGGGTTCGCGCTCGAATTCCTGTTCCAGTGCGGAATAGGCTTTTCCAATTTTATTTAGCGCACCCACCCGGTTCAATGGTAATCGCACCACCCTGGACTGCTCCGCCAGAGCCTGCAAAATACTCTGCCGGATCCACCACACAGCATACGAAATAAACTTAAATCCCCGGGTCTCATCAAAGCGTTTGGCTGCCTTTATCAGTCCCAGATTCCCCTCGTTGATCAAATCCCCCAGGGACAGTCCCTGGTTCTGGTACTGTTTGGCCACACTGACCACAAACCGCAAATTTGCTTTGGTGAGTTTTTCCAGAGATATCTGATTGCCCTCTTTTATCTGCCGCGCCAGATCGATTTCTTCCTGCGGCGTTAACAGAGGCACCTCCCCGATTTCCTGTAGATATTTGTCTAGCGATTGACTTGCTCGACTTATTGAGCCACGCGCCATCTTTAGACACTACCTCCTTTTACTGGTTTAGATGTTTACGTTATCATGAATTAAAAGCGAACCCAGCCATCATGGCTGATAATGGATCGCTGATTGTTAAGTTCAAGCGAAATCTGATTCAACCCTTCCAAAAATGTCTGCTTGTTCTGTTCGGTTAACAATTGTGGTTGAAACTCCACTTCTTTGTTATATACGTTCAACGGGTAAATTTTACAAGCCGACAGGCCATTTGTTCCAAAATAAAATTTTAAAAGCATACTTTCTTTCACGCTTTCGCTGTAGGAACCAAAAATATAGTTCCCCATGCTGTAAACTATCATCTTTCCCCGGTAGAGCTCGATGCCCTGAACCACATGGGGATGATGCCCGATAACCAGGTCTGCCCCCACTTTGATCGCATTGTGGGCCAGCTCCAGCTGATAGGGTTTGGGATACTGAAGCAGCTCACCTCCCCAGTGGAAGGAAACAATTACCAGATCATTTTCCGCCTTAAATTTTCTCAGGTCATCATAGAAAAAGGTGTCGAAAGGAAAACAGGTGCCGGCGGTGGTATCCGTCGCCCAGAATTCTTCCGGGAAGGTGAGGCTATAGCAGGCCACGGCAATTTTCTTGCCCTTTGCCTCCATCCTGGCCGGCTGGCGGGCTTCCGGCAGATTCTTTCCGGCTCCGGAATACTGTATGTTATTTTGATTAAGCAAGGTCATGGTCTCAAACAAGTCTTCCACCCCGAAATCAAGAATATGATTATTGGCCACACTCACCACATTTATTTTCCCGGCGGTCAGAACTTTTACCAGGTCGGGAGCAACCTGGAAGGTATAAGTTTTTTCGAATGCGGCAGAATCCTTTGTTCCAAACGGCGCCTCCAGGTTGGCAAATACAATATCTGCCTGAGTGAGAATCGAATCTATATTTCGAAAGGGATAATCCCAACCGTTCTCAAAAATAACATTCTGAACCCACGATCCCAGCATCACATCGCCGGCCGCAACGATGCTAACCGTTTCCGTTGAATCCGCACCTGAGGCAATAGTCGCTAAAGATAAGGAAACGATTAAAAATAACCAAAATATTTTTTGATATTTATTTTTATTATAAATCCAGGTCAATCCCGTCTTCCTCTCTGATACGCCCCAACTCTTTCCGTTTTTTCCGAATATCCTCTTCCAGTTCCTTAATCTTATTGTTTAGGGAGGTAAATTTCCGGTCCTGATCGAATCCCTGGGCTAGCTTGTGCTGGTGTTTATGCACATATTTACCCAGTTCGGTGTACTGCTCCTCCAGCTGACGATCCAGTTGCAGGATCTCCAGTTTAATCCGGCCAACACTGGTATACTCCTCAGTTTTATCCATTGTCTCGTTTATTGTCTCGACAACGTTTTTCTTGATTTTCTCCCATAAGGTGGTCATTGGAATTTACCCCGCTGTGTTAGTATAAATCGTAAGTTTTCAAATTTTCTTTATCATTTAATTTTATTAAACAATTATTAACAGCCAATTAAACAAACCAAAGATCAGGTAAATATTGGGCTCAAATCAATTCTCATCTTTCAGGAGTTGCCAGAAACTGGTTCCGGCAATATCACAGTCCACCAGGCCCAGACCATCGGCAATTGTACGGCCCAAATCGGCAAACGTTTCCCGGGTACCGATGTCCACACCCTGCTTTAAATCCGGTCCGTAAAGCAAGACCGGCACGTATTCCCGGGAGTGATCTGTGCTGGGTGTGGTGGGGTCGTTCCCGTGATCGGCGGTTATCACCAGAAGATCTCCTTTTCCAAGCTGATCCATGAATTCGGGCAGGTGCCGGTCGAAGTCCTGTAAATCCCGGTAAAATCCCTCCGGATTATTGCGATGGCCCCAGAGCATGTCAAAATCCACCAGGTTAATCATGATCAAACCGCTCCGATGTTCCTTCATTTGTTGCAGTAATACATCCATTCCATTCGCATTGCTCTTGGTATGAATTTTTATTTCCCAGCCGACACCGGCATAAAGATCATCAATTTTCCCCAGGGCAACTGTGGTCAGCCCTTTCTCCTGAGCACAATTCTGCAGTAGTTTGCCGGGCGGTTCCAGGGAAAAATCCCGCCGTGCCCGGGTACGTTCAAAATTTTCCGGGCTGTCTCCCACAAACGGGCGGGCGATGACCCGGGATACCGCATGCTTGCCGGTGAGAATCTCCCGGGCAATCCGGCACATTTCATATAGTTCGGTCAGGGGTATCACCTCCTCATGAGCAGCAATCTGAAACACACTATCGGCGGAGGTGTAAATAATCGGATATCCGGTTCGTATGTGTTCTTCACCAAGTTCTTTGATAATTTCAGTACCCGAGGCGGGTTTATTACCGAGAATGTCCCGGCCGGTCTTTTTTCTAAACGGATCCAATACCTCAGGCGGAAAACCATTGGGATAAGTGGGAAAAGCAAAATCCAGGATACAACCGGCAATTTCCCAGTGCCCACTGGTGCTGTCCTTTCCCGGTGCTTTCTCACCCATCTTCCCGAAATTTGCCAGCGGTTTGTCCTGTGGTGTTATTCCCTGAATCGGAGCGATATTTCCCAGGCCCAGTTTTTCCAGATTGGGCAGATCTAATCCACCCACCGCCCGGGCCAGATTTCCCAAAGTGTTGCTTCCCTGATCTCCAAAAGCGGCCGCATCCGGCAATTCACCGATGCCAACCCCATCCAATACAATAAGAATTGCCCGTGATAATTGAGTCATTTAATTTCCTGGTCATGTTTGAAGCATAATTGTTTGATTGTCAAGATGAGCAAAAGACACGAATTTTATCAATTTAAACTTCTGACAAATATTTAGAGGTACGAAACGTAACTATGAATTTGTTTCAGAGTCTAAAAAAGGAAATTTCCGATCCTGGATAAGCGGGTAGTAATGAAGCCTCTAATATGTTACCCTCTTCAAAAGTCACCAATTCACCATTTTTTCCCGGAGGATAAGAGGCGGCTGAAGAATCCCTGCTTTACTTTACCCGATGCTCTCCGGATTTCCCTTCTTTTTTCTCTGGCAGCATCCTCACCGGTTTTTATCAACCGGTCAATTTTCTGGAAATCATACCAGTTATATTTGCCAACTTCCGGTCTAATCAGTAAATCCGCGCTCTGTAAATTTTGGCGATACAGATAATCCAGGGTAATCATATTCGCCCGGAGAATAATATCGAAAACACTCTGGAAGTCTTGCCGGGGTTTGATTTCCTGACTCACGTCTACTGAGATAATAAAATCTGCCCCCAGCTTCCGGGCATAATCAGTCGGCAAAGCATCGGCAACTGCCCCATCCACCAGGTATTCCGAATTTTGCTGTACAGGCATTACATATCCGGGTATGGAACTGCTGGCCCGTATCGCCTGGCGCATATCTCCCTCCTTAAACAAAATTGATTTTCCGGTAACCAGGTCCACCGCATTGCAGGCAAAGGGAATCCGGGTGTCCCGGATATTTCCTTCTCTTATCAGAAAATTGATCGCCTCATCCACTTCTTCCTTATCCAATATGGATTGGCGATTGGCGACCATATTGACAAAAACAGTACGCATCAGGTTACGGGCCACATGATGCAACAGATCATCCCCGTTTTCACTGGCCAGGCCACGCTGCACCCGGTTGATGTTCAGGTTTTGGTATGCCTCACTTTCAAAAAATTCATACACACGTTTTTCAACCTTCTGAATATCCGGAGTCTGGGCGTACATGCCGCCGATGATGGCCCCGATGCTGCAGCCGACTATCAAATCCGGCCGGAAGCCCTCCTTTTCCAGGATTCGCAGCACTCCCAGATGAGCCAGACCTCTGGCACCACCACCACCTAAAACCAAAGCTTTCTTCATAAGCAATCGGATCCTGTACTGGATAATCAGCCATCAATTTAAAGCGAAATACATGCTTTTGAAATAAATAAAGAAATTTCAGATACAATTTGTAGGGACTATTGGATGCTGAATTCGGATAGCTGGAATAGACTAAATTCAATTAATAATGGTAATTTTTCCGAATTTTTCCCATCCACCGGTATGAATCCGATAGATATAGATCCCGTCCGGTACGAAATGACCACTTATATTTCTCCCATCCCAAAGCACCAGGTTATGGGATTGGGTCCCCTGATAGCGCAGACTGGCAACCTTCTGGCCCAGAATATTATAGATGTCAATCTTGATCAGGGCTGATTCCGGCAGATCAACCGGGAAAAAGATGACCCCGCTGTTCCTCAGGTAAGGATTAGGTCGGGGTGGGTCAGCCCGGTAGGCTTCCGGCCGGCTGAATGAACCTCCGGTTGCCAGGGTCCAGGCAGCGAGCGCATCGACCTTTCCCCAACCCCGGTTATTATCCGGGTGCAGGGAAGAATCCGAAGATCGTTTAAAAATATCCAGGATATTCAGCAGATTCAATTCGGGAACAGCCTGTAAAAGTTGTGCAGCAATCCCGGCGGTCAGGGGACAACTCACTGATGTTCCATCAGCTCTTTGGAAAGAGGCCCCGGTGGTAGCCCCATATACGCCAACCCCCAGGGCACTCACATCCGGTTTAATCCGGCCGTCGAAAGTCGGACCCCGGGAACTAAAACTGGCCACTTCATTGGAACTATTGAGTGCGCCCACTGCTAACACATAAAATCCATCCGCCGGGGCAGTGATATAATGCCAGGGAGTATTTCCCTCATTCCCCGCCGATGAAACCACCAGCACACCCAGTTGGGCCAGACGGTTCGCCGCCCGGGTAACAATGGTGGTTTTTCCGTTCATGTCCGCGTAGGTATAACTGAACTGTCCCTGATCAAAAGTGGAGTATCCCAGCGAGGAAGAAACAATATCGGCTCCCAGGGATTCTGCCCATTCCGCTGCCATGGCCCAGTTGTCTTCTTCCAGATGAATTTCTTCGTTGACAATCTCGGTTTTGGCCAGGATAAATTGGGCGCCATAGGCCGGGCCGACCAGCTGGCCATTTTGCAGACCACCTAAAATAGAGAGTACCAGCGTACCGTGACCATCCTGTCCGGGAGCATCTCCCGGCTGGTTGGCAGTGACGGAATCTTTCTGGATAAAATCGTACTGGGCGATCAACTGCGACTGAATATGCTGCAGGGAAGGATTTTCCAGTCTGAAACCGGTATCGAAGATGGCTACAATAACCCCGGTGCCGTTTAAATCTTTTTCATGCAGTTTATCAATATTATGGAATTGGGTCTGGAAAGCCGAGGGTCCGTAATCAAAATCAAAAATTTGGGGAGTGGGTGTAGGAGGAAGGCCAATGCCCGGTGAGGTGGTTTCGGATTTCCGCAGAAATGTCCAGGATTTTACAGGGCTGATTGATTCCACAAATGGCAGGGATCTTATTTGGGATAAAACTTCCTCGCTGGCGGTACCACTCACCGCGTTAAACCAGCGCGATTTCCCGTGGATATTAAAACCCATTTGCTGGACCTGTGAGATATATGTTTCATCCACCGGTAAATCCTGCAAGGCAGAAGTTTTGTTCAATGATATCATGGCTCTTTTCA
>CAZTXJ010000169.1:0-6563 GCA_964617285.1 uncultured Calditrichaceae bacterium | reverse complement strand
CGGCAGCCTTTTTCATATAAGCAGTTTTATATTATAATCAGCTTTGTTTTAATCTTTCAATCAGTGAAAGAAAAACACCACCTATCATGATGATGCTGCCAAACCAGAGGATGCTGATAAACGGTTTCTCGCTCACTTCTACCGCCAGAATATCCTGTGGTTTTTCCTGAACATTTTCCCCACCGTAAATTGCCAACGCAATTTTCCCTTCGTTAGCGTCCAGGGATTCTAATTGGACTTTAAATCCGGTTTCCGGGATTTCCACTTCATTCCCCTTCATCTTTCCGTTCTCCATCCAGATAGCCGGCTGGACCGTAACTTCCTTCTCATAACCACCCTGGTTTAGTTTTACGGTCAAATCTGCCCGCACGGTCATGGGAGACTGATCCATATGATCGCCCACGATAAATTTATTGAAGACAATATTGAAGTCCTTGACATCCTGGGCCTGATTTTTAATCAATTCCACATGCTCGGTATTGGTGTGCTGAGCCGGCATAAAGGAAATGGGAGAAATATAAATATCCTTGGCGATACCAACCTTCACATGGGGAGAAAGCATGTAGCTTTTAGTATATTCGCTGTAATAAAATTGAGGATCCGCTTCGTATGAACCATCATCATTTTCCACGATTATTTGTGCCCGGTCTTTCCCATCAGCGCGCGGTACAAAATCCACAAATTTCATATTATAACCGAAATCGGTCTGTTCAAACGCGCCTGCCGGTAGGGTAACTTTCTCGCTCTTGCTGTACATGGAGGAAGTGATAATGCCGATAATCATAAATGCAATTCCCACATGGGCGAGGTACGAACCGGTTTTAGCTGGCTTTTTCTTTATAATCTTGAAAGCAACATACCCGTTAGTGGTGACGACAAAAACGGATAATAAAACCAGGATAATCGAAACCGGCTTGGTCAATCCAAAAATGACCGCGATAACCGTTACCACAAATGCTGCAGCAGCACCGATAGCTAAGGTTTTTTTATCCCTCAATTCCGATACTTTCCACACCAGCAACGGGGCAATTCCCATGCTAAGCAGCATAAATACGCCAATCGGGATACTGATGGTATTGTAAAATCCGATGGAAACATTGGATGGTTTTCCAAACAGTCCGGTATAGATAGGAGAGGAGGTCCCGATAAAAACGGTAATTCCGGTAAAGAGTAAAGACATCATGCCAAACAGAATGAAGGTCTCCCGGCTTAAAATTCCCTCGGCAAAGCGGGGGCTGTCCATTTTGGCAAAAGACTTAAAGTAAAAATAGAGAAAAATTCCTGAAAACAGGGAAACAAATGACACCAGATACAGATTGAGATCCGACTCAGCAAAAGAATGCACCGAGAAATCGGCCAGTACGCCGGACCGGGTCAGAAATGAACCCCATAATACTGAAATGAAAGCTAAACCTGCCAGGAAAAGATTGGTCTTAACCAAGCCTTTCTGACGGCTCTGGATAATTAATCCATGCAGGAGGACAGCAGTAAACAACCAAGGAACAAAGGAAGCGTTCTCTACCGGATCCCACGCCCAGTAGCCACCCCAACCAAGGGTAACATAGGACCAGTATCCACCCATAATGATACCGGCACCCAGGGTCAATGTAGTAAAGATAACCCAGGGCCGGGCCTGCTTCACCCAGCTCATAAAATCACGTTTGATCATCCCGTTCAGAGCCAGAACAAAGGCTACCACGGTTGAACTGTATCCGACAAACATGATCGGTGGGTGGATAATCATCCAGGGATTCTGCAACAGCGGATTCAGGCTGGCACCATCGGCCGGCATAAATCCGACCGGTGCTTCGGCATGGGTATGCCAGATCATGGCAAATGGACTTTTCTTGAGCAGAATCAGCAGAATGAAAGACTGCACCATCATCAGGAAGGACATGGCCATTGGCTCCTTCCGGGCCAACTTTCTGATAAGAATGATGCCAAAGACCGTACTGAACAGGAGCCATAACAAGAAAGTCCCCTCCTGCCCTGCCCAGAAGGTGGAGATCAGATAGTAAGTCGATAATTGCAGGGAAGTATAGCTGTACACATAATTCAGCTGAAAATTATGGATAAAAATATTGTAATAAAGAAGAACCACGGCAAATAAAATAGCTGCACCAGATACGGCAAAAGCCCGGTTGGCCAGATTGTAGAAATGCTCTTCTTTATCTCTATAATAAAGCCAGTATGCTGCCGCCGATACGGTAGCAGCAATAAAGGCGATTGAAATCCCCAATATACCACTTATCATATTTTAAGCTCCTTCCGCTTGATATTTAGATGGACACTTTACTAATAATTGATCGGCATTAAAGGTTGCTCCTTCAAAACGTCCGATAACCACAATTTCTTCCGCCTGTTCCAGATTGGCCGGCTTCACGCCATGATAGATAACCTCAAATTCCTCACCCTTCTCATCAGCCATCTTAAACTTGAAAATTTTATTCTCAATATCAAAATTTTCACTGCCTACGACCCGCTGGCCTTTTACCTGTACTACTTTCTGGCTTTCCCGGGCTTCCTGAACCGAAACATAGGGGGTTAAGGATTTACTCAGATTGATTGCCGCAAAAACCACAAAAACCAGAATCACTAATAAACCAATTATATATTTGGGTTTCATATTCATCCTCCGATGATTAATACCAAAATTCTAACTTTAACGCTTATCTTTAAGAAAATCTTCCTGAAATTCGATTTTCTTTTTAATTTTTTTTATCTGCTTATCCAATTGCAGAAGATATAAAAATATCCCTACCCAGATGATAAGACATACCACAAATACCACTGTTATATTTCCCATAAAACCTCATTTTTTCATGAACTTTGTTTTTGTAAAAAAGCAGAGACTTTGGCAATATTGACTTTAAGCCGAAGCATCCAGTAAAATAAAACGGTAAATCCCGCCAGCGAACCTAAAAATACCTGCAGCATCCGGCTGTCCATGTTGATCTTGCCCTGTGGATTTATCAAGGGATCCGGGTGAAGCGATTCGTAGACTCTGGGAATAATAAAAATCAAAAAAGGGACTGTGACAAAGGCAATAATAGCGTATACGGCAGACAGCTTTGCTTTTTGTTCCTCTACATCAATGGCAGATCTCAAGGCAAAATATGCTGCATAGATAAGCAGCAGGACAAAGATTGACGTCTCCCTAGGATCCCAGTTCCAGTAGGAATGCCAGATCTCTTTGGCCCAGATGGAACCGGTAACTGTAGCCAGAATGGAAAAAATTAAGCCAAGCTGAGCGGAAGAAGCAGACCAGATATCATAGTTCATCTGAGTGGTACGGAGATACTGAATACTGCTGATCGCCGAAACCAGAAAGGCCAGGGTTGCCAGCCAGGCCATCGGTACATGGAAGAAAAGAATTCTGGCGGTCTCACCCAGTCCTTTGGCAGGTGGTGCATAATAAAAGGCGCCGTAGAAGATAATAACCATCCACAGGGCCAGTAAATATTTCCACCACGATTTATATTCAAACATTAACGTCTCCAAATGAAATCAAATAATAAAAGCGACAAGGTGATAATCACAATTGAGAAAGAAAATAACACCTGAAGGTCTGCTATACAATCGGAAAATTGTTCCCCATCAATGGCCAGCCGAGTGGCATGAATTCCGGAGATGAGAATGGGAAGAGAGATGGGAAAAGCAAGCACAGCAAACAACGCCCCCTTAGCGCTGGCCTGGGAAATAATAGCGGCAATTAATGTGGCAACCGACGATAACCCGATGCTGCCGATGACGAAAATCAGAAAGAACAGCGGCACATTTTCCACCGATGCACCCATCATGGCCAGATAAAGCGGGACAATAATAATTTCCAGTCCCAGCAACAGGACCAGATTAAACAGCCATTTTCCTAAAAAAACCGTATTGGGAGAGGTTACCAGCCGAAGAGTATCGGCGGTCTGTTGCTCTTCCTCCCGGACGAATATGTGGGCCAAACCGGTCATAGCAGAAAAGAAGAGGATAATCCAGAGCAGCGGGGCCAGAATTTCCGAACGCAGATTCATCGGACCCACCGAGAAGCTTATTGCAGTGAGGGTTGTGACTGCAAAAAGCAAAATGGCGTTCATGGCGTAACGCGTTCTGAATTCCAGATGCACGTCTTTCTGGAAGATGTAATAGGCATTACGCAGAAAGGCTGATTTGTTTGTCGCCAAATTTAAATTCCTCTGGTTCGTTGGTGGCCAGGATCAATATTTTATCTTTCATCTGTTTTTTAATCAGCTCATAGACAATGCGCACACCCTCCTCATCCAGATTGGAGGTGGGTTCATCCAGGATCAGGATTTCCGGCTGATGGATAAGCGCCATCACATATTTTGCCCGCTGCAGCATCCCTGAAGAATATGTCCGTAATTCATCCATCTCCCGTCCTTTGAGTCCGAATTGATTCATCAGTTCCTTGAAATAATTTATGTTCACGGTCAACCCTCTGATCCGGGAAAAAAAAGCATAATTCTCCAGAGCAGTCAGATTGTTGTACAGTTGTAAATATGGCCCCACCAGACCGATAGCTGAATATAGAATTGAATGATCAGCAGCTTGACCATTCTGATAAATGGAGAGTTTTCCACCGGATGGCTTCAACAGCTGACAAATAACCTTCACCAGGGTGGTCTTTCCCGAACCATTCGGACCCATCAACACAACGGAATGTCCGCTTTCGACCTCAAAAGAGATATTGCTGAAAATGGTTCTTTTATTAAAAGTATGGGAGATCTGATCTCCGACAATCTGCCACATTCAAAGGTCTATCTTTATCATTTCCTTTACATTATTTAACAAATATAAACAACGGAATCCCATTTTAAAAACGTTAAGGAAAATATGGTTCCGGCTATTTTATTGAAAATTTCATCATTGAAGAAATCCGGAAGTACTCAATTTTTCTCTTGAATTTGTCGATAAAAATGATAAATTAGAATGGAGAGAAATTAGGAAACGTTTTATCGCCCCTTTTTTGCTACCAGCTTTTTAAATAATCATAAAACCGGAGAGATGTACTGCTATTGATACCACGCTAATTTCATCAGTTTAACTACACCCAGGAGGTGAAAATGCGTGGCAACCCCATAAGGGAATTTTTACCCGACGAGTTTTATTATCTGCTTAAGGAAAAGGGATTTATAAACGAGCGGGCTGTACGCGATTTCTACATGAAAAAGCGTTTTGAAGAGCTGAAAACCTATCACCCACCGAAAGACATCTTTTCCATTTTGCAGAAAGAATTTCCCTATCTGTCGGAGGACACCGTTCGGAAAATCATTTATTCCCGAAACGGTTTCGAATACGCGTCTGTTTTCTAAAAATCGCCTGAATGCAGACTAAATTCAGGGATAATTATTTTTCCAGGAAGGTGACAATCTCCCGGGCGGCCCGTTTGGCTGCCCCGGGGGGTCCTAATTTTTCCGGTATCATTTTTAGAGAGGTTTGAACTTCCTTGTAATACGATGCATCCCGAAAATACTTATCCAATTCCCGGATGATATTCCCAACCGTGACGTCTTTCTGAATAAGCTCGGGAACCACCTGCTTCCCACTCACAATATTAGCCAGCGCAATATTCTTGATCTTCACCAGCATTTTTCCAATTCGATAGGTTATCGGAGAAACGGTGTAAAGTACAATCATCGGAGTGCCCAGGTACCCGGTTTCCAGTGTGGCAGTACCAGAAGCGACGATTGCCACATGGGCGTGTTTCATCAGGTGATGGGTATCCCTCTCCACAATGTGGAGACCTGACCTGCCATTTATGATGTGTTCATAGACCGCCAGCGGAACTGAACTGCTCTTACCGACAACAATCTCAACAGCTCCCGATTGCTCAAATTCCACAGTCGCCTCCAGCATAATTGGTAACAGTTTTTTCACCTCATTCAGCCGGGAACCGGGTAGTAATGCTATAATGGGATTTTGCGGATGCAAATTGTGTTTTTTTCTGAAATCCGCAGAAGAGACAGATATTTTGATTTCATCAACCAGCGGATGGCCGACAAATTTTGAGGGAATATTATATTCCCGGTAGAAATCTTCCTCAAATTTGAAAATGACCAGGAGGAGGTCAACAAATCTACGCATTTTTTCGACCCGGTTACGGCCCCATGCCCAGAGTTGGGGACAGATATAATAAACTACCGGGACATCTATACGGGAGGCGATCCGGGCTAAACGCAGATTAAATCCGGGATAATCTATTAAAATTACCGCAGCCGGTTTATTGTCTGCCATCCAGCGCTTCAAATTTCCAAGCACCTTAAAGATAAAGGGCAGATGTTTAATTATCTCAGCAAATCCCAGAAAAGCCATTTGTTCGAGGTGATAGAGTAACTCGACTCCTTCCCGGGCCATCTCTTCCCCACCGATCCCATAAAAAGATGCATCCGGATTCAACTCCTTCAAGGCAGCCACCAGGTCAGCTCCGTGTCGGTCCCCGGAGGGTTCTCCGGCGATAATCAAAAATTTTGCTTTGGCCATTGATGATTTCCGTTCCCTTATCAGGAAAAAGTTAATACCAGCTCAATTCAAATGGAAAGAAAAAAAATAGCGGG
>CAZTXJ010000168.1:0-6583 GCA_964617285.1 uncultured Calditrichaceae bacterium | reverse complement strand
CCCAATGAAGCTAACCATTCTTTATATTTCGCATAATTTTGTTTGCTTTCTTCCGGATCGGATGGCTGATTGCCGCCCAGATAAACGATTATATATTGAGACATCTGTATCTCCTGATTTTGGTAATTTGTTCAAGTAAGTAGGGTTAATCTTTGTTGTTTGAAAAATAGTACGGTTAATAATTCAATCCAAGAAAAAATTCGGGGAGCTTAAAAATCTTTACAGTAGAAAACTGAACCGAGATAATTGGTAATTCTAAAATAAGTTCAATAAATATTCAATCATTAAGTCGATCTGTGCATCTCCATTTTACGATTGAACAAAATTTAGCAAGTAGGGTTAAAAATTTAGTGTTTATTATCCACTCTCTTTGCAGAACCGATAGCTGCCAATAGTGAAGATGAGAATTGTAAAAGATTTGTTAGTGTTTTAGAATTTTCTGTTGCATTGGCTTCTTAACTAAAACAAGGTAATTAATTATGTCTGATCCGGATATTAGACGACTTGAGTCATTTCTGGTCGAAAGATTTGGATTTGAAATTCCTAAAGGGGTGGAATTCAAAAGAATGTCTCAGGGAAAATTGAACGAATGGCTGGAAAAAAATGAGACCAATCAGGGCAAAATAGTTAACCTTTCCATGAATCACTTTTTAACGGCAGATTTTAACTTTAATCCTGCAATCGAAAAAGTAGTTACAGAAACCATCCACAAAGAGGGTCTAATCATCTATACCGGTATTGTTTCGTATGAGGAACGAGGTGAGCCGGCATTGGCAACGGGTGGCAATACCTTTAATAATTTAAAGAATCTGGAACAGCAAGGATTAATCACAAGATTTTTATCTTATCAGGGTGATAGGGATAAGCCGTCACCATTATGTAAGTTTGCTTTGGAAGAGGATATTAAAGTTTATTTTGTTGATGAAGTAAGTGTTGTGGATAAGGATGGTCATCTTTTACTGGATAAAAAGGTAAGAGGTAAAACTGAAAATATTTTAAAATTTATAATAATGCTTAATGATGAGATAGAAGCTGCAAATATTAACCCTAAAAAAGTTTTTGTGCTTTTCCTGGATGATGATTATACCTTACTGGATGAACATGCTCACTACATTTTAATCGCCAGTTGGGTGCTCTCCTTTGTTAAATCGGCTAGCATGGAGATTGGGGCATTGATTAATAGTTGTCAGGGTGTGGGATTTGTAAAAAACGGAGGTGTTAGAATTCATTTTCCTCCCTATTTGGCGAACAGAATTCTTCGGGGAGAAGTGATTAAAAACTATCGGGCATTAATAATAGAAGCAATTAAATTAGATGTGGATTTAGGAGAAGTTGAAGCGGAGGCAAGCTTAAGCAGTTTATATGGATTAATAAAAAAGATTGAAAATTTGCCTTCAAACTTAATTTTGACACCGGAAAACTTACCTTTGGTTGTTGCCCATGAAGATTTAATTTTAATTCGAAATATTATGAAAAAGTTTTTTTATTCGGGTGGGAGAGTCACCAAACCTTATACCCGGAAGAATGTTCACGAGTCAGAGAATTATTTAAATGACTGGTTAGGAAAATTTACATTTATCCTGCAGGGGGATCAAGGGACCACATTGCAGAATTGGTCTTTAATGAAATTGGGACAGGGTTATGCTTTTGATTCTTCTATCCTCATTCAATTTTTAATGGATGAGCAGTTTGAGGATCAAAGTATTGTTGATATATTGAATACACCTCACGCTCATCAACCTCAGGAACAGCCAAAAGTTGAAGGAATGGAGGATCTCATTAAACTGGATACTGAAACACTAAGTGTATATTATGGAAATTGGGATGTGGATTCGTTTATTGCCCGTTATCAAAAAAGAACGCGGGTAAGTTGGTTAGCAGATGGAAGATATGTAAGAACGAAAGTACAACCGGAAAAAGGGATTTTATTTTATCCACCTGCTAGCCAATTGAAAATATGTTAAATAATATTTGGAATTGTATTTCATATTTAAAAATTTTACTGGGTTAGCTCTCAAAATTCCAAAATGTGTCTTTCCCGTGTTACGCCTCTTCTCGGCCAATTGATTTATATGACTGGTATCTGCCGGGCAGAGGAGGACATCAGTCCCCATCCGCCTCCCGAAAAACTGATGAAATAGTTGGATCGAGGTTGATATAAAGTAGAATTGAGAAAAAATAATATGATCTATGCGGTTTTATAGAGCATCAGTCGGTAAGATTTAAAAATACTGAAATTTTCCGCATTAAGTCCCCCGGAGAAATATTTGCGATTTATTCTGGCAATTTTCTTCTTGAATTTCCATTTTAGAAATTTTGCCACGATCCGGTGCTTGTTCTCCAAATATCGGATGACCAATTCCCATACTGGTTTTCCAACATTTTTCAGAACATGGTCAACCATATCCAGGGTAGGAGCAGTTTGTGCGGTAATATCCAGATCTTTTATGTTATGAAAAGGTTGTTCTTTAAGGATTTTTTGGAATACCTCCCATTTATGACCACCTCCCATCACGCATTCTCCCGGAGCTCCGGTTTTGAAAAAATCGCAAATCAGAATAAATCCCGGATTATTGAGGAGCTTTTTACATTGGATAAATCCCTTTTCCATATTGACATACTGAAAACTTTCACTGAACAGGATCAAGTCGTATTTTTTGTCGGTATTCATGTCTTCGAATTTGCATTGAAATACTTCACTTTGGGGACCCAACCGGGTTTGTACTATTTCGCTGAATACCATACTGGGAGAAACAGCATCTACCTGAAATCCTGCATTCTTTAGTTGCCAGGTAAACTTCCCGGCGCCACACCCTACATCCAGGATTGATTTTACACCCGGGGGAATGTGAGAAAGCAGAAAGTCGCAATACTTTTGCTGAGCCTGTGGTAAGTTCGTCAGCGTGACCGGAAGGTTATCGGGCCAATACCCATAGTGAAGATGTTCGGTATTAAATAAGTGTTTTTCAATAACCAAACCAATTTCTAAACCTACATCTTTTGAACGAATTTTTTGTGGTTTGTTCATTTTTGCACGTCCCTGGAGTTGAATGCTATGTTAAAATGAACTTTTAATTTTTAACATAATTAAGGCTTTAAAAAAAGTACTTTATTTAATTCCGGAAGTCAAATATTATTCTGGCATACCGGAATCATAGGAAAGGGCAGAAGGAAACATTCGGCTGATATCCGATCTCATGGAAGCCCAAATATAAAATGACGGTCATGGTCTGTAAACTGCCGGGCAGCTGCCTTTATAATAATTAGCGGAGGCGCGTGGGAGTCGAACCCACCTGTCCCGGTTTACCGGGACACACGCGGCTTTGAAGGCCGGGGAGGACACCCGTCCCCATCCACCTCCCAAAATACAATAAAATATAGGAAGCGTACTGAAAAGAATCAACGCCAGAAAGAATCTCTCATAAATAAAAACCCCGGAGAAAAATCCGGGGTCATATCTATAATTCTGAAGATTTAAATCTACTTTCTTTTGGCCATGGGGATATATTTTTGCGGGGTGGCCACGCTTTTGTAAGCCGGTCGAATAATGCGCCGTCCATTAAGCAGTTCTTCAATCCGGTGCGCAGACCAGCCAACCACCCGGGCCATGGCAAACAGCGGGGTGTAGATATCCCGCGGGAACCCTAATAAATCGTAAACAAATCCGGAGAAGAAATCAACATTGGGTGAAATTACCTTACTGGATTTCTTCACCTGCTGGAATAATCCCGGAGCCAATCTTTCCACATTCAGGTATAGCTGATGTTCGTCGGATCGTCCCTTCTGCGCTGCCAGATCCTTGGCTTTATTCTTCAGGATAATTGCGCGCGGATCGGATTTGGTATAAACCGCATGACCCATTCCATAGATCAATCCCTGTTTATCATGTACCTCTCCCTTGAGCATCCTCTCCAGATAATGTGATAATTCGTCATCATCCTTCCAGTCTTTCACATTTTCTTTAATGTTTGTCATCATGTCCATCACCGAAGCGTTTGCCGCACCATGTAGTGGGCCCTTTAGCGATCCGACCGCAGCTGATATGGCCGAATAGGTGTCAGTATGGCTTGAAGTAACCACATGGGTGGTGAAAGTGGAATTGTTACCGCCACCGTGATCCGCATGAAGCATCAGCGCCAGATCCAGAATATCGGCTTCCAGTTTATTATATTGCCTGTCTGATCTTAACATATAAAGAAAATTCTCTGCGCAGCATAAGGTCGGATGTGGTGGGTGCACAAAAAGTGACTCACCATGGAGTTTATGCCGCATTGCCTGGTAGGAATAGGCGATAATTGTGGGGAATTTTGCGATGAGATCAAGACATTGCCTCACCACATTGGAAATGGAAATATCGTCCGGATTCGGATCCACCCCAAAGAGGACCAGGATCACCCGCTGAAGCTTGTTCATCACGCTGGGGCTGGGGAATCCCAAAATGGAAGTTTCATTCAGTCCGGGTGGCAAATTTGTCCGGACATTCAGATAATCCCGGAAATCCTGTAATTCCTGACTATTCGGTAATTTCCCAAAAATCAGCAGGTAAATCACCTCGGTAAAACCGTGCCGTTTCTCTTTTTCCACTCCTGCCACCAGATCATTAATGTGCATTCCCCGGTAATACAATTCTCCGTCTACCGGAATTACCTCTTCATCGACAATCTTAAAACCGATAACACTGGAAATCTTGGTCAAACCAACCAGTACCCCCGAACCGTCATCATTTCTCAAACCGCGTTTAACCGAAAACTTTGTATACAGGTCACGCTCAATTTCGGCGGTTTTCATTAGTTGGTCTGTAGCATATTTGACGAAATCTTGGCTCATGAGGCTTTGTTCTCCTATGGTTTTGTTATCTATTGAACATAATTTAGAAATTCTTTATTTTAAAGTAAAATTTTCTTTTACATTTTTTCCAAATTTTGGGAGATCTGTACAATAAATATTACTTGTAAACATAATGATTCTTTGTATTAAAATAAAAGTATCAAAAATTTTTATTGCCATTATTGTGCTTCTTATGAAAAGAATTACCAACTTTCTATTTTTAAAAGCTGGAATTCTTTCCTAATTTAAAATGATGATCATTTAAAAAGGTTGCACCAATGTCAAAAAATAAAAGACTGTTTCTCATAGATGGTTCTGCTCTTTTTTATCGTTCCCATTTTGCATTTATTCGCAATCCACTTATGAATTCAAAAGGGGAAAATACCAGTGCGGTATTCGGCTTCGCCAGTTCATTGATTAAAATACTTACCGATGAAAAGCCGGATTATATTGCCGTGGTGTTCGATACCAAGGAGCCTACCTTCCGCCACAAAAAATATAAGGAGTATAAAGCAACCCGGGAGAAAATGCCCGAGGAGATGATCTATCAATATCCCAGGATTATTGAATTAGTAGAGGCGTTCGATGTTCCACTTATTGAAAAGGAGGGCTATGAGGCGGATGATGTGATTGCTACCCTGGCCAGGGAAGCGGAAAAAAGGGAGATCGAGACCTTTATGGTTACCGGTGACAAGGATTTTATGCAACTGATCTCACCCTCAATCAAAATGTATGTGATACGTCCCGGGAAAGATGTGGAGATTTTCGATCTGGATTATCTCAAGAAAGAATTTGAAATGACCCCGGAGCAGGTCACCGATTATCTGGCCCTTATGGGAGATAAAAGTGATAACGTGCCGGGTATTCAGGGAATTGGAGAAAAAACGGCCAGGCAGCTTCTGAAGGATTTTCATTCCCTGGATGAAATTTTTAAGAACCTGGATAAAGTATCCGGCAAAGCTTTGCCTGAGAAATTGCAAAATGGTAAAGAGATGGCCTATCTTTCCAAAGAGCTGGTAACCATAGACCAGCATGTGCCAGTGGAAGTGGATTTTGATCATATGAAGATGGAGACGGTGGATGCCAAGAAGCTGCGCGAGTTGTTCGAAGCTCTCGAGTTCAGATCGCTTATCGATCGTCTGGGTCCATTGACCGGTGGCAAGATGGAGGATGTTTCGGATATTCATACCAGCGAAAAGAAATATGTACTGGTAAATAGTGAGAAACTGCTTTCAGATCTGATTTCAAAACTGAAGAAAGCGTCCTTCTTTGTTTTTGATACCGAAACCACCGGTCTGAATATCTTTGACTCGGAAATGATCGGGATTTCATTTTGTTTGCAGGCTAAAACCGCCTACTATATTCCGCTTAATGACTCCGAGCATCCGGTGCCTTCGGAAAACATTTTAAAAGAATTGCGTCCGGTTTTTGAAGACGCGAAAATTGCCAAAGGGGCGCAAAATATAAAATTCGACGGCTTAATGCTCTGGCAGCATGGGATAAAGCTGCGGGGTATTCAGTTCGATACCATGATCGCCCATTACCTGCTCTCGCCCGGTACCCGCCAGCATAATCTGGACTTTATGGCCCAAAAATATTTAAACTATAAAATGGTACCTATCGAGCAACTGATTGGTGAAAAAGGCAAGAAGCAAAAAAGTATGCTGGATATTGAAATCGAACTGGTATATCCCTATGCCTGTGAAGATGCCGATATCACTTTCCAGTTAAAGGAGCTGCTGGAAAAGCGACTCCG
>CAZTXJ010000167.1:0-6643 GCA_964617285.1 uncultured Calditrichaceae bacterium | reverse complement strand
GTTACCAAAACAGCCATTACCAGATACGGCATGGAAGTGATCGGATTTAAGGATGGGTTTGAAGGACTGATTGACAATCGATTTGTTATTCTAACCTATGAAAATGTCTCCGGGATTTTAACCCAGGGTGGTACAATCCTGGGGACGAGCAATAAGGCTAATCCATTTCAACATCATGTTTTGGAGAATGGAAAAATTATCGTGAAGGATGTCTCCGATGAGAGTATGGCGCTTTATAAGGATTTGAGTCTTGATGCTTTAATTGCGGTTGGAGGGGATGGTACAATGACCATTGCCGGAATGCTGGCAAAGAAGGGTGCTAATATAGTTGGTGTACCGAAAACAATTGACAAGGATTTAGTGGAAACGGATACAACATTTGGATTTGATACAGCCCGGGCGATCGCTACGGAAGCCATCGATCGGCTTCACAGCACCGCACAGTCCCACCACCGGGTTATGGTAGTGGAAGTGATGGGGAGGAATGCCGGCTGGCTGGCTTTGGAATCCGGAATAGCCGGGGGAGGCGATGTTATTTTAATTCCTGAAATCCCCTTTGAAATCGATGAAATTGTAAGAGTGGTCAGGCAGCGGAGTCGTTTTGGGAAACGGTTCAGTATTGTGGTTGCTTCGGAAGGTGCGGTTCAGAAGGGTGGAGAACAGGTAGTGCGAAAGGTGGTCTCAGATAGTCCGGAAAAAATTCGTCTGGGGGGAATAGCACAACATATTGCAAATCAGATTGAGAATGAAACGAAAATAGAATGCCGGGTAGCCATTCTCGGGCATTTACAACGGGGTGGAACACCCACACCCATGGATCGCATTCTGGCCACCCAATTTGCGGTAAAGGCCATGGATCTGGTGGCTAAAGGGAATTTTAATCAGATGGTTGCCGTTCATGGAAATCAGATTGTTTCGGTTCCTATTGAAAAGGTAATGGGCAGGCAAAAATTAGTACCCCGTGATTCCGATCTTATTGAAGCGGGTCTATCGGTAGGAACCAGTTTTGGGATAAAAATGGATTAGAAAATATTTATTAAGCGATTCTTTTACTTATCAGTAAAGTTATATCATCGTACTGCGGTGCACCTTCTGAAAATTTCAGTATATCTGCCACCAGCCCTTCGGCCAGGGTTTTGGCTCCCAGTTTATTATTTCCGATGATAAATTTCTGCAGTCTCTCTTCACCATATTCATCTTCTTTTCTATCCAGGGCTTCATTAACACCATCGGTATAACAGATCAGAATATCTTTTGGCTGAAATTTGATTTTCCCGGTTTCATAATGATAATCCGGAATCATTCCCAGGATAATGCCTCCGACATCCAGTAAATCCAAATTACCGTCGGGATGAAGAAACATTGGCGGATTATGACCGGCATTTACGTAGCTAAAATCATGTGAATGAGTATTCAATATTCCAACGAAGAAAGTAATGTACTTATCCAAATCAGTGTTCTGATGAATAAGATTATTCAGTCTTCCCACAATCTGGTTAAGCGGAATATCCTCCCGGATAAGACTTCGCAAACCCGCCTGTAAATTGGCCATAAGCAGCGCTGCCGGCACGCTTTTGCCGGAAACATCGGCGATGGCTAAGGCCATTGTGCTATCGGATATCGGGATCACATCATAGTAATCGCCGCCGACTTCTTTGCTGGATTTATTGATTCCCCAAATGTCATACCCTGGAACAGTAATGATCTCACGCGGCAGCAGTTTCGTCTGAATTGTCTTAGCAACCTGCAACTCCTGCTCAATTCTTTGCTTCTCCAGTGTCTCCTTGAATAAGCGTGCATTTTCAATAGAAATTACTGCCTGGTTCACCAGGGTGGTTAAAAATTCAACATCGATATCAGTATATTTTTGCTTATTTATTTTTTCACCCAGTAAAATGTAACCGATATTCTGGTTTTGGTGACGTAAAGGAATGAAAATTCGCGCCCCGATTTTCCATAATTGATCTTTTAATGCTTTTGGCTCAATAGCATCAATTATTGCAGCGGACTCCAAAACCGGATATTTAGATAATTCTGTAGAAACATTTTCGATGGTATCCTGAAGAAATCCCTTACAATCGATTTTTTGTAAATCTCCATTTCTCTGGATGACAATCGCATAATGATAAACCAGCATTTGACCCATCAGCGCATAAGTCAGCAGTTTTACAATTTTGTCACTGTCCAGGGTGGCCGATAATCCCTGGGCAATGTCGAAAAGGGTTTTTAACTGCTGAATCCGTTCATCCAGCTGAAGGTTTATATTTTTTATTTCCTCGACCTTTAACGCATTCATTATGGCCGTGGCGGACAGATTTGCCAGAGAAAGCATAAAGTCGATCTCTTCCTCGGCAAAAATCTGTTTGGTAAGTTTATGTCCATAGAGGACAAGCCCGATGAGCTTGTTTTGCGATTTAATGGGTACAGCGATGGCAAATTTTTGGTCGGTTAAAAATGAACGAAAATCATCGGTAATCTTTGCTTTGCTTTTTTTGGCAATATCGTCGGTAAGGTAAACTTCTGAGGGTAAATCCTTTTCGCTGAAGTTGATTTTCCCTGCCTCATCTGCTACACCTTTACCTAATCTTAATTGAAAATTATCGCCTGCCTGTAATAAAATTGCACCGCGGGAGATCATTAACCGGCCCATTGGAATCAGCAGGATATTGTTCAAAACCTCATTCAGTTCCAGGGAGGAATTTAAAATTTGACTGATTTCAAAAAGGGAGGAAAGTTCAAGCAGACGTTCATTGATGGCCTGAATGTTCTCTGTCTGATATTTGTCCGACAGGTAATCCTGAAATCCCGCCATTTTATTCCTTTATTTATGGAGTGAGGAAAAAGAAGTATTACGCAACAGGAGGTTTTGAAGCGAATGAAATGCGAATTTGGGTGTGTAATGTATTATTGTTAGTATCACGTTTGTACATTTGGCTTAAACTTTACCATCCGGACTCGGTTTCTCACACCGGGTTTAATGGTGTAATCAACTTTATCCATCAAAGTTTTGATGAGATAGAGTCCCAGACCACCCCTTTTCATCTTTTTAAGATATTCATCCATTTCCGGTGTTTTTATCTCTTTGGGATCGAATCCCTGTCCCCGGTCTATCACATCGATCTCAATGCGATTCTGGTAAACGGTTACTTCAATGGTTAAAAATTTTCTATTGGATCTGTTACCTTTGTAGGCGTGTTTTATGACATTGGTACTTGCCTCATCAACAGCTAATTCAATCCGGTGAATGTTTTCGTCCGAAAATCCCATATTTTGAGCGATCCTTGAGACGAAGTCACGGATGATTTCCAGGTTAGCCGTCTCCAAAGGCAGTTTTAGGTTGAACTTTTTTCCTGTTCTTTTCTTTTCAGCCATTATATCACCTAATGGACCTTTCGCTCCTAAGCCTTTTTACCTTTATTGAATTTCTGAATTGCCTTATCTTCAGAATCATAAAATTCATAAAGACTGGGAAATCCTAACAGATCGAAGACTTTAAAAACTTTGGGTGCCGCACAACAGATTTTCAGATCACCACCATTGTTACGGATATCTTCGATAACGCCCATAAAAACCCCTAAACCGGCAGAGCTTATATATTGCAAACCATCGAGATTCACAATAATATTGAAATTATTCTCTTTGATCAGTTTCTGCAGATGAGATTCGAAATCCGGGGCAGTATGCGCATCCAGATAACCCTGAATATTTAAAATGCTTACCTTTTCAGCATCTTTTCGAAAAACTTCGAACTTTTCCATCTAACGCTCCTCGCCTGTCTGTTTGAGACTACGACAAATTAACAGAAAAAGTTATATCCTTAATAATAATTATACTTACGTCTTCTTTAATTCTGAAAAATGAGGTGTTTAATATAATATCAATTTTACCATCGCAATAATTATATTCCAAATTAAAATCCATATTTGACTTTTCTCAATATTTCGATTAATTAACTAGACGCCTTTCAGAACAATAAAAGTGAGATCATCGTGCAATGATGTCTTTCCACAAAAGTCGACCACCGCATTGAGTAAATTATCCTTAATTTCTTCGGCTGATTTATTTTTACATCCTTGAATGAGCTGATGCAAGCGGTCTTCTCCAAACTCATCACCGGTCTCGTTTCTTGCTTCAGTGACACCATCAGTATAAAGCAGAACGATGCCGTTGTCCTTGATATGTAGGATTTCTTCTTCCAGTATTTTATCGAAAATAGTCCCGGAATCAAGACCCAACCCCAGGCCTTTGGTCATTACCGTCTTTAAAGCCTTTCCGTTACTGGAACAAAACAGCACCGGGGTATGTCCGGCACGGGCAAAGGTGACTTTCTTGGTTTCCGGATCAATCTTGGCAAAAATTGCACTGACAAAAGAATTTCTTTCAATATTCGGGTAAATAATCCGATTAGTTTCACTCGCCAATGCAGAGGGTTTTGTATGATTTTGAGCTAATGTCTGGATAATCCCTTTAAATTCCGCCATATATAATGCAGCGGAAGTGCCTTTTCCGGAAACATCGCCAATTACCAAGCCAGGCTTCCCATCAGCAAAATGAAAGAAATCATAGTAATCTCCACCAACCTCATAGGCACTCAGGCAATAAGCTTCCAGTTCGAAATTGGAAATTTTTGGCAATTTTTGCGGTAATAATTTTTTCTGAACATCCCGGGCGACTTTCAGTTCATGTTCAAGTCTCTCCCGCTCCAACGATTCTTTGAGAAGTTGGGTATTCTCCAGGGCAACGGCGGCCTGATTGGCGACTCCCTGAATAAGTGAGATATCATCAATGTCAAAAGTATACTCACGGGATTTTGTGGAATAAATAATTCCCATCAGGCTTCCACGGTTGCTGAACAGGGGAGCGCCGATAATTGACCTTGCATTCTTCTTCCAGTTTAATAATTCTTTGAACTGGCGATTGTGGGAGATATCGTTAATTAAAAAGGCCTCTTTACCGTTAACGATGTGTTTATTTAATCCATCAAGTTTGGTTAGAGGTAATTTTTCCAGTTCTTCTTTTTCCAGATTTAGACTGGACACTACACTAAATGTGTTTTCTTTGGAATTAAAGATACTTAACCAGGTGGAGTGACCTTCCAGAAAATCTGAAGTGGATTGGGTAATCAACGGGAGCAGTTTTTCAATTTTCGTCTCGCTGTTTAACATCCGGCCCAGATCGTACAGGGAATTCAATTCTTTCATTTTTCTATCGAAGGCCCGGGCGGTTGGCAAATGGAAAAGCAGTTTAAACAGGGCGATGCCCCCATAGATAACCAGAAATAACCACATGGCATAGGTGAGGGCCGCTATGGAAAGACTATAGGCCGGCAAGGTAGATCGATATGCAAAATCGAACAGGGTTGCTATAGCCGCATACACTGGAAGACCCAGGAAAAAATATATTATTTTCTTTTTACGGGAGAGGTGGGTTATCCATTCGTTACGGAATGATAAAATGAGAATAAAAATAATGGTGAAGATAAAAGAGATATCATTTGCCAGGGTATCGGAGTTAAACCGGAACCACCCCACGGGCTGTCTGGTCATGAATACTGCCACGGCATTTATAGTAATGGAAAGCAAAAACAGGTTAAAGATAATTGCCGTGTTTCGCTTTCGTTTATAGAAAATAAGTTGTTTTAAAATAAATATGGCAGGGACAAAAGTTAACGCTGCGAGAATGGCAAATATGGATGAGGCAATAATAGCACTGGTAGAACCGTAAGTGGGTGGGAAACCGCTTCCGTAAGAAGGATCAAAAAGTAAATTGATGATAATAGCCAGCAGGAAATTTGCTCCGATCAGAATTGCGATATATAATATATTTTGCTGAATTGTTAACTCATCGTAGTGTAATCGGTTTTTAATAATATGGAAGGCCAGGAAAAGAATTCCGAAAATAACAATTTCCCGGACATAAGCAATCGGGCTTACCGCAATATCACTATAGTAGGAAACGAGGTCTACGAAGAATACCAGAATAACAATCACTGGTATCAGAAAGTATAAAATTTTGAATAGTCTCTTCAGCATTATTGAATCAGGGCTTTTACCGGATCGTATATATCATCGTTTTCGGAAATTAAGCTTCCGGTGCTGTCGTACAAAGCGATTCTATTTAAATATCGTTGAACGGTAATTAAAGAATTATCAATGTTATTTATTTGCATATCACTAAAATTGCTCGATGTTGTTCGTTCTAAAAGACGTTGCCCTGAATCAGAAAGTTTCACCAAACGGTAATTATTTATATCAATAAACTCACTTGCCCAAAAATAATCAGTCGCGGATCCGCGGGTAAATAATTCGAAATAACCGTCAAAGAAAGTATCCTCATGTTTACCTGAAACCAGTTGCAATTTCCGGATAAGGGACCTGTTTTCCTCTATATTTGCTGCTAAAATATAAACATTGCCATCATCATATAAAAGATCCTGCCCCAAAAAAGCCGTAGGAAGAAAGCTGGTATCGAGGGCGACACCATCAACTGAATATATGTTAACCTTGTCACTGTCAATTGTGGCAATATTTTGCTCTGGGGTGAGAATCATTTTGAAATAGTTATCTTCATTCAGATCTATGGAATCGATTATTGTTTGCTGGGATAAAGTATATATTTTCCCTTTTTGAGAATCCAAAATATA
>CAZTXJ010000166.1:0-6707 GCA_964617285.1 uncultured Calditrichaceae bacterium | reverse complement strand
AATCCTACCTCATAAATATGGTAATATATTAGCATTACTGTGAAAAGGTGTCAATGTATATATAATAATCTCAGCAAAATACGAATCCGCAAAAACAAGGGATAATTTCTTGACAATTATGAAAAATATCCTATCATCATAGATGATATGCAAAAAAGCATACTTATATCGATCTTCCTACTGTTAATTATTGCATGTTCAAAACCAGCGAACGAATCCGGAAATGATACAGATACCGAGGATTCTGATCAGTATTATAATATAATACTGAATAATGACAGATTGGTATACCGGGATACCAATCTGGATTCTCCGATAGTCGAAATTTTATTAAAAGGTGAGAATGTACAGGTAAAAGACGAGAACAATTGGTTTAAATTAAAGTTTTTAAACGGATATATCCTTAAGACCCAGCCCACACCGTCACCTACGGGAGCGCAAAACATCCATTACAAAAAAGTTGCGCTGTATATTCCTCAGCGCGGAAGATCGGATTTTAATATTGTTAAAATAGCCGATAAATATTCGCTTACCCTGGATTCCGCTAATGGGGTAAAGGTATTGGAGCGTATTGAAAAGCTGGAAAAAAAAGATTTTGATATACCGGCACGTCTTCCTCCCCTTACCTTTTACGACAGCTCAATCGGTTTTTTCGACCTTATGCGGGAATTCCAAAAGCAGGGGATCATTTATGAAAAATCAAATAATATGATTTTACCCTATTTTTGGCCCCACCAACTTACCAAAGCTTTTAAGGCCAATACACTTGCCCTGGAGACCACCTCGATTTTAGACAAAATATCCATAGCCAATAATCAATATTTATATATTAAATCCGACACTATTTTTAAGTTGAACAGAACCAGAAAAATAATCAATAAGATTCCCTTGGATGAACAGCTTGCAGAGATTCGTGAAGACAATCCCTGTGGGCGAATTTCCATTTTCACTCATGTCTATAGTCCTGTAATCATTATTGCGGTAGGTTCCCGAGAATCATGCTCGGACAATCCACATAGTACACTTTATTTTTTAAACGGGAATGCGACAGTTCTTCATAAATACCAGGAGAAAAATAAAAAGATTAAAGAAATTTATTATTCCGAAGACGGCCAGAAATTGTTTGTCAGGTTTATCGATTTCAAATATGAAGCGTCACCTCAGCAAGTATGCATGATTTTTAGCAATACCGGGAAAATAACATTCAGAAAAGAAACCCGCCTTCAGGATGTGGTTATCTATGACAGGTCCCTGGAAAACCAATTTAAATTTGACTATAAAAAGCTCGTGATCCAACCAATAGTCGATACGGACGTCCTCATTGAAAAGGAAACACAAATCCAGGAGCCTTCCAAGTGGTTTTTTAATGCCGGAGAAAACACCTTATTGGTATCCAGGGGGAACCAATTATATGTCTTTGGAGCCAATACTTCAACGATCTATCCTTCCTTCGAGCTTCCTACCACATACAGATTTTTATCAACAAGCAGCGGACGTTACTGTCTGTTGATTAAGCACGCAGAAAAAGGGAAAGCGAGATGGTTTGTTATTGATCTGGCGAATCACAGAATATGTACCAGATATTACGTAGGGGAAATATTCAGTCAATATCCGAAAAAACTCATCGCCTTCGCAAAAAACTCCAACTACTTTTTAATCGATGATAAAAATCCAACCACCTATCTTGTCTATGGAGATGATAGCGGAAATTTATCCAGGACTGAACTGTTTGACAGGCCTCATATGATTAAAGAAATCAATTTCAAACAGGGTTCCTTAGTCCAGATAATTACAGAGGATAAAACCTATTATGTGCCCATCACCGATATCATTAGGAACAGCAGAAGCATAGAGTTATAATTTCCACCGGAATTAAACTAATTGCAATTTTCCTATTCTCTTGTATAATGGTAATGGTAGAGGACATATTAATTCAAAGGAGGTATTTTAGAATGTGGAGATATTCGATCGCATTTCTTTTTATTTTAACAATTCTATTTTCCTGTACTACCACCAAACAAGCAGTAAGTGAAAAAGAGGGTACCATTGATACGGCGAATGCAAACCACATTGATTTTTCATCGATCAGTAAAAAATTAAAAAATGGTGACGCAAAGGCCCGGGAAACAATAATTTTAATCTTGGGAAACAATATCCACTCTCGAAATCGTGTTTCAGCCGCTCGTCTCATCGGTGATTTTAAAATAAAGGAAGCTAATGCCCAGCTTGTCACCTCTTTAAAGCAGGATGATGATAATGTTCGTGCGGAAGTGATATTGGCAATGGGGAAGGTTGAGATCGCCCAAAATTTTGATACCGTTCTCGCTGTCTGGAAAGATAAAAATGAATCCGCCTCCGTACGAACAAAGGCATTGGAAAGTCTGGGTTATTTCAGTCAGGAAGAATCGGTAAATACACTCGCCGCGGCTTTAAAGCAACCTGCATATAAGAATATCGCGGTTACAGCGCTTGGGAATACAAAATCACCCAAAGCGGTGAAACCATTATTAGGCTTATTAAAAGAAAATATGTCGGATTCCCAGGCGGCCCGATCTCTTTATCAATTAAAAGAACCGGATAGTTATAATCCCATTTTAACGATTCTTGATAAGAAAATAGACCAATATGAATTTGACAGAACATTCGAAATACTTGTCAATCTGATCAAGGATGAAAAATACGCTCCGGCCGAGGAGGTTCTTGCCAAGGCATACCTTGTCAGTCCGAGGAGGGAAAGAAAGTTAAAAAAATTATTAATTAAAACACTCAAATTAATCGGTATACAAAATTCGTATGCCGTTATTACCGCGTATTCCCTCAGGATCAGGGAAACAACAAATACGCGCTCTAAAGTCCAGGGAACTGTAAAAGCGGGTGAAATTGTAAAAATTTTGGGAAAAAGCAAATTAAAACAAAATATAGATAACATCGAAGACTACTGGTATAAAATACAGAGTAAATCCGGTATTGTCGGATGGTGTTTCGGCGGGTACATGAACAAACTGGACCATGAAAATTTACCGGAAACGTAGAGACAAATTCTCATTAAGATAATTAGCAGCCTTGTTATCTAAAAAAACGGTAACAAGGCCTTTTTTATCAGGGAAAAGATAAAATACCTTATCGGTCCGGAAACCAGAATACGATGTTTCTCGTAATCTTCAATGCGGCCGCCAAAACGCTTTTTAAAGATCGAAACGTTCCTCAGGTAATGTTCAACCTCATTTTGCGGACTAACACCGTGGAAATCGTAGATTTTACAACCGGCCTGTTTGGCGTATTTTATCATTGACCATTGCAGCAGATAACTCCCCATGTCCCTGGCATATTGTCTGCTTGAGGCACCGTAATAATAAACAGCTTTGTTCTTGTAGATCACCAGAAGGGCGGTCGCGTGAAGTATTCCCTGTTTCTCGGCAAAAAACAATTTTGCATTCAATAACTGAAGCATTTTTTCAAATGTACCTTTTGATTGGAGAGGAATCTTATGCCTTTGGGATGACTCTCTCATTAATTCACAGAATCTATCCAGCTCGGTTCCCTCTCTTACACGGACGCCGCGTTTTTCAGCCAGGCGCACATTATATCTTCCTTTCGATGTCATTTGTAAAAGAATATCTTTTTCGGTTCGGGTCAAATCAATTACCCTTGTATGGTTCGGAATAATACCACGATCCTTTGATTTTATCCGGATTAATTCAGGTATTCTCCCGGGCGCCGCGCAAGGATCAATAAGCGTATACTGAACCGGGCGGGCCTTCAAGAAAGAGATGATCTCACGGAATAACCTACATTCCTTTTCCGTACCCAAAAGTTCGTGAAGGATAACCGGCCCCCGCCCCAAATAAGAATAGGAAAATCCGGCCGGTAAATAACGTGTTGTCACTTGAAAAGACGCGCAGATTTTTTCCCCCCGGCGGAGGACAAAAATCTCCGGATTTCTATTGGTTGCTTTCATAAAGCGAAACCATTGCGGACTTTGCCAGAGATTGTCAGCGCCGTGCTTCTCATAAAAATCGCAAAAGGAATCCCAATGTTCTTTATGACAGGCTTGAATCATCATTGGGCCAGTACATAGGTCCTAAGAAAGGCCTTAATAAATTCAAGAAGATGATGCCATTTGGAATAATCTTTATTGATATTCTCGGGTTTCCCGGCCACAGTCAGGTTATAACCATGTTTACGAAGAACCACGGAGAAATCACGTCGTATTGATTCATGCAGATAATATTTGTTTTTATTATAAATTCCGGCAAAGGTGATTTTTTTCATTCTTATTCGTTCATGAATCCCGCTTGAAAACGAAAGCGGATTTTTTTTACGGTGGATAATATAATCAGGTAAAATCCCGGAAAAGGCTTTCCGCAAACACCATTTTTCCACACCATGTTTTATTTTCCACTCTTTTCCGATACTTAAAGCCAACTCCACAACCCTCCTGTCCAAAAAAGGTACACGTGTTTCTATGCTAAAGGCACCGCCGGACCGGTCTACCCTCTGCAGCTCGGTTCTATGAAGGTTTTTCAGTTTATTAATAAATAATTCATCCAGGTCGGTATCATTAATCATTGCGTACATGTTATAACCGGCGAAAAGTTCATCACTTCCATCCCCGCCTAAAACAACTTTAATCCCCGCCCGGTGGATGGCTTTGAACAGCTTAAGAGAAATTACGGCGTTAATAATATCCAAATATTCACTTAATTCCGTTTTTCGGATGGTATCCCGAACAACGTCGAGACAAGCATCCTTCTTGCCAAAAGGAATAATAACTTGGCGGATTCCTTTTTCCCGGCAAAATCGTCTGGAATACCGAAAATCCTCACTCTCCGGCATACCTATGGTAAACGCGATAACATCAGGATGCATCCTCGCTGCTAACTCAAGCACAATAGTGCTGTCTATTCCTCCCGAATATATCACTCCCACCGGTAAATCCGTATCAACCCGAAGCGCGATAGATTCAATAAGACTTTGGCGGATCTGCTCCAGCAACTCGTGCTTACGCCAGATCTTGATGGTGAGTCTTGGAATAAAATAAGGTGCCTGAACAAGTGAACTATTCATATAATGGCCGGGCAAAAGGCATCGGATTTTTCGGTCCAGATTTGTCAGTGCACTGATTGTGGAAGAAAAAAAGAACTGCCCATGTTTTTCAACATAATACAATGGAGTGATCCCCAGAGAATCCCTTGCACAAAAAAAATCTCCGGTATTTCTGTTAAAAATCAAGAATGCAAACTGGCCCCGGAGTTTCCCTAACATACCCATGCCGAATATCTCATAAGCGGCCATGAGAACTTCAATGTCGGAATCAGTACGGAAACAATATTCAGCTTCCAGTTCCTGTCTTATCTTTCGAAAATTATATATTTCACCATTAAAGACAACCAGAAGTGATTTACTTGGATTAAACCACGGTTGAATCGAGTTCTCCCGGTCGATTATCTTCAATCGCCTTATGGTCAGAGTAATTCTGCTTTCTTCGGTATAGGTCTCCGTTACCTCGCCTCTGGAAAGAATGGTACTAAGCGCTAACACATTCTTGTTGGGATTGTTTCCAATTATCCCGGCAATTCCACACACTTATTCAAAATCCTCCCATGCCTGCTGCCGATCAATAGCATATTCAACGGAAAATTGGCTGATATATTTCGGGTTAAGGCATATGTGCCATAGGTTGGAATAATCCACACAATTAATTATTTGACGGGATGCAAAATCGTCCAACACGGATTGAATAGCTTCATGTTGAATAGGATTATTTTCTTTATACCATTTTTGTTCGATGTCGGCCGCGTATCCATTAATATGGGAACTGTTAAACGGAGCAATGTATCCCAGGGTCGCCAGATGCATCTGATGTTTTACCGTCCGCAGTACGCTGTTTACCAGAAGCGGCTTGATTTTCTGATGCGGTATGTTCTTTGCGCTTATCTGCGCAATACAGTTCAACAGGCGAAACGTCGGCAAAGGACAGCGGGTTATTTTCAACCCCATGGTATTTCGTCCAGGATGATTTACCAATATCCTCATTCGTCGGGCCAGTGCATTTGGAATGCGGGTCAGTTTGTTCTCTATAAGATGAATGAATGAAAAATATCTTTTTCCATGTGCGGTTTGCGTTTTATTGAACTCTATCAGAGATTTATCGGACAGTACATCAGGTGTATCTTCATACCGTTTATACCCCGCATACCAACGGCTCTCGATCTCTTGTACCTGCAGAATCTTCATTAATCTCCGCTGTGTAGAACTGTCTTTCGTATGCTCGGGAAAAACCGTACAAAGGTACCGGTATTGACGCATGAATCCGAAATCGCCTGAAAGACTTTTGACTTGTTCAGATAGAGACTTTTTTTCAGTATTAAAGGATAGGAAATCGGGGATTTTCTTCTTGTAAAACTCAAATAAACTGCTGTCCATAAGTGTAACTCATTCACCGGCCTATTTATTCTAAACATTTTTAAAAATTATAATACTATACTCTTGTTTATATCCCTTACCTCTGCTTGCACTTTTCCTTGATTTCCTCCACTATGTGTCCCATGAAAAAACTGGTCTATTATTTGAAATGGGATTGCATTATGGGTCATTTCTCCATAGCAAAGGAATAGCCTTTGAAGATTTTATTCAACTCGATAATAAACAAAACTGGCGGTTGATATATAAGAATAGATCATCCCCTGAGTTTTAATTTTGTTTTT
>CAZTXJ010000165.1:2764-6752 GCA_964617285.1 uncultured Calditrichaceae bacterium | reverse complement strand
TTTGTTTTATATATTAAACATAAATTTTAAAATAACGACAAAATTTAATTTCATTTTTTTAACTCTCAAAAGGCAAAATAATTTTTTAAATAAATATTTTGTTTAAAATATTGAACAGAATAATTTTAATAAATGGAAGAGATTCAGAAGGTCCCTCCCATTCCTTTAACTGAATCTTGACTTTAATTTTTATTTTATTTAATTTCGATCGTTGTAAATTTTCCAAATCCTTGCCGATAATATATGAGAATTTTTACCATAGCCGTTTCCCAAATTCTTCAACTCTATATCATTTGAGGTAACTAGATGAAATCTACTTTACCAGGAAAACCAATTTACTACTTTTTGTTGTTCATCTTTTTTTATACCATACCCCTTTTTGCCGGTATTCCCAGATGGTACAATGCTTATAAGGAAGGCCTGGATGCAGTCGAAGCAGGTAACTGGCAAAAAGGTGTGAGCCTGTTTCAGGAAGCTCTGCAGGTAAAACATCAGGATTCCAATAAGACCAGGGCATTTGGCACAATTTTCATCGAATATTATGCCCATCGCGAACTTGGCATCTGTTACTTCCATCTGGGCGACATCGAAAACGCCAGAAAAGAGCTTTCCCTTTCCTTACGACAAAGTTATTCCGACCGGGCGAAAGTTTATCTGGAAAGAATCAATCAGGGTCAGGTTCCGGCCAGGAAACAATCGCCTGCAGAAGAAACCGCTACCACAACTCCGGAAGTCAAATCCCCTATGTCCGAGCCGGAAACAACGGAAGCACCAGCCACCTCGGCAGAAATTGTAGGAGACCGCCTGAGTATCGCCGTTCTTCCCTTCGACACCAAGGGACTGGGCAACGAGCTTGGTCAAGTAGATCTATTGGATAAAATGATTACTGGTTTTGTCAATATAAACAGGTTTAAGGTCATTGAACGGGCTTTGCTGGAGAAAATTCTGGAAGAACAAAAGCTCGGCATGAGCGGAGTAATTGATGCTTCCACCGCCGCCCAGATCGGTAAAGGCATCGGGGTGGATGCGGTAGTGGTGGGAAGTGTTACCCTAACCCGGACCGCCCTGAGCATTGACGCCCGGTTGATCGATACCGAATCCGCTACCATCATTACTGCCCGGGATGCCTACAGCAGTCAAATATCATTGCAAAGTATTTCCCAGATGATTAATGAACTCGCTTTGAAAATAAAGGACGATCTCCCACTGGTCTCCGGATACGTAATCAGTGTGGATGGTACGAAGCTAACCACAGATCTGGGTCGGTCCAGCGGGGTAAAAAAGGGGATGAAATGCAACGTCTACCGGGAAGGGTCACCGATCATTCACCCGGTGACGGGTAAAGTCATCGCCCGGGAAATAGATGAACTATGCGAAGTTCAGTTAACTGATGTGTTCGACGCCTATTCCACCGGTATTATTATCAAAACAAAAAACGGATCACCACAGATCCGGGATAAAATTGTTACCAAGTAAATGATTGTTTTTGATATTTGCTTAACAAGTTAAAAATGGTATCGATAATCAGAGAGAAAATAAAATAAACTCTCATCATGGTACACTAACTATCAACGGAGGTAAGTATTATGAGGCAAATGTTTACGGTACTCATTATTTTTATTCTGGTTTTCACTTCGGTGGATGCATTTTCACAACTCACCCGCAAGAACCAGTTTGAAATTTATGCCGGTGCGGGTTTCCCTTTAGGTCCGGATGACTTTAAAGACTACTACAAGGTGGGATTAAGTCTGAACGTTCAGTATGTTTTCTTTCCAACTTACAGGTTGGGTATTCCAATTTTCGTGGGTTACGAGGGATTCGCCGTGGATAATGATGCAATTAATAATGAATTCCAAGGCATGATTCTTGGACCGGTCTATGATGATTTCGGTAACTATTTGGGTGATTACACCGACGCCAATTTAGATGTGGAAGGCAGTGCCAGTATGGTGAAATTTGGTGTTGGACTTCGACCTTATCTCACCAGTCCAGAAGCTTCCACTCAGCTCTTTCTCTTTGGTACAGCTACGTACAATATCCTGAAACAGAAACAAACAGTAAACAGTCTTACTGCCACATTTGAAGATTACCTTGGCAACCTTTATGAATTTACTGCCGATCAAACATTCTTAGATGACTTCTCTTATGAGGACACTTATAAGAAATTTGGTGTTGGTTTTGGTGCAGGTATTGAGGTACCTGTGGGTGAAAAACTCAATCTTATTTTTCAGGGCATGTACAATATGATATTTACTGAAAAATACACCGATGAATACACAGGGGAGGAATACGGTGGTACAACATCATTTATTGGTGTAACAGGTGGTGTAGTATTTTAAGGAATAAATGAGATATCTAAAATTTAAAAAAAGAGTCAATTGAATTAACAATTGGCTCTTTTTTTAAAAGGGAAAGCTAAGCAAAGACTGGATATTATAATCTTTTAACAGCTTGCGGCCATTGATTTCGGTTAGTTCAATCAGAAATGAAATCCCTATAATATTCCCGCCCAATTTCTCCACCAACCGGCAACAAGCTGCAGCCGTTCCGCCGGTAGCCAGCAAATCGTCCACAATCAGGACTTTTTCATTGGGCAGAATCGCATCCCGGTGAATTTCGATACTATCCTTTCCATACTCCAGATCATATTCTTCGGAGATCGTCTCGGCTGGCAATTTACCCGGTTTACGGACCGGTACAAAACCCACATTCAGCTTATAGGACAATGCAGCGCCAAAGATGAAACCTCGTGCTTCAATCGCCACAATTTTTTCAATTTCTTCCCGGCGAAAAGGCTGGTAAAGCTGATCTACCGTCTGGGCAAAAAGATCGCCGTCTTTTATCAGGGTAGTAATATCTTTAAACTGAATTCCCTTCACCGGGAAATCCGGTACGTTACGAATGTAGGCAGCCAGATTTTGCATCAATGTTTCCCTCTTTTGGAAGATAAATTAAAATATTATTATACTAATAACCATATCCACTTTCAATTCTAAACTGCTTGTATTTATTCTGGGGTTGCTTCCATTGGACTTCAAGATTTTCAACATTCCCAAAGCGCGGGCCCTGCCTGAGTATTTCAATAAAACTGTCCAGATCGGCTTTGGGACCTTCGGCATAGACTTCCACCCGGCCATCAGGCAGGTTGCGCACATAACCGACAATATCAAAGGCCTGGGCCTCCCGGTAAGCAAAATACCGGAAACCGACGCCCTGAACAATCCCTTCCGCATAAGCCAGAAAAGCTGAATTTTCCATTTAGATTTATTCTTTAAAAATTAAATATCGTCAACGGCCTCAAATGCAAGCCGAACTGCTTCTTCCGGTGTTTTGACAATCATCATTCCCGGAACTTCCATCCACGGCCGCAATGAGATCACTCTCTTATTCAGTTGCAGCGCATAGGAAATTTCGGATAAGGTCCCAAATTTACCATCGATGGATATCAGAGCGGCAGCTGTCCGGACAATAATGATATTGCGGCCAATACCCATTCCCGTGGCAACCGGCACTTTAACATAGGGATTGGCATCCCCCGTATTATCGCCTGGTAGAATACCCACGGTTAACCCACCGGCCTGCACTGCCCCCTTACAGGCTGCCTCCATTACCCCGCTCATCCCGCCACAGACTAATACACCACCGCTACGGGCAATCGTTTTTCCCACCTCTTTCGCTAATTGATATTCCTCGTTTGTGCAGACACTGCCCCCGATAACCCCAATCAAAATATTTTTCTTCTGATGCAATTCCATAAGATAAAAAGATTTTTGTCTTGTTTGAAAATTACGCTGTGTCAAAATAAAATCTACATCAACCCACGATCTATTTCAAGATCTTATTTGAGATAAACCCCGGACCTGTTACCAATAAACTTTTTATCAATGGCGATTATAGGAAAAATAACTATCCGGGAATTTTATGATCAGGGATAAACCCGATAGATTGTCCGGGGAAACGGGATTGTCTCACGGATATGGGGAATACC
>CAZTXJ010000165.1:0-2664 GCA_964617285.1 uncultured Calditrichaceae bacterium | reverse complement strand
TGCCGGCGTGTCTTCGATTTTTCCGCCCGAAAAGTCGGACCGAAGCAATACACTTTCCCCAATGCCAGGGCAGCAGCTTCCGCATAAAGTTGACCACTCTGGGTCAGGTAAACCTTATCCCCAAAATATTCTGTCTCAAACAGGGTTGTGGTTCCTTCTGCGGCAGCCGGGGTAAAGATGGGCGTATCAATCAGGATAAAGCCCTGGTCATTAAAAAAATCCCGGATAGCAGAAATAATCTCATGGCGGATCCGGAGAACGGCATACTGCTTTTTAGACCGCAGCCAGAGATGGCGATTATCCATCAGAAACTCAACCCCATGTTCCTTCTTGGAGATCGGATATTCCTGTTCAGGGGATTGAAGCAGCAGAATGTCGGAAACCAGAAGTTCATAACCGAGTGGTGAGCGCTTATCCTGGTGTACTTTTCCTTTTACCAGTAATGAAGATTCCAAACCCATATTATCATACAGACCGAAAACATCCTCACTCACCTCTCCTTTCACCACCACGCACTGGATGATCTCACTGCCATCCCTTACCAGGAGAAACTGGATTTTGCCACTGGAACGCTTGTTATATAACCAACCGGCAATGATTACTTCTTCATCCACATGCTGGTGAATGTCTTCGATGTAGACTCGTTTTTTATAATCGGTCTTTTCCAAACTGCATCTCCTCACCTGTGAAAACTACATTCTAAAATCACCCTCGGGGGCGCTCAAGATACTCTCATCAAAATCCGGAACGACATTCAGATCGCCTAAAATATAAACAAAATTGGCAATATGTTTGGTTATCCGGGTTAACTTTTCATAATCAATTTTATCCGGTGTGTCATTTGGGCTGGTATAATCCGTATGGAATCCGGTAAAATAATAAAGCACCGGAATTTTATGAACCTGGAAATTGGCGTGATCACTTCCACTGGTAAAAAATACATTCGGGTCGTAGAGCAGATGCAAATGCAGATCGTCATTTGCCTGTTGAGCCAGTTGTGCCAGTTTTGGTGCCTGGGCGGAATAGAAGATCATCACTTCATTCTCGGCATCATCGTCCACCATCGGCTGACGCAAAGCGGCAAAGTTAAACGAAGCATCCCGGCCAATCATATCCATATTAAAGACACATTTCAGACTTTCCAGAGACACTGGCGGATGCAGGGTAAAATATTTACTCCCCAGCATTCCCTTTTCCTCAGCATCCCAGAAGGCAAAAATGACACTACGTTTTGGCTTATTTACGCTCGATAATTGAGAAAACGCCCTGGCCACATTCAAATTTGCCGATACACCGGAAGCATTATCGTCCGCGCCATAATAAATTTGTCCGTCAGAGATACCCTCATGGTCATAATGTGAACCCACCAGAATATATTCATCTTTTAATTGCGGATCCTGACCCGGTATAAATCCAAGAATATTGCGACATTCCCGTTTCTCACTGTTCAGATATTTGATCTGAAGTTTTGCAGTCTTGTCCGAGAGATCTCCTTCCCAGGAAAAGGGTGCATCATGTTGTTGCTCTTCTTTCAACCAGTTCCGTAATTTTTCCTGTTCTTTGGCAAAATTCGAAGGTAACCACTCACCCAGCCAGGCATTGGCAAACTCTGAAGAGAGATAAATTACCGGTACCGAGGATTCTTCGCTCAGCATAAACTGTTCCTTGTCCACCTGACTTTTCTTTCGCGATAGAAAACGATCGTATTTGGTCTGATTCTCCGGGGTGGGAATCAGGATGAGTGCCTTGCCCCCGCGATTGGCAATCTCGGTTGCTTTGGTTTCCGGTAATAAATAGCTGGTTTGATGAGGACCATTGAAGAACTCCAGACTATCATTTTCCAGTGGTTCACCATAATAGGCCAGCACGATCTTGTTCCGGCAATCAATATTGTCAAAGTCATTATACTGGTAAAGTGGCGCATCAATGGCATATCCGGCAAATATTATATCTGCAGTTACATCGGGCTGCTGCGGTGAATTAATAAAGTAGAAAAAATCCTCTCCGCCGGTCAGAGAAGTCATTCCGCTATCGGTCGAAACGGATAGATGGTTATCCATGTCGCCCGGAAAAATTCCGGTGATCTCAAATTTCTGGACATATTTGACCGGAGAATCTTGTTCCTGATCCGGAAAAAAAGATTGCAAGTTCATCGATGTAACCTGTTTTAGCAGGTAATCCCCTGCTTTCCAGCCGCTGGGCAGACCGGCATCGCGACCCTGCATATCGTCAGAAGCCAGGGTACGAACCGCGTTCTCGACACTCTTCTCAGTGATAGTAGAAAATTCCGGGAAATCAGCAGCCCATAAAAAAGAAATCTGAATACTTAAGAATGCGATAACCAGCATCACTTTTGCATATCTTTTATAATACATCATTAGCTTTTTTCCTGTTTTTTGGTGGAGAATAATAAATAAAAGGCTTGGCAAAATCAACCCGTAAATAGAATAGAAAAACGGCAATATCTTTTTTCTAAAAATCTTTACTAAAATTACCGGAATGGTTAAATTATGCTCCAGTAAATATGCAATAAAAACATAAAAATAAAACGAAAGGGGTTTTCATGAGTGATCGAGTCTTTAATTTCAATCCGGGTCCGGCTACCTTACCTTTGTCAGTATTAGAACAGGCCAGAGAAGAATTTCTGAATTACCGGGGAGATGG
>CAZTXJ010000164.1:0-6768 GCA_964617285.1 uncultured Calditrichaceae bacterium | reverse complement strand
AGTCTTGATTTTAACTTTAAAATTCAGGTATATTTAACCCTTTATTGGAAGAGGATTGTCTTTGAAAAAACCGCGACCGTACCTTAAAAAGCTTCTCCGGGTTTTTTTAACCAGCATCCTCTATATCCTGATCTTTTTGTGCTGGTATTATTTGCTCTATCTGGTTACCGGCTTGCGCCATCCCACCGTGGCCCTGTTCATCACCCTGATGATTACTGTCTATTTTCATGATGAAACTACCTGGGCAATCCGCAATTTTATCGATCGCAGCTTCTACCGCAAAATCTTTTCCATCAACCGGCATCTGGAAGCATTTAACAAGGAGATGAATTCCACTCTCGATTTCCAGGTCTTGATCCAGAAATTTATTGAATTCCTGAAAAACACCTTTCCGGAAAACAGCTGGGCTTTTTACTTCTGTTGGGGAGAGGATTTCGAACTATTTGAATCCAACAAAATCTCGCTGGAGTTGCCCAAACTGGTTGCCCTGCCTGAAAACCGGGAACTGGATAAAGTCTTCCTCAACCGGGATGAATTTTATGCCCTGGAAAAAATCAAGAACCGGCATCCGGCCATGAAAGAGGCTTTGCAGTATATTCCGGAAAGTGAAGAACTGCATTATTACTACCCGTTAAACAGTTATAAGGGTCATGTGGGATTTGTGATCTTCGACCGAAAATTCAATTATTATCTGCACTTCCGGGATTTACGCAGAACCATTATCCGGATCTTCAATAAAACTGCAGATGTGCTGGAGAACGATCTGCTGTATTCGGAAGTGGAGCGGAAATCTCTGCAGAATCACCTGTTGCTGGAAATCGGCAAAAAAATCTCCGCCATCCTGCACCTGGACGAAGTGCTGGAAACTATAATCGATTCCATTTCACAGCTGGTTAACTACAATGCCGGAGGTATTTTTCTGGTGGACGAAAAGCAAAATGTGCTGCGTCGGCGGGTGACCCGGGGTTATGATGAAAAACTGCTGGATAAACTGGCCCTAAAGCTGGATCTGGGAAGTTATGGCTGGGTGGTACGCAATAAAAAATCCAGTATTGTCAATGATGTGAAAAATGATCCCTATTACTACTCGGTGCGGGAGACCACCCAATCCCAGGTAACCGTACCGCTGCTCAATGGGGAGGATGTGGTGGGTGTGATCGCCCTGGAGAGCGACCGGATAAACCACTTCACCCCGGCCGATCTGGAACTGCTGAGGACCTTCGCCAGCCAGGCAGTAATTGCCATCGAAAACGCCCAGCTTTATGAAGAGTCCCTGCAGAAAGAACGATTAGAATCGGAGCTGGTAGTCGCCTCCAAAGTGCAAAAGGCACTTCTGCCAGAAGAACCACCGGATTTTCCGGGATATAAAATCAGCTTCGCCAATATCGCCTCGCGTATCGTTGGCGGGGACTACTACGATATTTTCCGCTTATCCGAGTCCCGGCTGGGCATTGCCATTGGCGACGTGTCGGGCAAGGGAGCTCCAGCCTCCATACTTATGGCCATCCTGTACGCCGGTTTTCGCAGCATTCCCAAAGAAAGCTCTAATATTTCAGGTGTGGTCTCACGGCTCAATAATCTGATGACCGAAATAACCACCGAGGGTTATTATGCCACTTTTTTCTTTGGTATTATCGAGCAGGTGGACCATACTATCACCTTTACCAACGCCGGGCATAATCCGCCCATGCTGATCCGAAGGGACGGTTCAGTCACACAATTGGAAAAGGGTGGTATTGTGCTGGGTTTTCTGAAAGATCAGGAGTATCTGCAGGAAACCGTTCAATTGAACAAAGGCGATTACTTGATCTTTTATACCGATGGGGTTACCGAAGTCAAGAACAGTGAAGGGGAAGAATTCGGAACCGAGCGGTTGAACCAGTTCGTTACGCAGCGTCATGGTAAAGCGCCACAGGATATCCAGGAAGCGCTATTACGGGAAATCCATAAATTCAGCGCCCGGAAGGAAATGAGCGACGACGTGACCATTGCGATTGTCTACATTGAATAAAATACAGACTAGCAACCATCATTATTAAACAAAACGGAATTCTTGATGCCGGTAACCGATACCTTTAACACCCTTTGGAACAGACTAAAACTTTTCGATCGAAATCTTATCATCTATTTTTCGCTTCTCTCTCTGGTGATCCTGATTTTTCACCAAAACATCAGTCAGTGGTTCGGCAGGTTTTTATTACATCTGCTGTTGATCTGTGCTGTTATCATCATCATTCCCTGGCTGGACCAAAAGGAACATCCGCTGGTTAGGTTTATCCGGAATTGGTACATTGTTTTTGCCTTTCCTTTTCTTTACTGGGACGTGGGCCCATTACTGCATGCGGTTTTTCCCGGCGAGTTTGACCATTTGATTATTCAGGTAGACCGCTTGATTTTCGGAACCTTGCCAAATATCTGGGTGCAAGGCATCGTCCGACCCGGGCTGACTGATATCATGCAATTATCCTATAGTATTTACTGGATTACCATTCCGCTGGGCGGCGCAATTTTTTATTTCCGAAAGGAAATCGGTCATTTTGAACGCCTGCTCTTCTATGTCACCTTTACCTTTTTTCTGTCATATTTTATTTTCATATTTTTCCCGGTGGCCGGGCCCCGATTTTACCTGGCGGATCAGATCCATGCCAATTACCACGGATTTTTTATCAGTAATCTGCTGCGAAGTTTTGTACAAAATGTCGGATTCCGGGGCGGTGCATTTCCCAGTTCCCATGTGGGGGTGGCGGTGGTAATCCTGATCTATGTCTGGCACTTCCGGCCCAGGATTGCCCAGTTTCTTTTTCTGCCCCTGGTTATCGCATTATCCCTGGCCACAATTTACGGACAATATCACTACTTTACCGATGTGCTGGCAGGCTTACTGATGGGTACCATTATCGGTTTTCGGGCGGGGCGAAAGAGTCGTCAAATGTTAAATACAGCCGTCACTTGATTATTCAAACTTTTGCTTTATTTGAATCGATTAAATTTTTTCGATAAGTTATTTCGGTGATCATCAATAAATTCTTTTGAACATGCGGATTATAGATCAGAGATATTACCAGTTAAAAATTGCCCTGGCCATGCTGCTCGGGGTTATTGCATTTGGCAGCTTGGGATATATGATTATCGAAGGCTGGAATCTACTCGATTCGGTTTACATGACCATCATTTCTATTACCACTACCGGATATCGGGAAGTTTATCCGCTGAGCCAGCTCGGCAAAATGTTTACCCTGCTCATCATTATTCTGGGAGTGGTAACCATTGCTTATGCCGGAGGCCGGTTAGCCCAATTATTTGTTGAAAGTTATTTATTCAGGAGACGTAAAATGGTCAAACAACTCAGCACCCTGGAGAATCACTATATTATTTGTGGCTACGGCCGGATGGGGAAAAAGATTTGTCAGGAGCTGGAGGAAAATAAGGCAAAGTTTGTGGTAATTGAAAAGAATCCCACCGAAATAGAAAACCTGCGAATCAAGGATTATCTGTTTGTGGAAGGAGATGCCACCGATGACGATATTTTGACGCAGGCGGGAATTAAAAAAGCCAAAGGCATGGTTGCCGTTCTGCATACTGAAGCAGAAAATGTCTTTACCACTCTTTCCTCCAGAGCTCTTCACCCGAAAATATTCATTGTGGCCCGGGCAGTGGAAGAGGAAACTGAATCCAAGTTGCTGAAGGCAGGGGCCAATCGGGTGGTGAAACCGTATGAGATTGGTGGACACCGGATGACCCAGGTCCTGCTCCGTCCCGGCGTGGTGGACTTTATCGATATCATCGCCCGGGAAAAGCGCATCGATCTGCATATCGAGGAAATTGAGGTAAAGGACGGATCGATTTTGGTGGGTCAAACCCTGGCACAATCTCCCATTCGCAATAAACTAAATATCATCATCGTGGCCATTTTTCAGGCGGATGGTAAGGTTACCTACAATCCCCAATCCAATACTGTGATCCAGAAAGACAACAAGCTTATCGTTATCGGGGAAGAAAAGAATATTCAGCAACTGATTACCATGGCAACTAAATGATTATCCCATAAATGGCATTCAACAAACTAATAAGAAGGAGAACAGCATGAAAACTTTTAAACCATTATTGTTCATCAGCTTGTTAATTCTGGTGCTGATTAATTTGTCCTGTCAGCAGCAGCAAGCTCCGGTGGAAAAACCGAAGGACGGTGTGTTCGTCCACATCAGTCACGGAACGGATGATCCCCATCGCGCCCTGATGGGATTGCAGATGGCCGCCATCATGGCCGAAAGCAAAGATGTGCTGGTTTATATTGACATCACCGGGGTCGACCTGGTTCTGAAAGATTCCAAGGACGTTACCTTCAGTCACTTTCCTTCGTCTCTAACCCAACTCACCAAGCTCATTGATATGGGCGTAACCGTTTACGTATGTCCGGGATGTTTGAAAGCCGCCGGTAAAACGCCGGAAGATGTGATGAATGGGGTAAAGATCGCCGACAAGGAAGGGTTCTTTAATTTTACCAAAGGTCGGATCCTGGCCATTGATTATTGATTTATCAGAAAATCCTTCAGATGCAAAATCCCCCTGAAATGCAGGGGGATTTTTTATTTCAACAGTATTAATTTGAGTGTTTTTTGATAGTCAGCTGCCTTAAACCGGTAGAATTTTTTTTAAATGTCCTATCACCATTATTACAACACAAATAATTCAATCCATGGATTGTAACCAATAGATCTAAATAATTATTATTGTTAAAATCTGCCCAGTAACAACCATCTGAGTTATCATTATTATTTACAAATAGTCACGAGGTTACTTTCGTAAATTTACTATCTCCTTCATCAAGGTAAAAAGAGTTATTTTCGTGATTGCAAATATTGGTCAATAAAACAATCACTATTAATGTCTTCCCATGTTTAACCACGGGGTTTATCCCGGTCGTGAACAATTTCGCTATTAATAATCATAATATTAAGACCTTTTAATCCGCTTAGTTTTAGAAGAAGATTTAAATTTAAATGAGAATTGTCTGGCAAAAGTTTTTGCTTCTAAATAAATAAAGCGTAAATTCATAGTGCATTTATTTATCTTTTTCGAGAGTTTTACTAATTGTTAACAACAGGATAAAAAAATAATTTATTATGGGTAATTAATTAGGCTTATAGCTATTAACTAAATATCTAAAATAAAGATTATGCCCCAGATCGAAAAAATTAACACCAATAAAAAACTAATAACTTCCTTAGCAGGTGGAATGTTATGGGTCATCATTGGAATGTTAGTTGCCAGAATTCTGGGGTATGGAATCCGGGCAGTTATTGCACATGCATATGGTGTAGAGCTATATGGTTATATAAACACAGGCCTCTCATTAATGATGATATTCGCGATGATAGGTATAGTAGGGTTGAATACTGGAGTATCAAGACAAATATCTTTTTATCGGGCAAAATCTGATTTAAAGAAAGTCCACTTACAAATATTTTCAGCTTACAAAATCAGCATACTTATCAGTGTGATTTTCGCTCTGATTTTGTTTATCACATCAAAATTCATTGCCGAGAATATATTTAAGACCCCTGAATTAACTATCGTTTTAAGAATTTTTTCATTTGGAATTCCTCTCTATAACATTTTAGAGGTTAACACTTCGATTTTTAAAGGTTTAAAGCAAATCTTCTATTTTACATTATATCACGATATTCTCAGGTTTTTTATTATTTTAGCAATTATTGCATTTTCAAGTTTAATTGAGAAATCTTTTACTATCGTCATACTCGCATATCCTATCTCATATGTAATTATCGATATTATAACATTTTTCATATTAATGAAGAAGACGGGATTAATCATCTGGGATAAAATAAGATTTAATTTATCGGATCAGGAAATCTTAATGCTGTCTGTGCCATTGATGCTAGGCGGAATTTTTTGGGTTCTTCTACCTCGTACGGACACAATTATTATTGGAATCCTCCTAGACCAGGAAAGTGTGGGGCTTTATAATGCCGCTGTTCCAATCGGACAATTAATACTTCTAGTACGACAGGCATTGTCTCCTATTGTCTTGCCACTATTTACTGAATTATTTGCAAAAGATGATAAAGATTCCCTCTCCCTTATGTACTATATTAGTGCTAAATGGAGTGTGATGTTGGCAATTCCAATTTTTATCTCCATGGTGATCTTACCACAATTTTACATTTCGTTGATTTTTAGTGAAATATTTCTTGCTTCTGTGCCTATATTAAGAATCATAATAATTGGCTATTTTCTTCATACCGTGGTTGGTCCTACCAGTAATCTGCTGGTAATTTTGGGAGATACAAAAAAAACTATGATAAATTCTATTATTGCATTTATTTGTAGCATTGGATTCAATTTAATTCTTATCCCTAAGTACAAATTAATTGGCGCGGGCATTTCATCGGTTATCTCCTTCAATATTTTCAATATACTTTGTTTCATCCAAGTTTATCAAAAGATTAGAATTCAGCCCTTTCGCCTATTACATATTAAATTTGCAATTGCCGGATTAATCCCTGTTCCCATTTTATTTTATCTAGACGTTACGAAATCTCATTTGCTTTCTATTGCAGCATATTTTATTGCTTATATCTTGTTACTCATTCTTTTTCGAGCTATAAAAAATGAGGATTTACTTATAATTAATGTAATTAAAAATCGATTCAAAAGAAAAGCATAACTTGATAATAGTTATCTATTTACCTTGGCCTTGCCCACCGAAAGTAGACACATTAATTATGTACCTAACTTATCATAGTA
>CAZTXJ010000163.1:0-6795 GCA_964617285.1 uncultured Calditrichaceae bacterium | reverse complement strand
GTGTAATAGCTTTTCATTCTTAAAAGATAGATGCTGAAATGAATTCAGCATGACACTTTCCTCCCACTTATGTCACCCTGATCCCGCAGCTACGGGATTAGATAGAAAAAAATAAGCACATTGGGTGATTTTTGCTTGACACCATTCTGAACAAGCGGTATTTTGATACATAACTTTCAGGTTCTTCATCTTTTCGTAAAACATAATTCAATCACTGAAGTCGAATAATAAATAGCAGGAGGTAAGATTAATATAATTTAGTTGCTCTAATATTTTAACCGTTAATTAAAATCAAGGAGGACAATAATGAGTAAAAATTGTCCCTTTACATATATATACTATCGGTATTTCTTCTATTCAATCCCAACAGTATCAAATAAAACGACTTTCGGAAAAGCGATTAAATAACTCATTTTTAAGAATCGCATCCGTAATTATTCAATCCTTATGCTTAACATCCAGGGAGAATATTATGCATAAATATATATGGTGAATTCTATAGATGAGTTAATTCTGCTCGGCTTCAGACAGAAGGTTTTGTGGCAAGGAAAAAGATGGTCCCTCTTTGTTAAAAAGAGAATTTCCTGCATATAATAAACCAAATTTTTACATTTGAAGGTTAATCAAATATTAATAAATCAATTGGAGGTATTCATGAAATATCTTAATGCTTTAGTTCTTTTTTGCTGTATTTTTTTGTTTTCAGCAGTTTCTTTTGCTCAAATAGTCCATGTAGTAGAAGTCAGAAATTTTTCATTTGTACCGGAATCCTTGAGCATAGCCGTAAATGATACGGTTGAATGGCAGTGGATCGAAGGCTCACACACCACTACATCCGACAGCACAACGGGTCAAAATGTTTGGAATGCACCCATTGATGCCAGTAATCAGATTTTCAGGTTTGTGATTACCACCTCTGGGAATCATGATTATTATTGTATACCGCACCAGAGTTTAGGCATGGTGGGGACGATAATAGCCACACCTGCAACCAGTATTGAAGATGGCACCAATCAACTGGAGAAGTTTCGGCTCAGCCAGAACTATCCAAATCCATTCAATCCGACCACGACTATCCGTTATCAGCTGCCAGAAAGAACAGAGGTATCCCTAAAGATTTTCGATATCACCGGGCATGAGATCCGGACGCTGGTTAAAGAAACCCTGAATGCCGGGGAACATTCGGTGACCTGGAATGGCACCAATAATCAGGGCATTCCGGTCAGTTCCGGGATTTATCTTTATCAGTTGAAGGCTGGTAACCGGACGGAGTCCCGACGGATGCTGTTGTTAAAATAAAGTCGGGTTGACAAAAACCAGTCATCGCAAGTGTGACCCGGCCATCTACCCGGGGTGTTCCCGGATATCCATCCCTGGGTCAGCCCGCACACACGGAGATTGCCGCGCCATCCCTGGCTCGCAAAGACTGAAGTAAGCTGTCATCGAGAATTCCTGACGAAAGTCAGGAATGTGGCGATCTCCTTAAGACACACGCTAAGTAACCTTCCATGGGTAATTTATCCACGTGGAGATTGCCGGCCTGCAGCAAGCAGACTTCTCCCGCAGGTGCGGGATCACAAAGACTAAAGTAACATGTCATTGCGAATTCCTGACACAAGTAAGGAATGTGGCAATCTGCTTCCTATTCTTACTGATTATCCCTCCGCAGGTCTGTCCTTACTTAAATGAATTACTTCCAGCGCCGATGTCCGGCGGGCGGACCATGCCACCCCCTTAATCGCAAAGACAAAAAAATATGCTCACCAGGCGATTTTTTCTTGACAACTTTATAAACAATCACTATTTTTGTTGAGAATCACCCGATTTTTGATCTTTAGGTATATACTAAGCGATTACTGACTCATTTACTAATGGCAGGAGGCGGTATTAAAATTATTTAAAACCTTGAAGTTTTAGCCTTTAATTAAACCCCAGGAGGACAATGATGAATAACTATTGTCCCTTTATATATAGATCATCAGTATTTCTTCTTTCCATTCCCGACAGAATTAAATATAACCATCTCCGGCGAAGCGGCTAAATAAACCACTCGTCAAAATCCTGTCCGTAATTATTCATTCCTTACCCTTTACATGCAAGGAGAATATTATGTGCGATTATTTATATTTGTTTTCTTTTGTATTTATCTGTGTGAGTTTCTTTTCCGGATTACTATCGCATTCTTACAGGGCTGCTTACTTTAACTGGCATAAAAGACCGGCCTGACTGTAACTAAATAATCATCGGATTAAAAATTCATAAGATATTCGATTGAGTAATTGATGGACTAACAGAATCTGAAATTAATTTAATAAGGTGAGAATCGTGAAAATCACGTCTACAATAATGATGCTTTTATTTATTGGAGTAATCTGTATTTATTCACAGGTTTGGCAGCAAACCACCGGGATACCGGAAGGTGGGGGTATTACGGATATGGTGATTCGTCAGGTTAACCAGCATATTTTTGTTACCACAAGTTCTTACAACTGGCCAAATGGAGATATGGGCGGCGTGAGAAGATCGGTTGACGATGGTTCAACCTGGGAAAATTTATGGGATGTTTATAATGCCAGAACAATTATGGAAGGCGGCGATGGAAATTTATATGCCAGCATCTGGCCGTATCCACAGGGTGAAGGCTTATACAGATCTTCAGATAATGGAAATACCTGGGGAAGTCCACTGGTAACCGTTCCGACCGGCGATAATATTTTCTCTGTTGCGGTAAATCCAACCACCTCTGTCCAAAGCATATTCGCCGGAACCCGTAATGGCGTCTTGAGGTCTTTGGACAACGGAGTTACGTTTAATACAGCAAACAACGGCATTCCATCAAACTCCTGGGTATACGATATGAAGATGACAATAGACAGCAATTTAATTGTGGCTACAAGTAATGGAGTCTTTTATTCAGAAAATAATGGAGATAGCTGGTTGCAGGTAACAGGAGTTTCGTCAGAAGATACCGTCGCCCACATTGGGTTTGGGGGTGAAATAGTAGCAAAGAATAATTCTGCAGGATATAGTCTTGGTTTGGGAACTACAGATGGCAAACTATATGACGGTGATACAGGAGCATGGGCAGTAGGGTTGGTAGATTTATTTATTCAGAACGGAATTATTAAAACAAGTGATGATGTAAACTCGCTCATAGACCTGGTAACAAGAGAGTCGCTACAAGGTTTTAGCAAAACAGCAGTAGCGGGGCAACCCCGACTATTTGGGGTTTATTCACAACCTGGTCCGCAAGGAGGTGGCGTTGTTTATGCAATCGGCGATACAGGCCATTTTATAAATGAAGGTTTTCCATCTTATGCACCAGTATCGGTTGTAGAAATAAAGGCGCAAACAAATGGACAAACTCTTTTTGCCGGATTTTTCGAAAATCAGAACGGAGGCGCAAAAATTTATAAAACGGATTTTGTAGTTTCTGTTGAAAGAGAAAATGACCAGGCACCAACCAATTATGCTTTAGACCAAAACTATCCCAATCCGTTTAATCCAACTACCACAATTTCTTTTTTTATTCCAAAAACATCCCGGGTAACGCTTGAGATATATAACTCGCTGGGTGAGAAGGTTTCAACACTGGTATCAAAAACACTTCCCGCCAGTACTTATCAGTATGAATGGGATTCGGAAGGATTGGCAAGTGGAATTTACTTCTACAGACTACAAGCAGGGGATTTTGTCCAGACCAAGGAAATGTTGCTATTAAAATAATTACATAATAAACAAAACAATCATTTTAAAAAATTATTCAATTAAATAATAGAGGAGATATCATGAAATTTGTAACACTTATACTATTAATTCTGTGTATAACAATTTCTCTAAATGCTCAGATTCCGAATGCTGGATTTGAGGACTGGATTGATGAAAACACACCACAATACTGGAACACCAACAATCTTCCATCAACCTGGATAACAGTTTCAAGGTCTGCTAATGCTTATTCCGGATCTTATGCAGCAAGAATTGAAATTCCAGACTTTAATGGCTTTCCAATCTACCCGGTATTAACGGTAACATTCCCGGTTACTCAGTATGATCAGGTTCTCAATGGTTACTACCAGTTTTATCCTGTTGGTAACGAAGTGGTTCTATCAGTATACACATATTATTTTAAAGATGGATTTCTTACTGGCAGCGGTAGTATTGATTTAGACGCGGGTGTATCATCATATACATCCTTTAGTTTTGATCCAAGCGCTGGCTATTCTGGCACTCCGGATTCACTGTGGATACAGTTCGAAATGGTAAGCAATAGCGGCACAAATCCTGGCATTGGCAGCTATGCACTTATTGACCAACTGAGTCTTGGAGGAGCTTCAGACCTAAAACAAATTAATCGGAATCTATCAGATTATTCTCTCAAGCAAAACTATCCCAATCCATTTAATCCAACTACCACAATTTCTTTTTTTATTCCAAAAACATCCCGGGTAACGCTTGAGATATATAACTCGCTGGGTGAGAAGGTTTCAACACTGGTATCAGAAACACTTTCTGCCGGTAAGTATAATTATGAGTGGGATTCGGAAGGATTGGCAAGTGGAATTTACTTCTATAAAATGGTTGCAGACAACTTCACCGAAATCCGCAAAATGATACTACTAAAGTAAAGGAAAAGGTTAGAATGAAAACCTTCTTAATTTCGATGATCATTATACTTTTAAGTGCCATTTCTATTTATGCACAGGACTGGTATCCAACCAATCCGATAAATCCGCTCGATGTCAGAGATATGGCAATTGAGCGGAATGGCAATCTTCTCTGTGCGGTTGCCGGCAGTGTTACCGGCGGTTTTACCCGGGGTGCCATCTTTATTTCCCGGGATTATGAAACCTGGAGACCATTTTGGAACAATGATGACCATTATGCGCTGACCAGTCTGGCGGTTAACGACTCCGGAGATATCTTTGTCGGCAGCGACAGTGGTGGGGTCTACCGAACGACTGATGGGGGAACAACCTGGGAAACCATAAACAACGGACTCACCAGTTTAAGGATCTCCAGGGTGAACGCGGATAAACCGGGATATCTATTTGCCTGCAGTAAAGACAGCGGCGTATTCCGTTCTACCGATAACGGCAATAACTGGATAAAGATCAATAACGACCTGACCAGCACCTACATTGAGGCATTTATGGTAAACGGAAATGGAGATATATTCTGCGGAGCTAATTATGATCCCGTGTTATTTGGTTCAGGAATTTTCAGATCTACGGATAATGGTGATACCTGGCTTCATCCGGTAGACGGTGTGGTTGCCAGAGATTTTACCATCAATCCGGTTAATAATTATCATTTTGCCGTGGTAAGCGGCGCAGTTTATTACTCAATGGACCAGGGGGTAACCTGGGATTTTATCTCCAGCGGAAGCTACCGGGCAATAGCGGCGGATGAGGATGGGAATCTATACGCCGGTGGCGGCAGCGCCGGGGGGTATGTGTATAAATCGACTGATAATGGAATGACCTGGAACCAATTTTATAACGGTTTTCTTGCTGATGTAAACGGAATTAAGGTAGTGCCGGTTTTTCAGGAAAGGGGAGTAAGTAATAAATTTTACGTGGATATGCAGATCTTAATCAAGACAACGGCCGGTTTAAATGGGAAAAATTTGAATACACAGGAAGAGTACACCAGAAATCTTGGCTTATCTGAAGATGAAATTAGGGCTTTCGGTTTCAGAAATGCATCATCGGGTCTGGAGGAAAACATTTTGCTCGCAGGATCGAACAAAACAGGTGCCTACTATACACAGGATCCAATAGATATTTCATTAAACTGGTTACTATTGCCCTCAGGCGCTTCTTTAATTACCCAACCCAAATTACTAGCCATAGACAACAACACCGGGAAATTTTGTGTTTCCGGTTCCTATATACCTACTGAATATAAGATCATCAGATATAATACATATTTGAGTCCACCTGAAGATATAACCAACGGGTTGCCCAATCAGTCCATGCAAGATTTAGAAGTAGATTCTGAAGAAAGAGTTATTGCGGCGTTTGAAGGAGTTGGAGTCTGGGTTTTCGAAAACGGGATATTTGTCAATAAAAGTAGCGGATTACCCTTGAATGAAACCATTAGTGCAATTGGTCTGGATCTATTTGACAGGATCTATGCCGGGGTAACTTCCGGGCTTTTCAGATCTTCCCCTGGCGGCGGAAATTTTGTAAGATCGGATAATGGTTTACCTCCAAATTTTATTGAAAGAGACTTCGTTTTCGATGATTATTTTGGTTATGCGGTTGGGAACTTAGGTATATATTATTCGGATGATGGTGAAAACTGGGCACAATATGATATGTCTGGACTGCCACCGGGAGTTGGGCTTATATCTATTGATGAATACTATGATGCATTTTGGGACTGGTCTTTTTTAACGGTAGTTACTGCTGATGGAAGAGTGTTTAAGTATGATCCCTGGGGTTGGAATGATGTTACCGATTATAATTTCGATTGGGATGTATTGGAAATCGAAACGAGAAGAATGTGGGGAGAGGTTGCTTTATTTATTGGTACAAATTACGGATTATACTATAAGTTTTTATCACCACCCACAGCCATTCATAATCTTGATATTAAACCACCAATGGGTTTCACTTTATTACACAACTACCCCAATCCTTTTAATTCCAGCACAACGATCCGTTATCAATTACCGGCCCGAATGGATGTATCCCTAAAGATTTTCGATATCACCGGGCATGAGATCCGGACGCTGGTTAAAGAAACCCTGAATGCCGGGGAACATTCGGTGACCTGGAATGGCACCAA
>CAZTXJ010000162.1:0-6931 GCA_964617285.1 uncultured Calditrichaceae bacterium | reverse complement strand
TATCGATGAATATACATAACCGCCATCGATCCCTCGCCGACGGCTGAGGCAACCCTCTTCACCGAACCGTGACGAACATCTCCCGCTACAAAAACTCCGGGAAGGCTTGTTTCGAGAAGAAAGGGAAGGTGCTCCTTTGACGAATCGGCAGGTATTCTTTTTTTCACTGGTATATCCGGGCCGGAAAGGATAAAACCATGTTCATCGCGAGCAAGCATATCTCCGAGCCATTCAGTATGGGGCTGGGCGCCTATAAAAACGAAAAGGGCACTGGCTTTAACGGTTTCGGTGGCCTGCGTGTCTCTGCACTGGATAACCAGTTTCTCCAACCGATCAGTCCCAATTGTATCTTTTACTTCTTTTTCTGTCCACACCCTAATATTGGCCGTAGTGCCAATCTGATCAATCAGGTACCTGGACATGCTGCTGGAAAGCGACTCTCCCCGGATAAGTATGGTAACCATTTTGGCAAATTGGGATAAATACATCGCCGCCTGTCCGGCTGAATTTGCACCGCCAACGATAAACACCTCCCGCCCCCTCACCGATTCTCCCTCACTCATTGCGGAGCCATAATACACGCCTGCCCCGGTTAGTTTCTCAATTCCTTTTGCCTGAATCCGGCGATAGGAAACACCCGTTGCAATAAGCAAAGCCCGGCAACCAAGTTCCTTGCCATCCGCTAATTTGACACTACGAGACGGACCATCTGCGATAAGTTTAACTACTTTTTGTGCAGTTAAGATTTCAACGCCAAAGCGGCGAGCCTGGGTTACTGCTCTCCGGGCAAGTTCACTTCCCGACAGCCCCCCCGGAAATCCAAGATAATTTTCGATGCGCGAACTCATTCCCGCCTGACCCCCAGGTGCTTGCTGTTCAATAACCAGTGTGTGTAATCCCTCTGATGCTCCATACACAGCAGCGGCCAATCCGGCCGGGCCAGCTCCCACAATAATCAAATCATAAAATGGTTTGTCCGCGCTGGTTCTGAGCCCAACCCGCTCCGCAATATCCCGATGATCCGGTTTCTGAAGAACGGTGCCATCCGGAAAAATCAGACAGGGCAGTTCCATATCCGGCTTTCCCGGCACTTTAATCAATTGCCGGGCTTCCTCGATTTGCTCAACATCAAGCCAGAGGTAAGGAATGTTGTTCCGTACCAAAAAGCTTTTGACCTGATATGAGGCCGGAGCCCATTGGTTTCCAATTACCCGGATTCCCTCAAAAGGCGGACGGTTAATCGATCGCCAGTCCTCAAGCAGATCGTTAATAACCGGGTATAGTTTTTCTTCCGGGGGATCCCATGGTTTCATTAAATAGTAATCCAGCGCCAGTTTGTTGATGGCAGAAATTGCCGCATCCGTATCCGCATACGCGGTAAGTAAAACTTTTCGCGCCTCAGGATAGAGTTTCATGGCTTCTTCCAGAAAATCCGTTCCCTCCATTTCCGGCATTCGCTGGTCGGTCAAAAAGAGGGCAATCTGAGCGTTGCGCCGTTTTAGCTGGCGAATGGTATCCAAAGCTTCCTTGCCGGAGGTAGTTTTCATAATCCGGAAGTCTTTCCCGAATTTCTTTTTTAAATCGCGTTCTATTGCATTGCCAACTTCTATTTCATCATCGGTGGTTAAAATGATGGGTTTGGACATTTTGTTCTTCCTTTTAAATTCAGTTAATTAAAATCTTGTTGACCATCTGATATACAGACTTTAAAAAACATCTTGCCGGTTTGAGGGCGAAAATTAGCTTTCCATACAAATCTTATAACAAGTATTTCGATTGATTATAGCCTATTTACCTTTTATGCCACTATGCTGGTCTACCCCTTTAGGGTTAGTCTTTGCTTCCATCAGGCTAACTCTGAATTCTGTCTGGCCGGGCCGGGATTTGACAGACATGTCACCATGGTTCATATTCACCAGCCGCCGGGTAATTTCCAGGCCCATGCCTGTTCCCTCTCCCGGTGGCTTGGTGGTGAAAAAGGGATCGAAGATCCGGGGCATGGTGTCAGGGGGGATGCCCGGTCCATCATCGATCACGCGAACAACCACCCGATCCAGTTCCTTTAGTGCGGTGATTTTAATATTTCCGGATTCTGAAATCGCATCAAGAGCATTGTCGATCAGGTTTAACCAGACCTGGTTTAGCTCACTTCCATTCGCATGCACCATTGGAAGATCTGCTTCAACATCTATAGTAATGCTGGCTCCCTTCGACTTTACCTTCGATGCCAGGACCCTGATCGTGTCACGCAATCCGGCCTCTATGTTGACTAACTCCGGTTTGGCCGATTTGTCCATATAGGTGAATCTCTTGACCGCGGAAACCAGCTCGCTAATGCGAGTCGATGCAGTCATTATATCAACCACAAGCGAGCGTGCACTACAACCGGCGGCAATCCACCGTAGTACAAAAGGAAGAGTGTCTTTAGAAGTCATGTCCACCAGTTTGTCGAGCAAATCAATTGTAACAGTAGTGGTGGCCAGCGATTCCGCATATGTGGGATCCATTTGGTGATCATTCAACCAGTCCTCGATCATTTCTTCCCGGTCTGCCTGTTGGATTGGCGAGAGAACATTACCGATTGGCTGTGCCAAGCAGGCCGAACGCACCTGCTCAATGGAATTGAACAGATCATCGGAAAGACCTGCAGCCCCAATTGCATTCGATGCGGCTTCCGCTTCAGCCAGACTGTCAAGTAGTTGCTTTGCACTTCTTACGATTGCGGATGCCGGGTTGTTTATCTCATGGGCCAAGCCGGCTGCCAGTTTTCCAAGCGATACCATTTTTTCATTCTGGAGATCGCTGGTTTTGAAAACGCGGGCACGATCCAGCATACTGTGCACGGTGTACGCAGTAAACACCGGGCACTGGCGTATCATCTCGGGAAAGTCCTTTTCGTGAATTGTGAGGAATTCAGAATTCTCCTCGAGGTAGTTATCGCCCGGTGGTCCCGTCATGCGGGAATATGGCAACATCCCGGTCACGGTTCCGGCGCGCCATTCCGTAACCTGTCGTGACCCGGTTCCCCGATCTCTTTGGACGGTTATATGTCCGGAAAGAATGATCCAGAGTTTCTCAATACGCTTTCCCTTTGGCGCAATCACCGTACCTGCATCGTACGCCTCAAGGTGTCCGTGTGCCACAAGCCACTCAAGCTCCTCCCTGGGAATATTCTCCATTCTGGGCAGTAAGGCCAACCGCCTGACGAGATCAGAATCTATCATTAATACCTCGTTATGTTTGAATATTAACTACAACCTGATTCACCTGTTAAAAAATAAGCCTGGGCGATTTTTAGGATACACTAACTTGTAATAGTGTGGTTTCGACTTTGACAATAATATTACTATATTTTTTATAGTCTCACAAATGGAATTCAGCCAATTAGATATAAAATGATCAAAAATGTATTATTAAAGATTGGAATCGGTGAAGCATGAGCAAATGTGATTATTGATCTTGAGCATTCTCACTCAAAAAGTGGCTAATCTAACCTCTTTTTCAGCTATATTAAATGTTGCACAATATTTTGGGTTTATTTATATATTATATCTGATGTAAAAAAGGAGGTATAGCATGAAATTTTATACTGTAATTATGGCTATTCTCTGCTCGATTTCAGTACTGTTCGGGCAAACCTCTCAGACCTGGTACCAGGTTCAGTATGATAAAGAGAACATTTATTTACGCATTCTTGAAAAAGCCGGCGAGATAGAAACAGGGACCAATTTGCCCGGTGTGGGATGGATATCAGAAAAGAATTATCAGCGCTATTCTCCACATTTTCAATTTACTGTAGTGGGACAGGAAGAACGCACAATTACATCTCCAATTGTTCCTGCCGTCCCGGATTCACTTGGTCAGGTTTTGGCAATATACCCACTTCCTCCACAGGTTGAAAGTGTTCGAGGATTAGCCTACGATGGTGAATATTTTTATCTCGCCGATGCCGAAATAAATAACGAAAAAATACACCGTCTCGATCCCAATAATAATTTTGCTGTGGTGCATACCTTCCCTGCTCCGGGTGGTAGTTCGGTGCTCCCCTGGGGCGTCGCATCTGACGGAAGGAGTCTATACATTGCCGATGCAATATATGATCTTATTTTCAAAACAGATACCAGTGGGACCATAATAACCAGTCTACCCACCGGTGGTCCCATCGCCACCGGCCTCGGATATCGCCAGGGAGAATTATGGAATGCCGATTTAGGACAGTTCAGTCCGCCAATTCCACCTGCCATTTATAAAACTGACACCCTAGGAACACTATTGGCAACCTATGTCCAATCCAATTCAGTCAATGGTGTGGCAGCACATGACTCTGCAGTCATTATTTCCCGAAATGTTAATAATGGTAAAGATATCATTGCCTTCGATCCACAAACCTTCACCATGCTCTATTCATTTCCATCACCACTGGATTATCCCAACGGTCTTGCTTTTGATGGACAATATCTCTGGGTGTGCGGGCTAAACCAGGGGCAGGGATATATCATGCAGATAGATATCGGCATTACACCACCCACGCCGCAACCAGTTTCATTCAATAACTTTGAGCTGGTTGCAGACAGCATGTTTAATAACCGGTTTAATGCGGCATTCGACAGCGAGGGTAATGTTCACATTGTCTATGCTACTCAGTATGAAACGGTAAGTTCTACCAAAGAGATTATCTATGCGACAAATAAATCGGGAGTGTGGGAACTTACCAGGATAACTAAAGATAATACCACGGATGAACTTCCGGTCATCCGGGTGGATAATAATGACACAGTCCATTTGATGTGGAACGGTTTTGTTCCTGCCGAGGGCGATGTAGAAGTCCTTTACACAAACAATGGCAGCGGAGCGTTTGTACCCAAAATCCAGATTACCAGTAAGGCACAGGATGGCATAGACGGACATACCTGGCCGGATTTTATGATAGACAATACCGGAGTAATCCACTTTACCTTTAGCGATGCCCCAACCGGGGCACCGGAGGTTTATTACGCCACCTATAATCTGGGAATCACCACCACACCGGTTAATGTCAGTAACAGCGTCGCATTTGATTCTGATCCACGGATTGTTTTGGACGATCAACAGTCTCCACATATTTTTTGGAACAACGGAACTTCCGGTCTGGGACACGCCACAAATGCCAGTGGGAGTTGGCAATCGGAATTTATTACCTCCATGGGTAGTTCCCGGCCGGCAGCAATAGCGGACGGACAGGGTGTACTTCATTTTGTAGTTACCGACGGCATGCTGGTTAAATATGGAAATAATATGAGCGGAAATTTCCTGGTTACTGATACCATTGCTATCCATACCGCAAATTGTTTTTATCCCCAGCTCGCAGTTGACAAGGCAGACCGGCTTCATCTGGTGTACCATGCTTTCGGGGATTCGGTAAATATCTGGCCCGGAAACGGTGAAATTTTTTATAGCAATGATCAGTTATGGAATGCAGGGCAATTTCCCCAAAATATTTCTCAATTGCCCAATGAACAAGAAATTTATCCCGGGTTGGCCGCCACAGATACATCAACTTTGGTGATCGGTTGGGCGAAAACCGGATTTTCCGGAATCGTTTTTAGTGATATTCGCATGGCAACAACCCTGCAGGACAGCGGCGGTCTCCTGACCGGCAGGATAAATACCTCGGCTGATTCCCACCATTTCGGATATATTGCACCCCTGGATTCTGGTTATTGGAGTTTCACAATTCGAAATAGCGGAACCCGAGCATTGACTGTCTCCGATATATTTTGGGATTCACCCTACAGCCCATGGTTCGAAGCCCAAACGGATTTTGCCGGACCGCAGACATTAAATTTCAGAGACAGCATTTTGGTTAACGTTACCGCAATAATCAGTGCTCCGACTGAAAGTGACACGGTAACATTGAATGGAAATCTCTCAATCATGAGCGACGATCCCATCGACCCCATCAAAAATATCCTGCTTGAAGTCGAAACGGAGGTATTAGGAACTGAAACAGAACAAGCAACCGTCATTACCCAAAACCAACTTTATCGGAACTATCCTAATCCTTTCAATCCCAGCACAACCATTAGGTTTGATCTGTCGAAGGCTAGTGTAGTAACTCTCAAAATATATAACGTTCTTGGAGAGGAAGTAACCACCCTTGTCTCCGACAGACTATCTGCTGGCTCATACTCATATGAATGGGATGCAAGTAGTTTGGCTTCGGGGGTATATATCTATCGTCTTGATGCTAAAGGATTTTTCCAAACGCGTAAAATGATTCTTATGAAATAGGCCAGGTAGCAGGATCTGGCCTGGTTGTTTGTGAAGATGGTGTTGATGCGGTAGGATAACCTATTGGTTTGAAATTAGAGCTAGTTGGCCATCCTGAGAGCTTGAATCTTTTCCTGTTTTTTTCCCGATTTGTATCAATTTTGAACCTAAAAATTAATCAATCTATCTATAAATTTGTAACTGGAATGACCAGATCAACATCATAGAATCGATTGAGCATTTATTCTATTCATAAACATTAAATGAATCTCAAAACAGAAGATTACAGGAAAAATTAATTTAAATGAAATATATAGGATCGTTTCTAATTAATTATGAGGTCGAGATGAATAAATCGTTTTGGATTTTAAATATAATTTTAATATTTAGCTGGATTTCCAGCACCAGATCACAATCATGGATCAAAGTACCGGAGATTGATTCAACTGATGTTCTTTCCATTATGGAACATGATGGATCCTTGTATGCCACTACCGGTAATCAGGTTTTCAAAAGTTCTGATTTAGGAGATAACTGGCAACCGACAACCGGACAGCCGAACACCACTGCAGACTATTATTCGCTTTTCTCCTATAACGATTACATTTACCTGGGCACACTTGGCGGTGGTATTTTCCGGAGTGGAGACCAGGGTCAGAGTTGGCAGAGTTTTAATACCGGG
>CAZTXJ010000161.1:0-7039 GCA_964617285.1 uncultured Calditrichaceae bacterium | reverse complement strand
ATCTTACAACCTGTTCATTTTTTTTAACGCACGGTATTTTATGAAATACATTTTCATCATGTTCATTATATTGGAATAGGATGACCATTTCCGGGCATATTCCTGGAAAATCTCCCGCCCGGTAAGGCGATAAAGTAAATCCAGTTGCAGAATGTGAAGATGATGGTATCCAATGGTGGAAGGATCTACCTCAGGATGAAATTCTGCCTTGCACAGGGAATACTTGCTCCAGAAACCCATATCATATTCCGGTAAAATATTGATCAGGGTGTCGATACCTTCATTAAATGTTTTTTGCGCAAGCGAATCTTCCGGGTGAACCCGGATAAAATCGTAGATTCCAAGTAGTGAAAAGATAAAACCATTCAGCACCAGTACCGGAACCTGGGCCGGGTATTCTTCATAGAAAGGCCCCCATTCAGTGAAACAAGTGATACCGCCATCCGGTATGGAATAAGTGAAGGGATTCATGGCATTCTGGGCTACTTCGTTGTACTGTTTCAGGCCGGTGAGTTGATATGCGCGCAATAAAATATTTATCCCCCGTGCCTGGGAAAAAGCAGATTTCCAGGGTTTTTTGATCCTATAGGCTGGCTTGTCCACATCGGTCAGCCAGAACGCACCCAATTTCGGATCATCAATCCGATTCTCATAAAACCACTCAGCGATTTTTAGGAATCTGTTTTTATCCTTTTCCGAACCGGTATTCAGATAAGTATTCCAGATGGCCAGGCCATACTGCCCGATCGATATCGGATAATAGACCATCTTCTTTTCTTCCACATCAATATAAGAGGGAATTATCGGGATACCCCCCGAATCGAAATGATACTGCTGGCTGTGTCCCTGCAGCATTTGCTCTTCGGTCATGATAAAATAATACTCGCCTAACTCTGGAGATTTCAGGTCATCAGATATTCGGTAGATCTGACGATCCCGGGTAATATCCTTTTTAAATTTCTTCAACATAAAAAAAGCTTTTTGAAACTTGGAAGACATAACTGATCAATTTGAGTTTTAAAAAAAATCCATTTTATCCAAACTACAGACAACCGTTAAAAATATCGGCCAATTTTCCCGCAATAACCCGCCGGGAAAAATTTTCTCTTTGCTTCTCTGGTAAAAATTGTAAACGATTACTCTGCCAGTCCGCGAAGGTGCCCTCAATAAAATTTTTACATTTATCAACATCCCGATAAGGGCAGATAAGGCTGTTGGAAAATTTTCTAACGATCTTGCCGATATCGCTTTCCGGAGGTCCAAAGATCAGGATTGGCCGGCCACTGCCAATGTATTCGAAATTTTTACTTAATACAATTCCCGTATTATCCGGAACATCCGGTACAACGGATAATAAGAGGGAAGACCGTTCTATTTCCCGGATAATTTGATCATGCGGTTTATAAGATTCTATTTCGGTAATGTCCTCCAGCCCATTTTTCCGAATATTTTCCAGAATCTCCGGATGAATCCGACCGATAAATTTTACCCTTACTGATGACCGATAATCCGGCTGTTTATTAAGCCAGAGTGCCAATCCTTTCCAAAGAGCCGCCGGATTCTGGGTAACGTTCATATTGCCGGTATGTAAAATCTGGAAAGTTTTGTTCCCATTGACCGGTTGGTCAGGAAAATCCGCCGGATCATATCCATTGGTTAAAACAGTAAATTTTTCCGGATCATTATTGATCTTCTCAGCAAATCCCTGAATTAAACCCCGGGATACCGAGGTGATATGATTTGCTGATTCAATAACGCTCTTTTCAAAATGTGAATCCAGTTTTCGGGCAAAAAAATTACGGTTTGCAATTTTATAATATTGTATATCTGTCCAGGGATCACGAAAATCGGCCACCCAGGGAATCTTAAATTTTCGATGCAGGTATTTTCCAATCAATTGAGATGAATGGGGCGGAGAAGTGATAAAAATCAGGTTTATCTGGTGGTCCCGAATGATCTGTTTGGCAGCTCTTCGGGCAAAAGGGATCCAGCCGATACGGGCATCCGGTACAAAAAGATTTGCCCGAATCCAGTTGAATATCCTGTTTTTAAATCCGGTCTTTTTCTGCATTAATTGGGCGATAGGGATTGATTCGTCCGATTTTAATCCGGTCATTTTTTTATAAAACAGAAAAGGTTCGATCGAGGGCGTCCGGTGAACAATCACGCTCGCCGAAACATCCGACTCCAGGGATGGATCAAGATAGGCAAATTCCCCTTTCCTGACCGATAACACTACCGGCTCCCAGCCAAATTCAGGCAGATATTTAGCAAACTTCACTGCCCGCTGGGATCCTGGACCACCGGCAGGCGGCCAGTAATAACTGATGATCAGAACTTTTTTCATGAAACGACTGATCTATTTCCTGGCAAATTTTTGCCGGATTGTTTTTCCGAAATTCAGATAGACCAAACCGGTCAACAACAAGTAGGTTCCGACCAGGCTCACCAGCGAAATCCATAATCCCAGATAATAGGATTCCGGATGGAAGTTAAAGACAATTGAATGTTCTCCCGCCGGAACAACCACTGACCGGAGCAGATGATTGGTTTTATAAATCTTCATATCCTGCTCGCCATCAAGCAAAGCCCGCCATCCTTTAGGATAGTAGATTTCGGAAAACACCAGCAGCGCCGGTTTATCCGTATAAACCGAGTATTCAATCTGTTCCGGTGCATATGAAACCACTTTGGCGTAAGCGCTGTCCGGGACTTCAACCGATGTAGTTGGTTTCTCCTCCAGAATTGCGGTGCGGGCCGGATCAAAATCCGGGCGATTTAAATATTTTAACCGCTCAACGCCATCGGGTATCAGCACGTAATTATTCACAAAATAAGCCCGGGGTAATTTTCCGGAATTTTCCTGGGCAAAGAGATTCATCTTTTCGTCCGAGGCTACCGTTTTTAAATGAGAAGAGGATAATGATTGATTGGATATCAGATATTGCACATTCAGCATATCAACCACATTCCAGTTGATGGGCACACCATCTCCCAGACCTGCATACAGGCAGTTATCCACAATTTCCTGGATACCCTGCAACTTTGCCGGGGAATATCCACCAATCGATTGATAATAATACACCCAGCGGGTATCGGAAAACAGGCGGCCGGTGGGAAAGACCCTGAACAACTGATCATTCTGCAGAAGGGTTTGATCGATAGGAGTTTTGGCATACTGCTGCTGTTCCGCCAATCGGGGATCAATGAACTTCCCTTTTACATAGTGGGTATCCAGCACCCAAAAATCCACCAATACCGCCAGGATAATAATTACCGGTAAAAAATCCACCCGGAACCATTTCTTTTGTACTCCCCAGATACTGCCGACACCCAGCAGCAGAAAGAGCAGGCTTACTATGCTGGAATTGCGTAGCATTTCAAGACGCACTTTTTTAAGCATATTTAAAATTTCCGGATTATACCGTTGCGCTTCCTGGGCCTGCATCAGGGATAGAGAAGATCCGAACAGTATAGGAATCATCAGGATGACAATAAAAATTCCGGAAATCACATAGAAGCGTTGCTTTATTTCCTTGATCTGTAAATCGGAGCGCAGAATAAAGGAGAGGCCGAAAGCAGCCAGTACCGCAATGTTAAACATAACCATGGTCAGGATCATCACCGGGGCGCGGAATTTATCGAAATAGGGGACATAGACAAAAAATGTTTTATAGAGAATAGAAAAATTCTTACCCAGGGACATCAGTAAAGCCAGAACGGTCAAAAAGGTCAGACTTTTTACTTCCCAACGGTGCCACTCAAATACGAATCCCAAAACAGCCAGAAATACCATTAATATTCCCAGATATTCATAAGATTGAGTAAACGGCATACTACCCCAGTAAGTGGGGAGCTCCCTGTTTTTAAAGGCCGGCACGGCACTTCCGGTATAAAGTTCATTGGAAGTTCCGCCATGGAATTTCGGGACAATTAAATTCCACCATTCCGACACCGAATAGGACCAGGCGGTGGCATAATCGAAACCGACGCCCTTTTTCTCCTGTTCACTGGTTTGAGTATTATTAATGGAAATGGCATTCCCTCCACGGGTAGAATATGGCGTATACTCTTTGATGCTCAGCAGGTTTTGGGCAGAGATAAGAACCATCAGCACCAGGGCAAATACCGAAAATCCGAAAATCTTACCGATCTCCGGCCACTTTTTTCCAAATATCAATTTGTACAGAACGGGGATGGCAAAAAAGGCAACCAGCATCAGGGTATAAAATATTATCTGATAATGCTGGGTACGGAATTGCATCGCCAGGGCCAGAGAAAACAACAGGGCAGATAAAAGGTTTCGTTTGTTCAAAAAGTACAATAATGTTAGAAGCACCCAGGGCATCCACATGATGGCCCGGAATTTGGCAAAATGACCAACGATGATTAGTGCCTGGAAGTGGGGCATCAGAACAAATCCCAGGGCAGCCAGCATGCCGGCAGCCGCTGAGAGTCCCAGGTATTTTACCAGAAGAAACAAACCAAGTGCACCGGCCAGATAATACCAGATCCGCCAGTCTGTCAGGAAACCTAAATCACTGAGGAGGGTATCGAACGACCAGACTCTTGGCCCGAATCGTTGATAGGTAGGCATTCCCCCAAACATATAGGGATTCCACAGCGGATAGTGACCAGTTTTTTCTTCCCACATCTTCAACTGGTGGGTCTTACCCACACCAGAAACGATATCGCTGCCGTTGGGCTCCATTCCTTCGAAGACCAGCGGTTTATACAGAACAACCAGAACGATAAAAAGGAAAATAAAAAAGCCCAGAATGAATGCGGGCTTTTCAAAAGTGTCCAGGGAAAATTTAGCAGCCTGTTTTGCCTCGACTTTGGTCTCTTTGGGGATAGTTTTTTTCTTTTTTGCCATATCTTTCCAATCCTTTGATATTTTGCAAATAATTTGTCGAATTTAGGGAAATTTCGGCCAGATTGCTAATGGTGATGCGATCTTTTCTAAAAATTAACCCAACCCAGGCCCATCAACCCACCTTGAAAAAGATCAGGAGATATTTTGGCTAACTGGTTTGGCCAGATAAATCACACTCGAGGCCCTTTTCTTATCCAGCACTCCAAAAAACATGGAAAGTTTACCGAACAGCAGGGCTTTAAAGAGGGCAACAATTTTTATGGGACCGTTTTTGACGGTCGTCTCCAGAGAAGCGGAAAGCAGGGCGTTATACCAGGGATCGAAATATAACATTTTATGATCTACGATTTGGAAGGAATGCTTGTCCAGAAATCGCGCCATGTCTGCAGGGGTAAAATGGTACAGATGACGGGGCGCATCCCAGGCCACCCAGTTTGACCGGTACATTTGTGCCTCGAAGCTCAGCCGGTTGGGAACGGCAATGATCAGCATTCCCTCCGGATCCAGCACCTGGTGAATTTTATCCAGCAATTCATTGGCCTGATGCACATGTTCCAGGACATGCCACATGGTGATCACGTTCAGTTTACTCTTAATTTCCGAAAGATTTTGGATCATTTGTAATCCATATTCCCGGGCAATTTTGGCCGCTTTTTCTGCCGGCTCGTAGCCAATGGTTTGCCATCCGGCCTGCTGCATCTCCAGCAGAAATTCACCGGTCCCGCACCCGTAATCCAGCAGATTACCTTTTTCGACAATCCTTTCTATAATCCTTCTTTTATAACGAACATTCCGATTGCGAACCCAGCGATAAATTTTTTCGCTAAAACTTGAGGCTTTTTCCTGATGAGGCTGATAAGCTTCACTTTGATAATATGCTCCGATAGATTCTTCATCCGGACGGGGCGAAAGGAAAACAAAACCGCACCCGTTGCACTTTACCAGCTGGAATTTTTCCTTGGGATTAAACCGATCCGGTACCGTCAGATAGGGAGTATTCTGCCCGGACCCGCAGATGAGGCAAGTGGACTGTTCCATCCGGTTATGTTTTTTTCCTGTGGTCAATTACCGGACTCTTGAATTTTTCAATAAAACTGTTATATTTCTCACGAAATTCAATGATTTCACAGAATTTTATATTTATATGCACAGCAATAAAAAAAAGAATTTGACAAAAAGAAAGTGATTAATTATTTTATTCTCAAAGAGTGAAGAAATTAAAGGAGAAGCAATGGCACGCTACACCCGTTCTTCCTGGAATTTAACCAAAACTAAAGAACTCGATCCCAAACTAACCCAGCAGGTGTTTTCTACCGGCAGCATTATGCTGGTCCGTTATGTTTATGAACCCGGTCTGCATTTTCCCGAACATTCCCATCCCCAGGAACAGGTAACCATGGTGGAACAGGGTACACTCGAATATGATATCGATGGCGAAAAGGTCCTTCTTTCCGAAGGTGATATCTGCTCCATCCCTTCAAACGTCCCACACTCAACGGTCGTCGGAAACAAGCAGGCCATTGCCATCAGCATCTTTACCCCGGTTAAGGAAGACGTTATCATAAAACCGGAGGAATAATCCGGAGCTAAGAATAGTTATACCTGCCCGATGTCTTCCCCGCATTAATCTTCGATATAGATATTATCCTGATCGACTTCCAGGGAATAGGTCTTGAGTCTTGCCCAGTATTCATTCAGGCTCTGTCCGGTTTCCAGATCAAAACGCCAGCCATGCCAGATACAGGTGAGGATATTATCCGAGACCATCCCTTCATGTAAAAATGCCCCGGCATGCGGACAGCGATTTTCCACGGCAAAGAAACCTTCCTCGGTTTTGAAAATGGCAACCTGTTCCTGCGAATTGAGGTTAAAAACAAATGGTTTATCTTTTTCCACTTTGGAAATGTGGCAGACCTGAATTTTCTTTCCCATGGATTCGGAATCTCAGGAATTATTTTTCTCGGCGAGAGTTAATTCTCCGGCATAAGGTGTCAGAAATTCTTTTTTGATCATTTCCGGTTGACCGGGATATTTACCAAGCAGGATCATCAATTTAACGATACTAGCTGCAGTGGTCATATCCTCGCAGGAGATGCCACCGGCCTCCAGCACCTGCTTGCCGCTTTCGTACAGATTCAGGTTTACCCGGCCATAGGGACTCTG
>CAZTXJ010000160.1:0-7045 GCA_964617285.1 uncultured Calditrichaceae bacterium | reverse complement strand
TTCCGTATGAACGAGCTGCGCGAGGCCCTGGGCCCTGCCTTGGGGGGGAATTAATCCGCCTCATGCGGAAACGCAGGCTGATGATTCTTTTTATCTTTTTATACTTCATTATTGCCTCTCATGATCGATTACCTGTATAATAATCAAATGAAGGAACATAACATGCGATACGCTTTTATAGGTATTATTTTTCTTAATTTGTTTCTACTCACATGTGTAACAGCGAAAGAAAACCCCGATAAAAATAAACGGATCAATTGGAGATACGAAATAGAAACCACTGCTGCGGGTACTCGAAGTGAAGGGCAGATTGGTCATTTATTTTACGGTGAAAATGAAATCGGACCGGTATTCAACATACTCGTAGTTAAAAAAACCGTCTATGAATTCCTGGTAAGAGAAAACGCATGGGATTTCGGCGGATATAAAAAAATATCCGACAGTTCATATACCCCAGTCGCATGTGATACAAAAATAAAAGAGTCGGAACTGAAGCAGGGTTGGTATCTCTCTTCTATAACCTGTAAAAAACATGGCACCCCGGCGGATTGGATATGGATAAAACGCAAAGACCTGGAGGCGTTTGTCAGCCCGGACAAGATTGGTTTTGTTATCACACATTTTAAACTCAATCCCATGACCGGCAGACTCATGTTTGATTTTGATAAGGAAAAATAAAAAAAGGAAACAGACTCGGTTGCATAGATAATCGCTTATAATGAGTATCAGACAGCGCGAGGCTGCCAAATCAGCATACGGTTACCCATCCATTATTATTCTTACCAATTGATCCGCACCGTTTTCAGTAAAAGAATAATCCCGGCAATTACTGATACGCCAACCCTGGTCCTCAAAACGCCTCTTTACGGGAACAAACAATGCATCCTTGTTAAAATACACCGCCTCCCAGAAGGAATTATAGCCGCCCCCGCAAATAATCAGATCAAATGCATTAAAATAATCGACTGCGGGGAATAATCCGCCTTGATAATTGGTCGAATACACCATGATATACCCCTCATCCTCCAGGTACGAATACATCTTTTTTATTTCCGCAAACTCATGGGGCTTCCCGTTAAAGGCGAATAAACAGACTTTTTTATCACCGGAATCGGCCAATCCAAGTTCCTGCAGCGCACTTGTCCTGGAAAGGATCTCATTGTGATTACGGATTATCAACGGATTAATCTGCTTCATTTTTATTTTTGGTGTAAACGGCTCGATCGCCAGGCATGTGTCATAAGCGTCAGGATGAAAGCTTAACGCGCCGTCCGGTGATGAAATAGTAAAAAACCTATCGTGTACCTGACGGCAGAGAAATATCTTTTTACAGTCCAATCCCCTGATGAAATTATGGAGGGTAAACCACAGTAAATCGACAACCAGAATATCCGGCTTATATTCAACTATTGTTTTATAAAGTTCGGAATGCTTGTAGTTATTAAGAGAATACTTTTCAGCCGGTTCTACCGGGACATCAAGATGTGTAAAATCTCCGGACAAGAAGCCAAACCGGGAACTGCTTAAAATGGTATAGCGGCAGCGTACGTTATTTCTGCGAAGCGCATTTCCTATGGAAATCCCCAGGACTACCCTGCCGGCCCCGGTTAATCCTGAAGTATAATAAAGAATGTTCAGCATTCAGCAGGAATGATAAAAATTGAAATCATCACCGCCCATTTCAGTCCCTCGTTTCGCTTCCCATCCTGCCCAGCTGGCGATATCATCAAACGACACGATTCTGTTGACATTGTATCCGTTCTCGGGTCCGGTTATTGTTCCTTCGTCTATAACATAGAATTTTTTGTTCACAACAGCCATAAACCGCCGCGGTCCGAAAAAATGTCCGGGAGTGGTATCTCCGGAAGAGGTCGCGGCACTGCCGAATGTCTGCGGGGAAGTGAGGTTCTTTGTCAGCCTTATAATAGAGTGAACGTTGACTGCATTTACAGCAATATACACATAGTCCCCTTTGACCATAACATCCCAAGGCGTAGAGGGAATAGTGTACTGTGCAATTACCCTGTCCGCGCCCGGTATCGCCGGATCAGGATTATATTTATACAGTTCCAATCCGGAATCATTCAATATGTAAACAAACCCTTCGTCATCCACTGCTAATGCAGCGCAGTGAAAAGTACGCACCCCGACGTCATCCTGAACATTAAAACTCGTCCAGATGGTATCATCCTGGGAATCCGTCCGGTAAAGGGGTTGATAGGTCGCCATGTGGTACACATAATGTCGTGCGGTATCAACGGCAACGGAACGCTGCTGATCTCCCGGTCCGAAAGTAACGAATCTTGTGGTCGCGGAAAGGTAATCGATCACCTGCAGGGCTGTGGAACCGTTGGCTTTAAATATTCTGCCGGATGAATCAAAAGCAACGGTAACGGGGCCGCCCGTAGAAAAATCGAACCATCCATCACCGTTCATATTGTTTACCTGTACAAGCCTGTTGTTCAAGTTGTCCGGAATGACCACTTTTGTCTCAATAGGGGCCATCTGTATCTGTACAAACTGGTATTGACCCGGTTTCAGGCTTACCACGGTTTCCCCGCCGAAAGCCAAAACCCCGTATTCGCTGCCCGGATTCAGGTGCAGTTCCAATCCGACGGTGCGTTCCCTTCCCGCCGGTACGTACACATAGAAAAACCTTGGAGGAGTGGTGTAGGTTGTAGAGATGGTGTTTATTCCGGGACCGCTGACCGTAATAACCACCGACTCAATTTGGGAACTTAATGACGAAGGAAGATAAAGTGCCCTTGCGCCATCTGCGTAGCCGTCTTCTGCAAAAAGTATACTTAAATCTATTCCTATCCTGGCCTGGCCTTCATAGGGGCTGAAATCACAGGCAAACACCGCAAATACAAAGATACTTGTTACTATTGTAACCATGAAAAAATCAACTATCTTCTTCATACTTATCTCCTTATACACAATATATCACAACAAATCATTTTTTCCACGTATTGATTTATAAGCTTCCTGAATATAGAATAACTTTATATGAAAAAAAGAAATTTTTTCTTTATTATCGGGGCCCAGCGCTGTGCGACAACCTACCTCGCTCATATATTAGACGAGCATCCTGAAATAGCCATAGCAAAGCCGTTTAAACCGGAACCGAAATTTTTTCTTCGGGATTCCGAATTCCATAAAGGATTGGATTATTATGAGTTAAAATATTTCTCACATAATACTGTCAAATTATACGGTGAGAAAACAACAGGATACGCAGAATCCGAGAAAGTCGCCCTGAGAATAAAATCTTCATACCCTGAATGTAAAATTCTCTTTATGATACGCAATCCGGTATACCGGGCCCTATCGAACTATTTTTATTCCTATCATGAACATATAGAAACACGGTCCCCGGAGGAGGTTTTCCTATATAATATACCGGCTCCGAAATATAAAAACATAACCTTATCTCCTTTCGATTACTTGAACCGGGGAAAGTATTTTATAACCATAGATAGTTATAAAAAATATTTCACCGATAAGAAATTCAAAATACTGATAATGGAAAAGTTTGTCGGCAATAAAGAAAAAATTAAAGAACTCTATGATTTTTTGGGTGTTTCACCCGATTTTATCCCATTATCCCTGCATAGCAAGATCAATTCAAACAATATCGATAAGGTAAAAATAAATCCTCTGATTTTTGAACGGCTAAAAGAATACTATGTGGGTTATAACAATACTTTAAAGGAAAAATTCAGCATAGACATAAGTAGTTGGAACACGGTTAAAGATTCATAATTATTTTTACCAACTGATCAGCGCCGTTTTCTTTAAAATAAAAATTACTACACTCAGCGATCCTGCGTTTCATACTCGTAAAATGAAGTGGTATTGTTTCATAAATCGTTTCCTTGTTAAAATATTTTGTCTCCCAGAACTGATTATATCCTGCCTGGCAAATGACCAGATCGAACGCATTAAAATAATCGATTATCGGGAAAATACCGTCTTCGGCATAGTTTGTCGTATAAAACATATCGAGCCCCTCATTTTCCAAATATACATACTTATTCTTGTTTTGGACAAAATCCCCGGGCCTTCCATTTATCGCCAAAAGGCATTTTCTGCCTTTCGCTGTGAGATTCAATTTTTCCAATGCGCTTTTTCTGGGAAGTATTTCATCTTTATTTCGTAATACACATGGATTGATCCTGGTCATCGGAATATCACAATCAAAAGGTTCAATGGCGATTATTTTTTCATATTGCTCCGGATCAAAAGTTAAACTTCCACTTGGTAAATTGATATCAAAAAACTGTGTAATCACCTGTCTGCTGAGATAAATTTTTTTACATGAAAGCTTATCGATAAAATGATAGAGCGTAAACCACATGTGGTCAATCAACAGTACATCCGGCTGCTCTTCAATAAGCGTATTAAAAAGGATCGATTTGGAATAATTTCCCGGGGAAAGTAAATTTTCATCTTCTGGGGGAATTTCGAGGTGTTTATGACCGCATACTTCCGCCAAATAAGCAAATGGTGAACTTGAAAGAATTATAAATTCACAGGTGATATTTTTCCGCGTTAAGGCATTTCCTATTGATATTCCGATGGCCACTCGCCCCGAACCTGATACACCGGAAGTATAATAGATTATTTTCAACAGACTACCTGGTTTATATCAACAAAAGTAAAAAAAGTTAAACAGTCCGATTCCGCTTCCCGTAGATCCATATGTCTGCCAATTTGAACCGTTTATATCATCCATAGATACCAATTTATCGGCGTTGTCTCCCTGGTCATCATCAACAATCGTTATTTTATCATTCAAGACTGCCACAAAACGATAGGGTCCATAAAACATGCCTTTATTTGTATTGGGATTAGCTGGTGCCTTTATTCCAAAACCGGCGACAAATTGAAGATTTTTCGTTAATTGTATTATTTTATAATTATCGGTTCCGTAAATATTCGTAACATATACAGCACTGCTCTTTACGAGAATATCACGGGGTGTATTCAAAAAAGTATCCTTAAAGGAAACTATACTACCATTTTGAATCTCATATCTAAAGATCGCCCAGTCGTTGACGGAATCGCGTGCAGCCAGATAAATATACTCCCCGCTTTTATCTACCGCCACAGCCTGAATTGAGGATAACGTCCCTGCCAAAGAAATCTCCGTCGCCGTCGGGGTAGTACTTTGGGGTTCCGTAAGATTAAAGTAGTCAATACTGCTGCCGGAATTTGAAAAATAGAGGATATTATTCTTTGTATCTATGCTTATTGAATTTATAGTATTATAATGACCACCAGCCCCATTGCGTGGGTCAATATTAAGACGATTCGTCTCATTTATATTATCTATTCGAATTATATCGTCGGCGATACTGAATCCATATTTCGCGATATAAATCCTCCCGCTGCGGTCAAAATCAACATCATAAGGACTATATGAATTGGCAAAATTTCCCACTGAGTCCCACCCGTTTCCTGAGATATCATTAATTTGCACTACCCGATAGTTGCTATAATCAGGAATAACGAGTTTGGTCTTGACCGGTGCCATCTGAATCTGAACCCATTGAAACTGACCCGGTCTCAAACTCACCGTATTCTCACCGCCGAAAGCCAATACGGCAGAGGCATTGGAAGGATCAATGTTCAACTGCACTCCTACCGTGCGTTCTTTTCCGGCGGGTACAAAAATATACAGGTAACGGGGCGGCAAGGCATATGTTGTACTTGTTGAGTTAATATCCGGGCCGCTTATGGTTATTGTTACCGAGGCAATATCACTATATCCCAAACCCTGCGGCAAATTAACCGCCCGTGAGCCGGCCATAGAATCCTCGGACTGTCCGAGCGAGCCTAAATCTATCCCGATTCTCGCCTGGCCTTCATAAGGAGAAAAATCACAGGTAAGCACCGCGAATAAAAAAATGCTGATTAATAACGAAATTAGTGAAAATATGGCTGCCTTCCTCATATTCCTCTCCTTGTTATAAATATATCACAAATAACGCCTTCTTCCCACCCTAAAAGGAGTTTTTGTTTCGAGGACATTATGAATAACGTGGTATAATATACTTTCTATCTGCCTATAAAAAACCCGAATTCATCGCCACCCGTCATTTCGGCGCCCTGCCTGGCCTCCCAGCCGCTCCATCCGCCCGGGCTGTTAAATACAATGACTCTGTCCAGATCAATACCGACCGGATAGGTCAGGGATCCTTCGTCAATAAGACAGAAATGCTGCTGTGATATTCCCACAAAGCGTGAAGGGCCGAACAAATGACCGGGGGATGTGTCACCCGCGCCTGTGGCCACACTTCCGAATATTTGCGGTGAAGTCAGGTCCGTTGTCAATCTTACGATATTCGGAGAAATGGTTGCGACATAGACGTATCCGTCCTTCACCAGAACATCCCGGGGGTCGAACGGCAGGTTCGTATAAGAGGCAACAATGCGGTTCCCTACATTAGGATCGGGATTATATTTATACACCCCGGAAGAACTCCGGTCTGTGATATAGACATAACCCTCATCATCTACCGCAATTCCGCTAGTGTTGAAATTTCCACCTATTTCCCCTGATACAGCAAACGTGGTCTCATCCTGTTGATCATCGATATTGGTCTTATACAGTGGTCCGGTTTGCGTCATATAATAAGCATAATGGTTAATTCGATCGATGGCTATGGTATAATGAAGCCTGCCGCTGCCGAAGGGAGTGATATTCATATCGGTCAAATTATCGATTACCAAAATACCTCCCCCGTTGGAAGCCATAAATATTCTTCCGCTTGAATCAAAATCAATATCAGTAGGCGCATTAATCCCGTCATTGGCGGTTCTGCTGAGCCATCCGCTCCCCGTAATATCATTCACCTGAACCAGTCTGCTGCCGAGCTGATCGGAAATAACAAGTTTGGTTTCTATTGGTGCCATTTTTACTGTCACAAGCTGATACTGTCCCGGCTTCAAGCTGATGGTAGCCTCACCGCCGAAGGTCAGCACCGCGTATTTACTCAAGGGATCAAGGTGCAGCTCGAGGCCTACGGTCCGTTCCCTG
>CAZTXJ010000159.1:4529-7081 GCA_964617285.1 uncultured Calditrichaceae bacterium | reverse complement strand
TATTTCCTGGCACTATTCGGCGCAGTGCTGAATATTCCAAACTGGGTTATCGCAGCATTCTTTCTGTCCCTGATCACCGCTCCGCTTTACCGCAAGCTCTCCAAGCGCCGGGTTAAGATTCCGGTGGAGACCATTGAGGAAACCGTCCTGGAAAATGTGATTCCGGTACCGGAAGAAGAATTCCAATCCTACTGATCCGTAAAATTTCATCTGTCTTTTCCCTAATCCCCTGTTTTTTTTGCATGAATCCATAGGAATGGATAGCAGAATTCCTTAAATTTATTACAATAAGTCAAGCTAAAGGAGATTGGAATGGCAAACGCTCTTAAGAACTTCAATGTCATAATCACCGGCGGAACCGGATCGCTGGGCCGGGAAATTACCGCCGAATTTATAAAATATGGTGCTACCGTTTATACCAACTACCGGACCGCCCAAAAATTTGAGGATCTGAAAAAATTTGTCCCGGATGCCAAAAATCTGGCCGGTTACGAAGCCGATTTGACTGTTGAGTCCCAGGTAAAGGATTTTTTCCGGAAATTCGAGGCAGATTTCAAAAGGCTGGATGTGTTTCTGCACATCATGGGCGGATTCTGGATGGGTGGCGAGATTGCCGATACACCGGTAGAGAAGTGGAATCATATGATAAACTTGAATCTAAACAGTGCCTTCCTGTGCAGCCGCGAAGCCTTCCGGATTATGAAGGTTCAGTGCAACGGGAAAATCTTTACTGTTTCCACTAAAAACGCCGAAGAATTTCCGGCAAAGATGGGAGCCTATTCGGTAAGTAAGGCGGCGGTTCTGGCTCTGACCCGGATTTTGGCCAACGAAGGTAAAGCCTACGATATCCATGCCAATTGCCTGTTGCCAAGCGTTATCGATACTTCGGCCAACCGAAAAGCGATGCCGGACGCAGATCGCTCCGCCTGGGTGACCCCCAAGGAAATTGCCGATTTACTGGTACAGCTCTGCCGGCCGGAAGTCAAATCCCTTTCCCATAGCAATCTTAAGGTGTATGGAAAACTGTAGGATTAATTTGCCCGTCATTCTCCGGAAAACAATCCATGGCCTATAAACCCTCCCCGGAACTTCAGGATTTAATGGACCAGCTGCTCGGGTCCGAAAAGGAAGCATTTTTTGCCAGCGTGGGAGAGCAGCTTCCCCACACCATCCGCTTTAATACCCTGAGAGGCAAAATTTCTCAATTAAAGGAATTTATGGAAGAACAGGGTTTCCGGCTGGAGCCCTTCCCCGGTCTGGAGGATATTTACCGGTTAACTTATCAGCCCTATCCCATCGGAAAGAGTCTTTCCCACTTTCTGGGCCACTTTTATGTGCAGGACATTGCCTCCATGCTGCCCCCGCTGGTGTTACAACCGCAGGCGGGAGAAATTATCCTGGATGTTTCCGCGGCTCCCGGTTCCAAGACCACTCAGATGGCAGTGATGATGGAAAACCAGGGAATGATCCTGGCCAACGACATTGTGCAAAAAAGACTGCGGGCTTTGATCAATAATCTGCAGCGGCTCGGGATCGTCAACACCGCAGTGGTGAAAAATTACGGGGAGAGTTTCGGTAACCAGTATTTCGAAACCTTTGATAAAATTCTGCTGGATCCGGCCTGCTCGGGACTGGGGACGCTGCACAAATCGCCGGAGGTTTTAAGCTGGTGGACACCCAATCACTGTATCCGGTTGGCCTCCGGACAGCGGGCTTTGATCTCCAGCGCCATCAAAGCGTTGAAGCCGGGCGGAACGCTGGTCTATTCCACCTGTACTCTTACCGTGGAAGAAAATGAGGAAATCGTCGATCATGCCCTGAATGAATTTCCGGTGACGCTGGAAAGCTTTGACCTGCCGGGCCTGACCAACCGTCCCGGGATTACAGAATTTAAAGGTAAAAGTTACCATCCCCAGCTCGCACAGGCGAAACGGCTTTATCCCTTCGAGAACCAGACCGAGGGATTTTTTGTGGCCCGGATCAGAAAAACCGGATCGATGGAGAAAAAATCCTTTCGAAAAGAGAAGCCTGCCCTGAATTTCAATTTTATTCCCGATACCAAATCCCCGGCGAAAAAGTACCTGGATATGCTTTCCCGGCATTTTGATATCGACCGGAAACTGTTCGCCAGATATAGATATTATATGACTAAAAATATAACTGCCGTTACGCCTGAGATTGCCACTTTTCCATTCAAATCAAAACCCTTCACCAGCGGATTAGCCATAGCCCACCCCATGACCCAGGCAGCGAAATTCAGCACCGAAGGCGCCCAGCTCTTCGGTATAGCAGCCGGGAAGAATATTCTGGATATCCCGGATTTGACAACCCTGGAAAACTTTGTAAACCGGGGCGAAATGGACATCCAGACTGAGGGGAATTTTCAAATGCTGGTGAAACACCGGGACCTGATTATCGGCTACGGACTGGCGGATAACGGCAAATTCAAAAGCCAGTTTCCCAAGGCAGAGTGGCCTTTCAGGCTGGTCCAAACGGCCCCGCAAGATTTTTGATTAATGACAGTTTATATATCACCCCTGACGGGGTTAGTG
>CAZTXJ010000159.1:0-4429 GCA_964617285.1 uncultured Calditrichaceae bacterium | reverse complement strand
TAGTGGTGACATGTTTTTAGTTTTCAAAAAATCTTTCAGAATTTTCTATCCATTGTAAATTTGCTGGTAATATAGGAAGTTTCAGGAGGCCATTCCGGTATCTACCCGCGTGAATAACGATCTTAAAACACCTTGCTTATTTTCGGTTTAGATATTAAGTTTTCGACTTGTTATCAGTCAGGAAGGATAGTTAGTTTTATGTGTGGAGTTGCCGGTTATTTTTCCAGATCGGACACCAATATTGCCGGACAGGTGATGCTCTGTTTGTACTCCGAGCAGCACCGGGGACAGGAGAGTTGCGGTATTGCCGTGTCCAATGGAAAAACTATAAAATTACATAAAAAAATGGGGTACGTGAAGGAGGTCTTCACCCCGGAAGTCTTGCAGAGCCTGCCGGGAAAAATTGCTTTGGGCCAGGTTCGCTATCCCACCCGGGGTAGTTCCATTCTGCAGAATGCCCAGCCCTATGTTATCGAAACCCTGAGCGGGCCGATCTATGCCGTTGCCAGCAATGGCGATATCGTCAATTATGACGAAGTTGCCCTTTGGCTGCGAAACCATGGCGTTCATTTATCTTCCAATAACGACGGCGAGCTCATCGGCCGGTTCCTGGTTTATCATCACGAAAAACTGGGCTTATCCATTCCCGATGCCATCCGGTTGCTGATGCAGCGGGTGAAGGGTGCCTATTCCTCGATCTTCCTTACTCCAAACTCTCTCTATGTATTCCGGGATGAGTACGGTTTCCGGCCCCTGTTTATCGGGGAAGTGAACGGGGATGTAGCCGTGGCTTCGGAAACCTGCGCCATGGATATTTTGCGTCCGGTGAACATGCGGGAAGTGGAGCCGGGAGAAATTATCCAGATTACCCAGGAAAAAATGATCTCTTCCCCGAAACCGGAAAATCTGTTTTCGGATGAAACAAAACCCCTGCGCCAATGTGTTTTCGAACTGATCTATTTTGCCCGGCCGGACAGTTCTCAATACAACGAATACGTCTACGACGTCCGGCAGAAGATTGGCGCCAAACTGGCATCCTATGATGACTTTGACGCCGACGTGGTTATCCCGGTGCCGGATTCGGCAAATTTTATTGCCCTGGGTTATGCCAAAGCCAAAAGGATCCCTTTCGACTTCGGCCTGATCCGGAATCACTATGTGGGGCGGACGTTTATCCGACCCGACCAATACCTGCGTGACGAATCGGTTCGGCAGAAATTCAATCCGCTGAAGGATTTTTTTACCGACAAAAGCGTGGTGGTGGTGGACGACTCCATTGTCCGGGGAACAACCATCCGGAAGATTATCCGGATGATCCGGGGTGCCGGTGCCCGGGATGTTCATCTGCGGATCGGATCGCCCCCGGTGAAACATTCCTGCTACTACGGGATCGATACCCCCCGGCGGGAAGAACTAATTGCCAACAATATGAGTCTGGAAGAGATAGAGGATTATGTGGAAGTCAATTCCTTAAAGTATCTTGATATTGAGGATCTGAAAGAGTGCGTCAAACAATCCCGGAATTTCTGTTATGCCTGTTTCGACGGTAAATATCCCATCCCAAAGATCCCGGTGGTTGAATCAATTCCCGAGGAAATAAAACAATATGGGTAAAATTAAGCTGAACAATATGATTTTCTATGCCCATCACGGGTATTACCAGGCAGAGCGCGAACTGGGTCAGAAATTTCAGGTGGACCTGGAGCTGGAGTGCGACTTCAGCAAAGCTATCCAGAGCGACGAACTGCACGATGCGGTCAATTTTGAAGCGGTTTACCAGAAGGTTCATCACATATTCAGCAGTTACAAATTTACCCTGCTGGAAACCCTGGCGGACCGGATCGCCCGCGATGTGTTGAAGGAATTTCCGGTGGAAGCCGTCTTTATCCGGGTGCGGAAACCAAACGTGCCGCTCAATGGATTCCTGGATAACGTTGAAGTTGAACATTTCCGCAGAAAAAACGGCTAATGACCCCGGTTTACCTCGCCATCGGATCGAACCTGGGAGATAGAAAAAAACATTTAATCGATGCTATAAACTTATTACATTCCTATGCAGCGGTTGAGGCCATAGCGCCGCTTTATGAGACAAGCGCCTATGGCATGACGGATCAACCACCTTTTCTGAATTCAGCTTTACGGATAAAAACAAAGCAAAAGCCGGAGGAACTGCTGGCAACCCTGAAAGAAATCGAAAAAAAGGTGGGGCGGAAAAAACGGGTTCGCTGGGGACCGCGGGAAATCGACCTGGATATTATCTTCTTTGACGACCTGATCCTGAACAGCCCGGATTTGTTCATTCCCCATCCCGATTTTCACAATCGCCGGTTTGTGCTCAAACCATTGAGCGAGCTTAACCCGGACTTCATTTCTCCCACTCACCGGAAATCGATAAGCGAACTGCTAACAATTTGCCGTGATTTAACGAATATAGAGTTAATAGAAAGAGATTGGTATCCACAATGGACCTGAAATTTGAACACTTACATTATATTGCCATTGAGGGCGTTATCGGTGCGGGAAAGACCTCCCTGGCCCATCTTCTGGAACAGCGGATGGGCGGACGGATTGTCCTGGAAGAATTCGAGGAAAATCCCTTTCTGGAAGATTTTTACCGGGATCCGGAACATTACGCCTTTCAGACCCAGATCTTTTTTCTGTTGAGCCGGTACCGGCAGCAGGAGCAGATTATGCAGTACGATCTGTTCGAGCGCCGGATTATTGCCGATTATATGTTTGTTAAGGATCGCATTTTCGCTACCCTGAACCTGAATGAGAAGGAGATGACCCTGTATAACATGCTGGCCAGAATTCTGGAAAAACGAGTCATCAAACCGGATCTGGCTATTTATCTGAAAGCGAGCACCAAAAAAATAATGCATAATATCAGAAAGAGAGGACGTTCTTACGAGAAGCAGATCAAGGAGGATTATATAGAGGCCTTAAACAATCTCTATGAAGAATTTTTCTGGAATTACAGTGCCACACCCCTGCTTATCATCAATTCGGAAAACCTGGATTTTGTAAATAATGAGAATCATTTGAGTCAAATATTAGTAGAAATCAGTAAACACCAGAGCGGTAAGAAACTGGTAAATTTTAATTTTGACAAAGGTCTCTTATGATTCGTTTCATCTTATTCGTCATTCTTTTCTACCTGATATATAACGTCGCCAAAAAATTTCTTCAATTTTTATCTCCTCCAAAATCAAATATCAAAGGAAATCCCAACAAGAACACCCGGACATTTGATCCTAACCAGATTGAAGATATTGATTATGAAGAGGTAGAAAAAAAGGATGAAAAATAATATAGATCCCAGGGAAGTGGAGCAGTTGCGCGAAGAGAACAAGCGCCTTCAGGTACTGCTTCATCTGGCAGAAAATTTACAGGCTCATCTGGAGCTGGATAAACTTCTGCTGACCACCATGGAAGAGGTTGCCAAAATCCTGAATGCCGACCGCTGTACCGTTTTCCTGTTAGACGAAAATAAAAACGAACTGTGGTCCATTGTGGCTATGGGGATTGAAAAGGGAAAGGAGATCCGCTTCCCGGCCGATAAGGGGATTGCCGGACACGTAGCCAGCACCGGGCAGGTGCTGAATATCCCCGATGCCTATAAGGATTCCCGCTTTAATCCGGAAATCGATAAGAAAACCGGCTATAAGACCGAGAATATGCTCACCATGCCGCTGAGAAATGTTGACGGGCACATCCTGGGCGTGTTTCAGGTGCTGAATAAAAAAGACGGCCCCTTCACCGAAAGGGATGAATCGCTGCTCACCGCCATCTCCCATATCGCCGCCACCACCATCGAAAATTCACAACTGTACGAAGAACAGGTGGAATCCCTGAACAGTTTTGTGGAAACCCTTTCCGCCACCCTGGATACCCGGGATTATATCACTGCCGGGCATTCCAAACGGGTGACCCTGTATACCCTGGCCCTGTGTGACCAGATGGCGATGGAGGAAAATTGCTGCGAAGAGCTGCGCTATGCCGGCCTGCTGCACGACATCGGCAAGCTGGGTATTCCGGAATCGGTTCTGTTTAAGGCGGGCAAACTGGATCCGGAGGAATACCAGTTAATCAAAAAGCATCCGGCGGTGACCCGGCAGATTCTGGGCAGTATTCACTTTCCCCGGAATTTACGGAATGTCACCGAAATCGCTTCCACCCATCATGAGAAGGTAAACGGGAAAGGTTATCCCGATGGCCTGAAGAAGAAGGACATCCCGATTGGCGGGCGGATGCTGGCCATGGCGGATGTATTCGATGCGCTCACCTCGCACCGGCAGTACCGGGACCGTGAAGCCATCGAAAAAGTGTGGCAGACCATCGAGAAGGAGATTAACCAGACCTTCGATCCCAAGGTGGTTAGTGTTTTTCTCAAGATTCCGGTAAAGAAGATTATCGAAATCCTGGAACA
>CAZTXJ010000158.1:0-7126 GCA_964617285.1 uncultured Calditrichaceae bacterium | reverse complement strand
GCATCAATATAGATAATTAATTACCGCATAAACATAAAAAATGTTACAGGAAAAAAACCGGAGGTTGACCTGAAAGACGAATGCCTTTGCGATCCCGCGGGTGCGGGAGAAGCCTGCCTGCAGCAGGCAGGCAATCTTCGCGTGCGTAGACAAACCCAGGGATGGATATTTAGCATTAACCCTAAGGGGATCGCCACATTCCTGACTTTTGTCAAGAATTCTCAATGACTGGGTTTTTGTCATCCCGGCAAGGACTGCCGGGATCCAGGTTCCAGGGATGGCTAGGACTGGAATATTTGAAAGTATTCGATAAAAAATTATTTGAAGAATACAAGCGGAGTAAATATTATAGTGGAGAAAGGTAGAGAAATTGAAGTTGAAGCGTTGACATCAAGCAGTATTTTATCCAGGGATGCGATTGTAAATCTGACTGTTGAATTAAAATTGATGACTAGACGGGACATCCTGGATAAAATTCTTCTATTAAAGAGCAAGCAAATGAGTAACAAGAAATAAAACTTTAAAAAAGAACACAGAGCCAGTGTCAAATCTATTTGGGTGGGTCTCTTCTAGGTGGGATTGGCCGGCTCTGCTTTTCCAGAATTCTGTTCCCTTAATGCTTTTCCTGATATTGGATAAAAATTGATAATATCATAATCCTATTTTACTTTTTCTTTTTTCTGATGAAATAGAAGATGATCAGAATAATAATAATCACCACTATTATAATAATGATCCATATCCAGCATGGCCAAACCTTCAGTTTACAACATATGTTTCCGCTTACGTTACCAAGATTTGGGGTTCCTTCGGCCATCCCTGGGGTAGAAGTCAGATTACCATTATTGACGACATCCTGGTGCATGTTGTTCATTGTGGTATTACTGAAATTGTTTTGTTCCCATTGTGCCATATATTGACGTCCCCAACTCACCTCTGTGGCACTCGCTGCAACATAGACAACGAGGTTTTTATGGTTCCCATCGCTCGCCATGGGAAGAAAATCCCCGGAATAACATTGATCGTGGATCATAAACAATCTGCATACTTTACTATTTGCAACATCAGCTGCAAGTTCTGCGGGTGAATAAAGTTCGTTTGCATCAAGTCCATTGTTGTTTCCATCCCATAGGCAAACTCCATCATTGTCTGCTCCGTGATTGCTAAAATATAGAAAAAGAATATCCTTTTTCGGATTGAGGTTCTTGCAGAGCTGTTGAATTCTTGCTCGAATTAAAGATTCATCAGCACCAGCTGTCACATCATTTCCAGTCGCATCGTTATTATCCCCGTCTGCATTATCCAGATCGAGTGAACTACCATCAGCGTAATAAACATAGACATTCGATTTTTTATATCCAGCACCAGTAAGGATTTGATACATACTTCTGAGGTTTTGTCGATAGCGATTATAGTTCATCCCGGAATTGATGCCACCTGAAACAAGAACGGCGTTAAGACAGTTATTTTCTTTTTTAATAGGAATTCGAAGACCCTCTTTAGGTATCACTTTCAAAGAATCCGGACAAGCTCTCGGGGTCACCCCTACGCAGCCAATTTTCACCGCCTTGCCTTTTCCATGATCTGAAAGGATCAAGGGGGGAAAGTCTCTAACGATGGGTTCAGTATGTTCCTTTAGATCCCCTTTAACAAATACCCATCTTACCGGATGGGCGAAGTTAGCATCAGGATTGTCATCAATCATAACCAGCCAGGTTTGAGAATAAGGAAATGGGATATCCGGATTCTTATCGCGAATGAGATTTCTGGCAACATAAGACTTATCCAGGGGAGTCGCGGTCATCCAAAGTGTTCGGTTTCCGAAGTCGCCTTCAAGAATTTTATTTTTAACGTATTCGGCGACTATCTTTTGAGACTTAAGATTAGGGCTATCCTGTGCAGAAGCAGAAATAATCCACATTATGATCAAACAGAAAACACCCACTAGTACTTTCCTCCAGTAAATTGTCGAGTGCTGTTTGTTTGAGTGACTCATGATATGTACCTCCTTTATTAATTAATGTTCTAAAGCGTTTTCTCTATATGTTCCGCAAATATATAGCAGTTTAGAAACCTAACTTTCTTTTTGGTAACAAGAATGCGCCTGTTTTCCTGACCTAGAGGGTAATCACTTCTTAAATATTCACATGCTGTTGTAATTCTTTGATTGCATTTTCTAAAAGCCACTGATCAATCTCAGGTTCGACAGTATTAACACCAGGATATTGTTGTTGTATCGCCTGAACGCCTGCATAATACAATAATCCATGGGTGGCTTGAATGATAAATTCCGGTAAACACTCCAGTTTACCATCAAAATTGACAGGAAAACCGGCATTCAGAAATGAAAATATTTTACCACCTTCTTGCTGCAATTTTATGTCTGCGTGAATACCTTTCTGAATGGTCTCCTCCTTTTCAAGAATTTCAATCTCATCATCCGGGAACTTTTCTGCCAGATCAATGAAACCCGCGCGATTGAACTCGATGGCTGCAGATGATCCACTGGCAAGAATTGCCTGATCAGCTAATAAACGGCGCTGATTGAGCTGAAAGGAGTTATATCCAGTACATCCGACAACAAGTTCATACTGTACTCTTTCATCTAATTGCGTTAATCCTCTGCATTTTGAATGAAATGAAGCGGCCAACTCCCGGGCTTCGGAGTCAATATCAATAATATCTATAGAAGCAGAAATGTTTTTTCGAAGAATTTCTTTTAAAGTTGCTTTCCCAACCGGTCCAAATCCGATAATGGCGATTTTCTTCATACTCGCCAGGGGCATCTTTTCCAACCTTTGTTTAACAGCACGGGAGACAGCCGCCCCAATAAAGGGACCTTCAAATTCGACTTTTGTCCGGCACCGGGCAATGGTTACTACAGATATATTAAGAAGTTTTATTAGTTCGAGAGCATGATTGAAAATATAACGATGTCCCCGGGTAGTTTGCTCAACAACGCGCACATTTTTAAAACTTTTGAGTTTTTCAGGCGAATAATTTTTAAGATCATTTAAATAGCGTAAAAAGTAGGCCCCATCATCTACAACCAGAAGCTGACGGGAAGTATCCCGGTTCATAAGCAATTCCATCATTTCTTGCACCCGGTATTTCTGAGCATCACTATAATTGGCTAAAGGATTATTAAAACGAGAAAGAAAATTTTTTTTAGGACACCCTTCTGCCTGCAGAAATTCGATTACTTTCGAATGGGTAGAATAAGGGATATCAATAAACCAGGATCTTTCAGGATTAAGACCGTCTTCATACATCGAACATATTCGCGCTACAAATGGTCCTAGATGATGCTGGATAAAAACCACATCATAGCTATCAAAGTTGATTCCTTTTAATCTTTCCTTTCGAAGTTTATCTAAAAGTCTGAGATTTTTTTTAGGCTTGTCCGAAATTTGCAAGAGTTCAAACTGATTTAAAGCATCCTCAAAAATTCTTATCTTATTTATTTTCATCACTAGTATCTGATTATAATTAATTTAATATCTTTTGAAAATTTCCCCATAATAGGTCACAAAATTTACAAGATACAATATTCTCATATGCAGTATACATTAAGGTAAATATTTAAAGTTAATTATAAAATGGTCAATCCAGACTATAAAACATCCTATTGGGGGAATTTCGTTTCAATAGACAGGTAAGAGATCGCCTCAAATACCAACGTAAGTTATCATACACAGTGTCCCATTCCCCAATGAACAGAACAATTCACAATAAGAGACATCTTAAAATACAAAATAATGTAAGATTTGTCAAGGGACAGAAAGGGGGAACCACAGAGTCAGACTTTTTCCTCTAACAAGGAGGGACTTGTCCAAAGGCGTCTGACTCTGTGGTTTGATACTATCTCATAAAGACCATTTTCGTTACCTTGACTTAAAAGACTGCTTATAGCCTATTCAAGAACAGGTTATTTACGGAATGCTCATATTATACTTTCAAGCAGTAGTTGGTTTCCTAAACCTGAAGTAAGTAAAACCTATTGTGAAAAACAAATAGATGATGACAGCTGACCAGCCGAATACATTCATTACCCCAGTGACAGTGCCAATGAGCGATACAATAACACCAATAATATCCGATATAAGTAAAGCAAGTACGATTGCTCCTAGCGCATTTGCATCGGTAACATTTCTGGCCAACCAGGTGATTAATCCAATTCCAATTAATGCTACTCCAAAGAATTGCCCAAGAAGTGTTTCAGCAGGACCGGCAACCAGACCGTAAATTAGTAAGACTCTTGATGGAACTAACGCGAAGCAAATTCCATAAACAATTGCTATTACTGCATTGATAATAAATAGAGTTTTGAGTTTCATTTTACTGCCTCCTCTAATTGGTGTTGGATATATTTTTAATCTATAATATCAACAATCATAGAATATGAAATATTTAATTAAGTATTATTTCATTAACACCATCTTCCTGGTCTCAATATAGTTTCCGGCTTGTAAACGATACATATAGACACCGTTGGCAAGGCCTCCCGCATCCCACTCGTATGAGTATGAGCCAGCAGAGAGCCGATCGGAAACGAGAGTTGCCACCTCTTCACCAAGAACATTAAAAATCTTGAGGGTAACCTCATTAGTTTTAGGCAGATCAAACTCGATGGTTGTCGTCGGGTTAAACGGATTGGGATAGTTTTGTTTTAATTTGTATTCCACCGGAATGGAATTAGTAAAATTTTCCAATCCGACAATAACCGTTACCGTGCTATCCTTCCAGTAAAGATTCCCGGCGCTATAAATATTTAACTTTAGTTGCAGGGTATCAATCAGGGGGTTATTATCCGCTCGAACTATATATGAATTAGGTGAATTCTGTGTCTGGCCGGCTGGTATCTCTCCGAATAACTGGCGGGAATTACCAATACTGATGATTGAGCTATCGTCGCTCACCAGCTCGACCTCTACTTGTCCTGCAGCAGCGCTTATTCCGGCATTTCTGATTGATAAGTTTACATAGGCCCTATATCCGTTTATTAACTGAGATATTAGTTGAACCTGATAACTTTCAAAAACCAGAGGCCCCACGGTAGTAAATCTATTAATATTCGGAATGGTAAACCCTTCATTCTCTGTGGAATCATAAGCAGATAGAGAAATGTTGTACTCATCTTCTAATACGGGAGCTATGTAAGTACCTCCCCAGATTTCGTTATCCGGGTTAGCTATTACAGGGTGCAGGCTGACCGAATCTATCAGTGAACTATCCAAATTCACAATATAAACCGATGAAGATATAAGGTGCGATTGGGGATTTTCAACGGTAGCCGTTATATGTAAAGTATCAACACTTGGTGAATACCATCTTTTATTAATAGTGAGATCATGGCCATATACCAGGTTATTCATCCAGTTTAAAGCTTCTTCAACCACAGCATCGATTCCATTGGCTGCATCGTCCGGATTATGCCAGACCGGATAATCAATAGGGAACTCCTTACGGTTAAGATAATTCCCCGGATTATTTACATGAAACATGTCGCTAATAGAATAAAGCAAAAACCAGTCAGAAAAATTTGTAATTAATATATTATCCCCTAGGCTTGCTGCCGGCGGTTTACCAAAAAATTTTACTGTAGGATGATAACGAAATCGTTGCGCAGTAAGGTCACCCATACTTACGCAAGTGGGACCCAGCAGGATTGCGATAGGTCTATCATATAGAGAGTTTGGGTCGCCATCAATTTGAAAGACAGATGCATTCCCTGAGGGAGAAAGACTGAAAGTAGTTGGAGACGATCGGTATGCATCCTCGATGGTCAACGAAAAATCATTGAACAAGATATCAAAAGCCTGATCAAAGAGCGCCCAACCACCCTCATTCCAACGCATATCAATAATGAGCCCCTCTGTATTCTTGAGGGCATTTACAGCATAATAAAATTGTTGATCCGGGTTAGCTTGCTGTCTTTCACTGAAGAGATATATGTAACCAATATTGATATTGTTTAAGATACCATAGCTTACCCATTGATCATTGAAATAATCGGGAAATGGAATACCAGGAATCTCGACCTGTTCATTATTCAACATTGGTGGCACATTTAGGTTTATCATTGGTGCAACAGGTAGATGTAAAGTATCACCTGTTGAGTGTTGCAAAATATCTATGGTATCAAACAGGTGCCAGTTCATACCAGCACCCAGAAAAAGTTGATGGGCTCTTGCACTTTCTGCACCTGGCCAGGGAAGAACTCCGGGTAATTTTGCCTGTAGCAATTCGCTTATTAATACTTTATAGGGAATACCTTCATAGCCTAATATAATATCGCCCGGTTGCAGACCTAACGGATGGTTACTTAAGGTTCTCAACACAAGCACACTACTATCAGGTAGCACAGTAACTGCCGCACCGAAATGCTCCACTGATAAAACTGATCCGGCGAAAAGGATTGGGATGCCGGGATTCAAAGGAGAATAAAGCACACCATTGTCCCTGGCGGAAGTATGAGCATCTTTTAACTCGTTGGTAAAATAATTCATCAGAGCACAAAACCTGCCCCGGCTTGTGGAATCGTTTATTTGCATGAAATAGTTGTTTCTTAAATTATCCCAGTCAACCCAGTTCATCCCCAAAGATAAAAATCCATCAAATTCATCATTTAGAGCATCCGCATACGTGTTAAATATATTTAGTTTATTAGCCAGGGGTAGACCGGGACCCCAAGTGCTGTCAATTATCGCCTGCCAGTTGTTGCGTGATTTATAAAAAGATTTTTCCGGAAAATTTTTAAAGTTTGGATCATGACTGGTTGGTCTTATTAATACGGGTACATTTTGCTCATATTTTCTATTTCCAACCTCTTGTGGATAGATAGGACAGCTTATCAAGATCAAAAAGACAATTGTTGAGCAAAAACAGTATTTCATTACACACCTCCTTATTATATGGTGTGATTAGAAAACTCACTAAAAAGTGTGGACCAAGTATTATTGCTTCCCCCAAAAGGACTATTTCATCAAAATCATCTTCATAATTTTTACATAATTCCCGGTCTTTATTCTGTACACGTAAACTCCGGAACTGACCGGAATGCCCAGATTGTTGGTGCCATTCCAGGTCACCGAATGTTCCCCGGCATTCAGGGTTTCTTTAACCA
>CAZTXJ010000157.1:4030-7131 GCA_964617285.1 uncultured Calditrichaceae bacterium | reverse complement strand
GATCAATTATGTTTATGTCATGTTAAAGGAATTACAGAGGAAATCTAGTTTATTTAAACCCGATGAATTGGTCCCGGAAAATTTTGTACATCACTTATTATTTTATATAAATTTGGTTCGATGCTTTTTGCCCGATACTGATTCTTGAATGAAGAAAAATTTGCACTGGAAGGAATTTAAATGGGAATTACCATTGGCATAGATGTAGGTACTGTAAGCATTAAAGCAGCCTTACTTTTTGATACTACGGTTTCTACCAAGCACATTAAACAATTGGAAGAGATTTCTGTTTCTTTCACACCCGGACCGATGTTAAATCTGAATGAGGAATCAGAAATTTCTCTGTTGCTATCCAATTACCGGCGAATCAGGGGAAATCCCAGACAGGCAGTGTATGAATTGCTAAATGAAATTTATACAGCAATTCCCTCCGAACTGATTGATGGAATTCGGGTCTGCGGATCCGGTGGCTCCCTGATTGGGAAACTGCTTGGCATAAACTATGAAAATGAATTCAGGGCAATTGCCCGGGGCGTGGGTGAGCTGTATCCGGAGGTGAAAACTATTTTTGAGATGGGGGGTCAGAACTCCAAATTTATCGAAATTGAAAAAGATCAATCCACTGGTAGAACCGGTATTGTGGATTATGACAAAAGTGGCGATTGTGCTGCGGGAACCGGTTCATTTTTGGATCAGCAGGCTTTGCGCCTTAAATATAATGTGGAAGATATCGGGACGATTGTGGGCACTGCCGTTAAAAGCGCCAAGATTGCCGGACGATGCTCGGTTTTTGCCAAATCCGATATGATTCATGCCCAGCAGAAAGGATTTACTCCACCAGAAGTGTTAAAGGGTTTGTGTGAAGCGGTTGCCCGAAATTTTAAAAGCAGCATTGTAAAAGGGAAGCGGATTAAAAAACCGGTTTTGTTTATTGGTGGTGTGGCTAAAAACCAGGGCGTGGTAAATGCCATGCGGGAAATTTTTCAACTTGATGAACAGGAATTGATTGTTCCGCAAGCTTATGCCTGGTTTGCTGCCATCGGTACCGCTTTAGCAGAGTACCAATCACAAAAAAAGGTTAGGCCGGAGAGTTTGCAGGTTCTCCAAAGTGATGAGGGAACAAATCCAACCGAGTCTTCGGCCAGTAAGCCGCTTTCGAAAGAAAAGGTACTCATTCTGCGGGACCGGGTAACACCCAGACAGGTACCAGCCTCAGAAAGAAATATTGAAGCTTACCTGGGAATTGATGTCGGCTCGGTGAGCACAAATCTGGTTGTATTAGACAATAATGGACATGTTTTAAAAGAAATTTATACCCGTACGGAAGGAAGGCCGATAGAAATAGTAGATGTCTGTCTTCGGGAAATAGAACGTGAACTTGGGTCGCATATCCAAATTATGGGCGTTGGTTCGACCGGATCCGGTAGGGAATTGATTGGTGAGTTAGTGGGAGCCGATACCATTAATGATGAGATTACCGCCCATAAAACCGGGGCTGAGTTTTTAGCCCGCACCATGCTTCAGACTAAACCGGATACTATTTTTGAGATCGGTGGTCAGGATTCGAAATACATCAGTCTGGAGAACGGCATTGTAGTGGACTTTGCCATGAATGAAGCTTGTGCCGCGGGCACCGGCTCTTTTTTGGAAGAACGGGCGGAAGAACTGGGCATTTCCATTAAAAATGAATTTGCTGAACTGGCACTTTCCTCAAAAATCCCGGTCAAGCTTGGTGAACGCTGTACCGTGTTTATGCAGCAGGATGTAGCTTCGCATCAGCAAAGAGGTGCATCAAAACAGGATCTGGCGGCGGGATTAGCCTATTCCATTGTCTATAATTATCTCAACCGGGTCGTCCGGGGCCGGAAAATCGGCAAAGTGATTTTCTTTCAGGGTGGTACCGCCTATAACGATGCCATTGCCAGCGCTTTTGCCAGGGTGTTGGATCAGGAGATTATCGTACCTCCATATAATGGAGTGATTGGGGCAGTGGGTGCAGCACTTCTGGCCAGGGAAAAGATGCATACCATGCATAAGTCCTCCAAATTCCGGGGATTCAGCCTGGAAAGTGTAGATTACTCACTTAAGGAATTTACCTGTAAAGCCTGTTCAAATTTCTGCCACATGCAGGAGTTTACAGTAGAAGGAGAGAAAACCTACTGGGGAGACCAGTGTTCGGATAAATTCCGCCGGCGTCAGTCCAGTGAGAAAAAACCGGTGATTGATGATCTGCTTGCCTACCGGAGACACCTCTTATTCCAGAATTATGATCCGGAAGTCTCCGGAAGGGCGACCATCGGATTACCAAGGGGATTATATCTGTATGAACAAATGCCGCTCTGGAATACTTTTTTCCGGGAGCTTGGCTTCCGGGTTGTGCTTTCCGATGAAACCAATGCCCGGATCATCCGGCAGGGTACTGAAGCATCAATTGCCGAACCCTGTCTGCCCATCCAGGCTTATCACGGACATGTCCATAATCTGATAGAAAAGAATGTCGATTGGATTTTTATACCCAATACTATTAATGCCGCTACCCCTTTTAAAGAGGTAAACAGCTATTACTGTCCCTGGGGACAGACTGTCCCTTTCGTGGTGCGGAGTTCGCCGGTATTTACCGCCCTGAATGATAAACTGATTATTCCCTCCCTGCGCTTCAGAGATGGCCAGGAATCTGTAGCAAAATCCCTTGGGCAGGCACTTAGACCGCTGGGTGTGAAGCGCAAAGAAATTGATCGGGCACTTCAATTGGCGTTTGAGCGTCAGGAAAATTTTCAGAAATCTCTGATCCAGGCGGGGGAGATTGCCCTGGGACGATTAAAGGAAAGCGGAGAAATCGGAATTGTTCTGGTGGGAAGAACCTACAATATTCATGACCGGGGAATGACCTTGGATATCGGAAACAAGCTCCGGGATTATTATGGGGTGAATGTGATTCCGATGGATTTTTTGCCCGTTGACGACGTCGGGATCTCAGATATCAACGCCAATATGTACTGGAATTACGGAAGAAAAATCCTGGCCGCGGCCAAAATTGTCGGGCAATATCCAAATCTTCATATCATTTACATGACCAATTTTAAGTGCGGTCCGGATTCCTA
>CAZTXJ010000157.1:0-3930 GCA_964617285.1 uncultured Calditrichaceae bacterium | reverse complement strand
GAAATTCCGGCAGATTACCATACTGAAAAACCACTGATCGGGGTGGTCGGTGAAATTTACTGCCGCCTGGATGACTTTGCCAATGCTTACCTGATTGAACGAATCGAAAAATTTGGCGGTGAAGCCTGGCTGGCTTCCATATCGGAGTGGGTGTTTTATACCAACTTCATGCAGAAGCACGATCTGATTATTCAGGGGGACCGATTCTCCAAATCGATGCTGGGAGCAGTAGTCAGGAACAAAATTCAGGAGCGGGACGAACATCAGTTGCAGGCACCCTTGAAATCCAGATTTAAAGGGTATGAAGAGCCGGAAAGCATCGCCAAATTAGTGGCTCCGGTTGCTCCCTATCTGCCGTACTCCGGTTCTCTGGGTGAGATGGTTTTAAATGTTGGTGGCGCGATTTATCTGTATCAAAAGGGGGCAGATGGCATTATTGATATCAGTCCATTCACCTGTATGAATGGCATCGTCTGTGAAGCGGTATATCCCCGGGTGAGCCAGGATAACGATAATCTGCCCATCCGAAATTTTTATTTTGATGGGACCGAGATGGACTATGACCGGGATGTTGAGATTTTTCTGGAACTGGCCAGTACCTATAAACGCCGGAAACGGAACCAGCGAACCTATCCCTCACATTTTCGATCCTAAGCTTACCTGATAAATATTATCGATCCGAAAATTCTTCTCTGACAATTCCCTGCTTATACTTATATTTATCAGATAATTTTAGTAAAAGTGCCATGGCAACCAAAGGTTACATATTCAATCTCAAAAAATATGCAGTACATGATGGCCCGGGTATCCGCACTACTGTATTTTTTCAGGGCTGCCCGTTAAACTGCTGGTGGTGTCATAATCCGGAGAGCCGTAAAAAGCTGCGCAAGAACCATAAAATTGAATCTGCTCAGTTGAACTGCATCAGACCATACTATATGAAAGTAGGGGAGGGAAAGGTCAGGGAAGTAACTGTTCCGGAATTAATCGATGAAATTCTGAAAGATCGAATATTTTATGAGGATTCCGGTGGTGGAATTACCTGTTCGGGGGGTGAACCATTACTACAGATAGAATTTCTTGCTGAGCTGTTACAGGCTTGCAAGCAGGCCGGGCTTCATACCGTGGTCGATACATCTGGCTATGCACCCTGGCGTGATTTTGAAACAATCATTCCGTTAACCGACCTTTTCCTGTTCGATCTTAAACTGATTGATGATATTGAACACATCAAATATACTGGTGTATCCAATCAATTAATTCTGGACAACCTTAAAAAGCTGTCCGGATTAAAAAAGGAAATTTATATTCGGATTCCGCTCATCCCGGGAGTTACCGATCTGTCTGGAAATCTTGAAGACATTGCCTCCTATTTGAAAAAGTTAGATGGAATTTTCCGGATCGATCTCTTGCCATATAATCCTATGGGATTGGAAAAATATAAAAAATTGAAAATGAAAAATCAGTTTGCTAATTTAAAACACCAGTCACCTGAGGAATTAAATAAAATGTGGGAATATCTTGAACAATTTGGTTTTCAGGTGAACATCGAGGGATAAAATGAATGCCAGAATAAAACAGTTACGAAAACAGACCCTGAACGCGAAACCTTATATTTCAACCGAACGAGCGGTTTTACTCACCAGATTTTATCAATCTGGAGAAACAGATAAGGTCTCTATTCCGGTGGCCCGGGCGCTGGCCTTTAAATATATCCTGGAAAACAAATCAGTGTTTATCGGTGAAAATGAGTTGATCGTGGGGGAGAGAGGACCTGAACCAAAGGCGACTCCCACTTACCCGGAACTGTGTACCCATAGTCTGAAAGACCTGGATATTCTGGCCAGCCGGGACAAAATTTCATTTCAGGTGAGTAAAGAAACCAGAAAAGTTTATCGGGATGATATTATTCCTTTCTGGAAGGGACGAAGCATTCGGGACCGAATTTTTTCCGAAATGGATAAAGAGTGGAGGGATTCTTATGAGGCCGGTGTATTTACCGAATTCATGGAACAACGGGCACCCGGACATACTGTACTTGATGATAAAATCTATCATAAGGGTTTAAGGGATTTTCAGAAGGAGATTCAAAATCATATCCAATCCCTGGATTTTCAGGCAGATTCTGAAGCTCTGGCCAAGCGGGAACAATTAAAAGCCATGGATATCGCTGCAGAGGCACTGATTAAATTTGCCCGGCGGTATGCAGAAAAGGTCGCAAATTTAGCAAGAGTGGAGAAAGATGACAACCGCCGGGTGGAATTGGAGCGCATTTCTGAGATCTGTAAATGGGTACCGGCCAACGCCCCCCGGACATTCTGGGAAGCCCTGCAATACTACTGGTTTGTTCACCTGGGAGTGATTACCGAGCTGAATACCTGGGATTCTTTTAATCCCGGCCGGTTGGACCAGCACCTCTTTCCTTTCTACAAAAGGGAAGTAGAAGCTGGAACACTGACTGCTGAGAGTGCAAAGGAATTGCTTCAGGCCTTCTGGGTGAAATTTAATAATCAACCGGCACCGCCAAAAGTTGGAGTAACCGCTCAAGAAAGTAATACCTATACGGACTTCTGCCTGATCAATGTGGGTGGGGTAAAAGAAGATGGTTCGGATGCAGCAAATGAGTTGTCCTATATAATCCTGGATGTGATAGAGGAGATGCGTCTGCTCCAGCCCAGTTCTATGGTTCAGATAAGCAAAAAGAGTCCGGACAGCCTGCTTAAACGCGCCCTGCAGATTATTAAAACAGGTTATGGCCAACCTTCCCTGTTTAACACCGATGCCATAGTTCAGGAGTTGGTCCGGCAGGGCAAATCCATTTCCGATGCCCGAAATGGCGGCGCCAGCGGTTGTGTGGAAGCCGGTGCTTTCGGGAAAGAGGCATACATCTTAACCGGCTATTTCAATCTGGAAAAGATCCTGGAACTGACCCTGTTTAATGGAAAAGATCCGCGTACCGGAAAACAACTTGGCCCGAAAACCGGTGACCCTGAGAAATTCAGTAATTTTGATAGATTTTTTTCTGCCTTTCAAAAACAGCTTAAATATTTCATCGATATAAAAATTAAAGGCAACCGAATTATCGAGCGGCTTTATGCCCGCTATTTACCCGCACCTTTTATGTCCCTGCTCATTGATGATTGTATTGCCCGGGGTAAGGATTATAACGACGGTGGGGCACGTTATAACTCTTCTTATGTCCAGGGGGTTGGTCTGGGCAGCATTACTGATTCTATGACCTCTATAAAATATCATATTTATGATAAAAAAAGTGTTTCATTTTCGGATTTACTCCCTGCCCTCCGGAAAAATTTTAAGGGCTATGAAAAATTACATCATACCCTCCGGAACAATACCCCAAAATATGGTAACGATGATGATTATCCTGATGGTGTTATGCGACGGATTTTTGAAGCCTATTTTGATGCGGTTGACGGCCGGCCTAATACCAAGGGCGGTCATTTTCGGGTGAATCTTTTGCCCACCACTTGTCATGTTTATTTTGGAAGCGTTATAGGTGCCATGCCTGATGGCCGTGAGGCATACCAGCCCTTATCAGAAGGCATTTCTCCGGTGCAAGGGGCAGATCGGAACGGACCCACTGCTGTTCTGAAATCCGCTTCAAAAATCGATCATCTCCGAACCGGAGGAACGTTGCTGAATCAAAAATTTACCCCACAGTTACTGGCCTCGGAAAATGGTTTGAATAAACTCATGCATCTCATCCGAGCCTATTTCAAAATGGACGGACATCATATCCAGTTCAATGTGGTAACGGCCCAAACCCTGCGAAATGCCCAGAAACATCCGGATAAGTACCAGGATTTGATAGTCCGGGTAGCCGGATACAGTGACTACTTTGTTGATCTGGGGATTGACCTGCAAAACGAAATAATTAAAAGAACCGAGCAATCTGCATTTTAAATCTAA
>CAZTXJ010000156.1:0-7239 GCA_964617285.1 uncultured Calditrichaceae bacterium | reverse complement strand
TTATGGGTCGCCATAAGGACAAAAAAATTACCACCACCTGGTACTGGATTGTGGCCATAATCTTATCAACCGCGGTGATTATTCTGGTGCACTGGCAATGAATTAGGATTTGGTCAGAAATTTCTTATATTATAAAAACCGATCATAAAGAATTGTTTTAGTGGAAAAAAATTAAGATTTAAATAGATGCCCCAGGTTAGTTCCATTGATAAAGCATTACAGGCCTTCCAGAATAGATCATGGAAAAAAGCTTATACTGTGCTCTCTGCAGGTGAGAACCAAACTTCTCTAAAACCTGAACATCTTGAAAAGCTTGCGATTGCCGCCTATCTGATTGGCAAGGACAAGGAAAGTACTGATACCTGGAATAGAGCACACCAGGAATTTCTGAATCAGAATAACAAAGTACAGGCTGCCCGATGCGCTTTCTGGCTGGGAATGCAATTATTAAACAAAGGGGATCGTGCCCGGGGCAGTGGCTGGATAGCCCGTGCCCGTAGGTTGATTGAAGATTCTCAATCTGTCTGCCCTGAACAAGGATTTTTGTTATTACCGGAAGCCCTCCAACTACTGGGTCAGGGAAAGGGTAAAGAAGCCTATGCCAAATTCTTTCAGGCTGGTGAGATTGGGGAGCGTTTTAACAATCCTGACCTGATAGTCCTCTCCCGGCTTGGCTGCGGACAATCGCTTATCCGGCAGAATCGTATCCAGGAAGGTACCACCCTGCTTGACGAAGCCATGGTTGCGGTGGAATCCGACGATGTTTCACCCATGGTTATCGGTATTGTCTACTGTGCGGTCATCGAAACCTGTCAAAAGATGTACGATTTTAACCGCGCGCAGGAGTGGACGGAGGTGCTGACTCATTGGTGTGATGCTCAGCCGGATATGGTTCCATTTCGTGGCCAATGTCTGGTGCGACGGGCAGAGATCATGCAACGGCATGGCAATTGGTCCGATGCCATGGCTGAGGTGCATCGGGCGTGTGAAATTTTATCCCGGCCGCCGGGTGAGTCGGTGGCCGGACACGCTTTTTATTGCAAAGGAGAGCTGCACCGGTTACGGGGAGAATTTATTAAAGCCGAAGAATCTTATGCTGAGGCCAGCAAATGGGGAAAAAAGCCGCAGCCGGGTTTTGCCCTGCTTCGTTTAGCTCAGGGAAAGGTTGATGCATCCAAAAGGTCAATCCATCAAACCTTGGAAGAAAATCAAGACCATCTGGTTCGTGCCAGAATCCTTCCGGCGTATGTTGAGATCATGCTTGCTGCGGAGGATTTACAAAGAGCACAAAACGCAGCCGTGGAGCTCAACAAAACTGCCGAACTTTTATCGGTGCCTTACCTGAAAACAGTTGCCGCACAGGTTCAGGGGGCGGTCCTTCTCACTGAAGGAAAGGCTTCTGATGCTTTGAACGAGCTTCGCCAAGCCTGGGAACTGTTAAAAAAAATCGATGCACCATATGAGACAGCCAGAACCCGGGTTTTAATGGGTCTTGCTCACCGGCAACTCGGTGATGAAGACGCAGCGGTTATGGAATTTGATGGAGCAGCATGGATATTCCAACAGCTTGGCGCTGCCCCGGATCTTGCCAGGATTGAAGCCCTCAAGCAACCAAAGAAAATTGACAACCCATATCATTTGTCCAAACGGGAAATGGAAGTTTTGCACCTGATTGCCCGCGGAAAAACGAATAAAGAAATCGCTGCCGGTTTGTTTGTCAGCCAAAGAACTATTGACCGTCATGTGAGCAACATCCTCCTGAAACTGGATGTGGCCTCCCGGACAGAAGCTACATCATTTGCCCTTAAACATCATATTATATAAAACTATTTGGGTAAAATTACCCATTTTTCTTTAATAAGAAAAATTGGGTAGTCCTCCCGATGCGGAGCTTTCCTCACCGGTTTATATTTAGACAAATTTCTAAACTAATCAATCACAGTGAGGAAAAGCTATGAACAGACAATTCTCTATTGATCACAATAAAAATTGGAGCATTCCGATTCCCATTAGGCTTCTTATCCTGGCCTTGTTTGTTTTTATATCCATGGGTCATTTTCACGGGTCGCTCTTTGCCCAGGATCGATTGCCAATCATTGATATGCACATGCATGCAGATCTTCCTCCTCACGGAATCTCCGGTGGGGAACCTGCTTTGTGCAGACCTGAGCCATGCCAGGGTGAAGGCCAGGCAACTATTGATTACACAGAGACCCTTAAAAAAACGTTGCAGGCGATGGAGCGCTACAATATTGTTAAGGGCTTTCTCAGTGGAATGAATATTGATGTCGTTCAGGAATGGGTGACGGCGGCTCCGGATTGTTTTATTGCATCGCCTTTCATCCTAAAGCCGGGAAGACCCGACCCGGAAATACTTAGGCAGATGTATGCAGCAGGGCGCCTCACTGGCATGGGGGAGATAGCGACACAGCTAAATGGAGTGCCTCCGAACGATCCGGCACTTGAACCATATTTTGCACTCGCTGAAGCGCTCGATCTGCCAACACTGATTCACTGTGCTGGAATAGGACCATACATGCCTGGTTTCAGGTCGACTGCAGGCAGTCCCTTGCTGCTGGAAGAAGTACTGGTCCGTCACCCCAAGCTTCGACTTTTTGTTGAGAATGCCGGATTTCCTTACCGTGATGAAATGATAGCGATAATGTATCAATATCCTCAGCTCTATGTCGATGTATCAACGATTACCTGGGTCATTCCGCGCAAAGCGTTCTACGACTATCTGGAGGCATTAGTACGGGCGGGTCTGGGGAAGCGGATAATGTTCGGATCGGACCAGATGCGCTGGCCGGAAAAAATCGGTGAAGGGATTGAAGCAATCGAGCAGGCACCATTTTTAACTGAAGAGCAGAAGAGAGATATATTCTATAACAATGCAGTGCGCTTCCTTCATCTCAACCGGAAGGTCGGAGGTGAGGCTGGTCAGACTGCCGAAAAAGTAACCCTTGGCACCGAGCCATAATATTCTGAGCTCAAGTGAAATTTTTGAATAATTAGCACAATTAAAACAGTGAGTAAAAATGAGCGATCAATTTTCTGATAAACAACAAAAAGAGCATCTTGCCTCAGATGATCCACGATCGCGACTTCTGGCTAAAATTCCTGTCAGGGAAAAAAGATTTCGTTTGACCGGTATCTCTACGACCGTACTGGAGGGTGGGGAAGGTTCACCAGTCATTCTGCTGCACGGGCCGGGTGAGTCCGCCATCTGGTGGATGCGGGTAATACCGAAATTAACCAAAACCCATCGGGTGATTGTCCCCGATCTGCCGGGACATGGTACATCCGGATTGCCGGACAATACCCTGAATCCATCCGGAATGTGTGAATGGCTGGAGGAGATGATTGAAAAAATCTGTTCAGTGCCACCGGTAATAGTAGGGCATTTGCTGGGTGGGGCCATCGCAGCCCGGTTCGCCATTTACAAAAGTAATCTCGTGCGGCAGCTGGTGCTGGTGGATTCTTTCGGACTGGAAAAATTCAGACCGTCTCCGAAATTTGCTTTTGGCCTGATCCGCTTTCTTGCCAGGCCCAGTGAAAAAAACTATACCAGCTTTCTGCCCCATTGTCTGTTTGATGCAAATAATTTATATCGACAAATGGGAGATGACTGGGAACCATTCCTGCAGTACAATCTTGAACAGGCCAGCAATCCAAATACCAGAGCTGCAATGAAAACTTTTATACGACAGTTTGCCATACCGAAAATTCCGGTCGAAGATCTGGCCGGAATCAAAGTCCCCACTGCTCTGATCTGGGGGAGACATGACCAGGCTTTAAAATTGCACATTGGGGAGGCTGCCAGTGAACGCTACCGATGGCCGCTTCATATCATAGAAGAAGCCCGCGATGATCCCAAAATGGAACAACCCGAAGCATTTTTGGAAGCTTTGTACAGTATTATGGAATCTGACATTCATCTGAAAATAGTCTGAAATAATAACAGACTTTGTTATTGTTCATAATTCTGGACTATAAATAAGAAAAATCTGTTGGTTTACTTCTGCAGTTGCCCTTGATCGGATCCTGTTATCTTGAAGCAGCCCGGTCCAAAACAATGAGGTAATGAATTTCGGCAACAATGAACACGAAAATTGAGTAAGAGATTTTGGTACTATTGACTAACAGGAAGGGAACCATTTCAATTTTCAAATCATAGAAGCTGAAAGGAGAATTTGTGATGGCTGCGGTACAGGTTCGATATATTGTTAATGATATGGATGCTTCCATTGAGTTCTATACCAAGCAACTAGGTTTTAAACTGGAGATGCACCCCGCTCCACCGTTTGCTATGCTTTCACGTGGTGATCTTCGCCTGGTACTCAGCATGCCGAATCCTGCTGGCGGTGGTGGACAACCGATGCCGGATGGAACCCAGCAGCAACCCGGTGGGTGGAATCGATTTGCAATTGAAGTTGAAGATCTTATAACTTTGGTTGAGAAATTGCGTAAAGCAGGGGCACACTTTCGTAATATTGTGGTCACAGGTGTCGGAGGAAAGCAGATAATTTTGGAAGATCCCTCCGGGAATCCCATCGAACTTTTTGAGCCGATATTACCGGAAGCTCGCCTGAAGAAGAAATAATAAAGAGTAAACTGGATTTCTGAATCATATATATTGACCTCCGAATTTTAATGTATGAGCATTGCGATTTGAAAGTTTTGATCCTGATAGTGGAAGGCGTTGCGATTCCGGATGGGATATTCCAATAAGGATTGCGAGGAATTAGTTTAAGAATTGCATATGCTACTAAGAAAAACATCTAAGGCGACGAAAAACTTTAGTAGAAAAAAACTGGGTTATTTGTTGAACGGTATTAACATAATATTCATCCATTTTAATTCAGTTATGTTATTTTCTTAAGGCAGCTTTAGAAAATAAAAAATCCGGGATAGGTACATCGAACTGAATGGAATCCAGGATAAATTCCGTTTCCTCTCCTTGTTTCAGTACATCTTTAAATAATACCGACTTTGCCACCCAGCGCCTATCAATCTTCTCCACATCCCGAATCTTGGTAGTTTTCAGTAATTTGGCGCTCTTGGCGTAGCGATTTTCCTTTAGCATAATAAAACGGTCTTTATCCACCCATATTTTCCTTGAAAAATAGGCAATCTCTTCTTTTTTTGTGGTAAGGTCGAGTATCCAGCAGGAACGGCCATCCAGAGTATCCAGGGCACTCACCTTTGCATCATATAAATTTTCAAGCCGGTGATCTTCCATCATGTCTTCATAGGATAAATCCGATCCCATTACAGACTGGCGCAGCATGTGACCGGAGATCATGATGGTTCGGTCAGTGGAGGGAGAATACATCCGTAGTTTATCGCCCAGCTTGAGCATTTTGGTGCCTTTTTCCCTCAATGGTGCCAGGTATTCGGTAAAGGATGTATCCGCACCCCGAATCGAGGTTTTTGCCTCGACAGTCCTACTGCCCCGGCGCCGGTGAATGATCATCCTTGAAACCGCAATCTTACTCCGGGAATACTGATTCTCATCCACATTTTTTAAAATTTCCGCGCCGGTAAGTGTTTGTGTCTTACCCCATGAAATTAAAATGGATATTCCTGTTGCTATTGCCATTAAAAAAATTAACCGACTTGTCATACCTCTAGCTCCTTGAATAATTGGGAAGTTTGCCTTCGGTATATTCCGATTCCCGAAATAGCTGATCCCAGAAAAGTTGCCAGCAATCCGGGAATGAATTCGATAATGAAACTTATCGGCGTAACCTGGGCGCGGATCACGTTTGAGATCATCATGGTGGTATTTTTCATGATAAAGCTGATGTCCACACCTTTAATCTGCAAATAATATGAAATTGCTACTCCCAGCGCTGTTCCCAATGTGGAACCGATAATACCTATCATAATTGTTTCAAGTAGCATCGACTTATAAATATGACCTTTTTCTTCTCCCACTGCCAGACGCACACCAATTTCCCCATAACGGCGTAAGCTGCCCATTAAACCGGCATTCCACAATACAATTGATAATATCACCACAAAGGCAAAAAGGATAATTCCGGTATATGAACCAAGCATATTCAGATAATCTGCCATACCGCTGCGGTTCGGCAATGTTTCCATTTGCGGGGAAAACTGGTCATCGGATACATGCCGGGTGTTAAAAGACTCTGTGATCTTTTCCGCTAATTTATTATGATAAATTTCGTCGGAAAAGAAACCCAGAATTTCACCTGCTGAATCGTGCATATCCTGAGCATTTTGAATATCGGAAATGTCCGCCAGCATTGCACCCCGGTCCATTGCTGCTGCACCAAAGCGAACTGTTCCAACAATGGTAAAATTGGTCATGGACATGCTACCAAACATAGATGATGTAATCAGAGTAGCGATATTCCCGGGCTGGACATTTAATTTGCCGGCGAATTCATCACCAATCAGAATTTCGCCGCTTTTTTTTGGAATCCTGCCCCTTAAAATGGATTTACGGATATTCAAAATTTTCCATTCTGGACTGCCCCTGTCGAACAGGTCGACTGCCAGGCCGGGAAAGATACCAACACCCAAAATAAGGAAATGGTTAATATAGATGAGATAAAAGCTGAAAAGGCAGTTGCCCACCGATGGTTTGACAAGGTGATTAACCAGCGTAACCTGGATGCCATTGATGATATTTACGCGGTCGATTATGTCCACCACGGTCCTGGAGGAGTTGATATGAGTGATCTTGAGGTTGTCAAATCTTTTGCTGCGAAAATTCTGGCTGCCTCGGATGATCGACATGCTGTGGTGAATCAGCAAATTGCTGAAGATAACCTGGTAGTTACCCGCTTTACCAGCACTGGCCACCATACCGGGCCATTCAATGGAGTAAAGGCTACCGGGAAAATCTGGACTACGGAAGGTATTGTCATCAGCAGAATAGAGAATGGTAAAATCGCGGAAGACTGGGAGATCACTCACCAATCTGGATTTTAGCATTTGAAGAGTAAAAGCAGGCAAGCAATTAGAGAAGAAAATACCTCTATCTGCTTGTTGGGTAACGAATAATCTTAACAATTGATTATCGGAGAGAGTTATGCTGTTGACTTTACAGATTCATCAAAGAGTTTAAAAATATATTAAACCTCTTGTAACGAGGTTTTAATAAACCAGTTGATACAATAGCTTATCTCTGATTACCGGCATTTATAAGTCATTTGTCCATTGTAAAAGATACAGTTAGCCAGTATATTGAAACAAATTGTGTGAAGG
>CAZTXJ010000155.1:0-7253 GCA_964617285.1 uncultured Calditrichaceae bacterium | reverse complement strand
ACCTTCCAGTAATAAAGTGTGTTATTCTCCAGATTTTCTATGGTCATGCTTATTTCCTGCACCTCGGCTTCCGGATCCGGAGAGGTAATTTTATCTTTGCAGTTGAAACCTGAGAAAAACAGGATAGTGATCACTAAGTATAAAATCACTTTCTTTTTTTTCAATTGAATATCTGCTAAAAATATTACCCCAAAAACAAGAACAGCTGAGAATATATTACTTTGATTATCCGATTGAGAGCTCCCGACGGATATGGTTTCGGCATCACTAAAATCGGGATCGGTAGAATAAACCAGATCATACTGGCTGGTCTTTTTTCCCTCCCATTTAAAAGAAACTGCCCCGGCATTTACCTCACTGCCATCTTCCGGGAAAATCAGATTAATTTTTGAAAACAGTTCCGGCAAGTTGAATGACCTGACACCCTTGCTCAGTTCAGTTTTTACATTTATTTTTACAAATTCCTGGAAGTTATGGTAACAAAACAGGTAGATGATTTTATTTTTCAGATCATAAATACCGGAGTACTGGGTTGGATAACGTCCTTCCTGGTGGGTTGCAGAAAGGACTCCACCAAACAGTTCTGTCGACAGGCCGGTACTATTCTGCAGTATCGAAACCGCTGCGTCGTATCGCCAGCAGGGATAACCACCCAGTTCGGGTTGTGACTGATAAAAGTTGGTCAGCACCTGGAAATCTCCACTCTTGATGATAACACTGTCACCTTCCACGATCATCGATGCCCCGGTGGAATCTCCCAGCAGATATTGCGCTTTAAACTGATCCTCGCAATAATAGCTGGCAAATACGGACCGAGCCTCCTGAGTGGTTGAGCACTCTTCGATGACTTTTTGCATCAGCGGACCGGGATATTTTTCCTTATTCGCTGTTGAGTATGGCATTTCCAAATAAACACAACCGGTTCCGTCCCAGCACAGTCCATGCTCGTTCATTCCGCCCTGGGGAAAGCCACCGGCGAACCCAAATTTTATCCAGCCATGTTTTCCTGATTCCGCCGGGAAAAACCAAATTCGGGTATCCGGGTCGGACCAGTCCTCGTTATTTCCAAATAAAACCGAGTCACTGTCGCTGGCATAAAAAACCGTGCAGGGAAAAAGTAATATGTTTGTTCCGGAGATCGTCAGTAATAAAAATGTCAGAACGATTTTCATTTTTCATCTGTCGTTTTGATTAAGAATGAAAACTGAAATCATATATTTTGCCGGTTTAATGTTTTCTTAATCCGGCGCTATTTAGCTATTCAGTGGTTACGAGTGCTGGTTATTTAGGTTACAAATTTATTACTTTGTATTGCTGTGGTGGGAAATTCCATCTGATGTAATGGCGTGTCTCAAATTTTATCCGAATTAAATTGCTAATTTTGATTATAGCCTTGTCTTATAGAGGGTCATGATTTCTTCCTCGCTTAAGGCTCGATCGTAAAGCCTGATTTGATCGACGATCCCATTAAAATACCCATCGGGCATTCGGGAAGGTTTTTTACCTATAATTAAGTTGTCTGTAGTTTCTGGAGGAACAATGGTTTGTTTTACTGGGGATCCCAATAGTTGCCCATCAACATATGCTTTAAGGAAAGAACCATCCCACACCATAACCAAATGATGCCATTCTCCCGTAGTAGGTTGGCCAAAACTTACTTTATTGAAGGAAAGTCTTTGAGCCTTATTTTCTAAAACGCCATAAATAACCTTGTCTGTATTATGATAGAAAATACAAAAACCGTCGGTTTTCCAGAGTCCCTTGATTCCTTTGCCTAAAATATACCAGTATATACCATCTTTTCTATACTGGTAATTATCTATATTTACCAAAAGGCTTATGCTACCGGTCCTGCTCAGATTTAACAGAGAGCTGTTTCGAACAGATATATAACCACCATCGTGTCCGGTAAAAAAATAAGCCTTGTTTGGATTTCCGCTAATGTCAGCTGTCAAGTACGCTTTGTATACTTGCCCATGAAAATTATTGCCACTCTCATCATTCGCATTTCCATTAAAAGGATAATATGCAACTAATCCAGTACTCAGTTTTTGGATTTCATAAGGGAATATCTCTTCCGGGGCTAACTCCTTAAGTTTTTTCTCTAAAACAGTCCTGAAAACAGAGTGGGTAAAAGCCGGGTTGTTTAGCACAGATGCAATTTTTTCCTTCATGAGCTCATCATCTGCTTCAACCAGAATCTTTCTGGCCAGTAAAGCCAGTGCAATATCTTCATCTTTCTCTGATATAATCTCGGATTGAATCCAGCCCGCTTTTACCTTCTCCTCTCCAACCATTTCCAGCCAATCTCCTTCAGATTTTAACACTGCCATGATATCCATTGAATCCAATTTTTCTTCCGTTACCGTCAGCAGATCCGGTCGGATGCAAACCGGAGCTTCTTTAACTGCAACAGCCGGTTTTGCATTTGTCACAAGTGCCATATTAGATGCCCATCCCAAGGTGCCATCTGACAACCTGATTTTTAAATATTCTCTTTCAGTATTGACCGGATCCACTTCTTTATCTCCCAACCACACGACTTTTTCACCCAGTGCCAGAGCCGATACTCTTTCGGATTTTACCGTGGGCTTGGCTCTTACCGAAGCGTCATCCCAAATACAGACGGCAGGATATTCTTTTACTTCCACTACTTCGGGCGCAACCGTTTTCACCGGTACATTAGTTTCTTCTTCCTTTTGACAGCCGATGACAAATAAAAATAGTAAGATAAAAAGTAAAGTGATGAAGGTTCCTTTGTACATTTTACCCTCCGGAAAAAATTTTCAATACTTTTTTGTGGTAAAGATAAAATTAGTCCCATCAACCCAAATTATTTTATTAGACAATTTTACTGCAAAGCCATTCCCAACGTTTGCCCAAAAGATTTTTTCTGATACTGTTTTTTATTGTCGGGATTAATTTAAAAATGTTTATAAAGGAAGGTAAGATTGCTGTTCAAAATGGGAGAGAAATATCCTTATATCTCTATCAACCAGGTAATGACTTTTTTGAAGTTTTTTTCTATGGAGATGGAAGTAAGTCTTATAATATTACCCGAGCATTTCTACTCTGTCCCAAAACAGCGGTCACCGGCATCACCCAGCCCGGGGAGGATATACCCTTTTTCATTCAGTTGGCGGTCCAGTCCTGCGGTATAGACTTTTACATCAGGGTGCCGGTCCAGCATCAACTGCACACCCTCCGGGGCAGCGATGAGGGACATCATCAGCAAACTACCTGCCTGATGCTTCTTGAGCGTATCAGCCGCGGCTGCTGCGCTTCCGCCGGTAGCCAGCATGGGATCCACCAGGATAACATCCATTTTTTCCAGACCAACTGGCAGGTTAGTGTAATAATCTACCGGCTTCAGGGTGTCTTCATCCCGATAGAGACCCAGCATGCCTATTTTCGCTTCGGGTATAATGGAGATAATCCCGTCGATCATTCCCAGTCCGGCCCGCAAAATCGGTACGATGGTAATATCCCGCTTCAGTATCTGAACCCGGGTTTTTTCCATGGGCGTTTCGGTATTCTGTTCAGTGAGTTCCAGATGCCGGCAGGCTTCATAGGTCATCAGGGCGGCAATTTGAACAAGTAAACGACGGAAATCGGCCGGTTGGGTGGATTTGTTCCGCATCCGGGCCAGCTTGTCAGACAGCAGCGGATGATGAACCACGGTAAGATTGGGGAAGTTATTCATAGTTTTCGATAAATCCTTTCTGGATAGTTTTCTGAAAGTCTTCTACCAGTTTGTGGCGGTCTCCCAAAGTAAGGTTATCCGTTGATACCGGCGGGTGGATGATCACTTTTACCCGCCCTGAATGAATACTGATTTTCCCCTTAGGAGTAATTTTCCGGGTCCCGCTAACCGAAACCGGCAATAATGGAAGTCCGGTGTTGATGGCCAGGATGAAAGGACCCTTTTTAAAAGGATGAATTTTACCGTCATCGCTGCGGGTGCCTTCCGGAAAAGCCAGGATTGAAAGGACGTGTGTTTTAATAATCTCTTCTGCCTCTTTCAGGGTATCGATTGATTTTTTTCGGTTGGAGCGGTCAATACTGAGCATTCCCACTCCTTTCATTCCCCAGCCTAAAAAGGGTATTTTAAATAATTCCTTTTTGGCAATGATCCGCAACGGGACAGGTAATACGCAGGTGAGCACCGGAATGTCCATATGACTCTGGTGATTGGCGATCAGAATATATGACTTCTCCGGTTCAATGTTTTCCAGTCCGGAGATTTCCAGTTTTATTCCGGCCGCCAGGAGAAGAGATCTTGCCCAGCCCCGAAAGACCGCGGTAGCGTAGCGGCCATAAGGATTCAAAAGACCAACCAGAAGCGCCAAAATGGCCGAAATAGTTGTACTGATCACTAATACGGGTATGAAAAAGATTAACCGCAACATCGGTTTATGGATGCTCTCTTTTTATGATGCTGAAGCCGGTATATTTTCGCAGCGGTTCCGGAACCATTACCGAACCTTCATCGGTCTGGTTAATTTCCAGCAATGCCACCATCAGGCGGGAAGTCGCTACACCTGATCCATTCAGCGTGTGCGGAAATTCAGGTTTTCCTGAAGCTGTCCGGCGAAAGCGCAGGTTCATCCGCCTGGCCTGAAAATCCTCGAAGTTACTGCAACTGCTCGCTTCCAACCAGCGTTTCTCCGCCGGAGACCACACCTCGATATCGTAACATTTCGCCGCGGCAAAGCTGAGATCGCCGGTACAGAGTTCCACTACCCGGTAGGGCACGCCCAAAAGCTCCAATACCCGGCAGGCGTCCCGCAGCAATAGTTCCAGTTCATTATAGGAATCTTCCGGCAGGACAATCTTTACCAGCTCCACCTTATTAAATTGATGGACTCGCAGAAATCCACGAGTGTCCTTTCCCCAGGATCCTGCTTCCCGGCGGAAACAGGCGGTATATGCACAATATTTCACCGGCAGCTCCTCGCCCGTCAGGATTTCGTCCCGATGGAGGTTGGTCACCGGCACTTCGGCAGTAGGGATCAGAAACAGATCATCTTCCTGGCAGTGATACATATCGCTTTCCAGTTTGGGTAGCTGCCCGGTGCCATACATGCTCTCCCGGTTCACTAAAAATGGAGGAAATATCTCCTTATATCCGTTTTCGTTCCCCTGCACATCCAGCATAAAATTAATCAGCGCCCGTTCCAGCTGTGCGCCCATGCCTTTATAGACCGGAAAGCCTCTGCCGGATACTTTGCTTCCCCGGGGAAAATCGAGAATATCCAGTCGCTCGGCAATTTCCAGGTGATTGGAGATTTCAAAATCGAATTCGGGCATTTTTCCCCAGGCACGGATCACCACATTGCTGGATGCATCCTTGCCCACCGGTACAGATTCGTGTGGAATATTGGGAATTACATCCAGCTCCTTTTGCAGGGCGGTCTCAATCTGATTCAATTCTTCATCCAGGTCCTTAATGTTCTGGGAAAGTTCACGGGTTTTGGTAATAACCTCGTCGGCCGGTTTTCCCTCTTTCTTCAGTTTGCTCACCTGCTGGGAAAAATCGTTTCGCTGGTGTTTTAACTTCTCTACATTTTGGATGATGTCCCGCCGGCGGGTGTCCAGTTTCAGGATTTCATCCACATCCCCCATTTCACCCTTATTCTTGATGCCTTTTTTGACAAGTTTGGGATTATCGCGAATGAATTTTAGATCGAGCATTTTATCTCCGGTTTATTTTTCGCCTTATTGCTTTAGAAATTCACGGATCGTATTAATGATGTAGTCCTGCTCCTCTTGGGTTAAATCCGGATGCATGGGCAACGAAATTACCTTTTCCGCCAGTTTTTCGGAAACCGGGAAATCGCCCTTCCGGTAACCATATTTATCCCGGTAAGCTACCTGCAGATGCAAGGGGATGGGATAATAAATTGCATTGGGAATTTCTTTCTGGTTCAGGAATTTCTGCAGATCGTCCCGCCCTTCATCCACCAGAATAGTATATTGATGGAAAATATGATCGGCATAATCGGCAATCACCGGTGTGGTCACTCCGGTACCGGCCAGGCCCTTGCTGTAATATTGGGCATGTTCCCGCCGCTGCCGGTTCCATTCGTCCAGATAGTTCAGTTTTATCCGCAAAATCGCAGCCTGAATGGTATCCAGCCGGCTGTTCACTCCCAGCAGATCATGGTAGTAGCGGGTCTTCGATCCGTGATTGGCAATCATTCGCAGCTTATCGGCAATGGCATCATCCTGGCAGACCACCATACCGGCGTCTCCGTAAGCGCCCAGGTTTTTACTGGGGAAAAAGGATATACATCCCATCAGTCCCAGCGAACAGACCTTTTTGCCTTTATAACATTCGCCCACTGCCTGGGCAGCATCTTCAATCACCGCAATTTGGTGTTTGCAGGCGATATCAACAATCGGATCCATATCCGCGCTTTGCCCATACAGATGTACCGGGATAATCGCTTTGGTTTTCTTGGTTATAGCAGCTTCAATTTTAGCAGGATCGATATTAAAGGTTTTTTCATCAATATCCACATAGACCGGCTTGGCGCCCAGAATCGCAATCGTTTCGGCGGTAGCCACAAAAGTGAAGGGGGTGGTTATTACTTCATCGCCGGGACCAATATCCAGTGCCATCAGTGCCAGTTGCAACGCATCGGTACCGCTGGCGCAGGGGATAGCATGTTTCACTCCCAGATAATTTTGCATATCTTCCGCCAGCTTTTGTACATCCGGGCCGTTGATAAATTGACCCGATTCAATGACCTGCAACACCGCAGTATCAATCTCATCCTTGTATTTCAGGTATTGTCTTTTTACATCTACCATCTGGATTTTCATTTTTCCTCCACCGATAGTGGTTTACAGTTCGTTTTTTAAGTCAAAAAATATAACACACTGCCTATTTTAAATCAATCTGCAAAAAAGACCTTGGCCTGCTGAATATTTGGATTAAAATATTATGTAATTAAAAATTTCGAACAAATTTGTATAAATTTTCGTAATGATACTACGGATTTTATTACTGGAGATTCCATGAAAAAATTGTGGTTACTGGTTTTTCTGGTTTTCATTCTCACCGGTTCCGCCTTTGCCCAGAACAGATACTGGATATTCTTTAAAGATAAGGGAGAATATTCCAGGCTTTCCTATGCTGAACAGCAGACTGTTGTCGATCAGTACCTCACCGAACAAGCCCGGGAAAGGCGTCTGAAAAGAGCCATGATATCATTGAACAAAACTTCTGCCTTGCAGGATTTACCGGT
>CAZTXJ010000154.1:0-7287 GCA_964617285.1 uncultured Calditrichaceae bacterium | reverse complement strand
ATGCTGGCAAAGTAGGTATAATCAAAATCGGCATTACGGTCCTGCCGGCGTTCTACTTTCTCCATCACTTTTTCCTGAACACTCTTGCTGTATTCGGTGAGTGGCTGCACCGGCACGGTTTCAATATCCAGCGCAATTTGATTGATTGGCATAGGTTTTCCCCTTTGTTGATCGTTTAAATATAAGTCGAATACAGGTTCACCTCAACCTGAAGGTTCAGAACCTCCCGAAGGTTTGGAACCTTCGGGAGGTTTTTCTTTTCTTGTCAGTACGATCCCGCAACTGCGGGAGAAGCCTGCCTGCAGCAGGCAGGCAATCTCCGCGTATAGGTGGATCCCAGGGAAGGATATCCCGAGGGGAATCGGAAGAAGATTGCCACATTCCTGACTTTCGTCAGGAATTCGCAATGACATGTATTTGTCATGCCGGCCGGAGAACCGGTATCCAGGTTCCATGGATGGGAAAGGTAGATCCCCAGCCTGTGCCAGGGCTCCGGCAGGCAGGCCGCTCACTACATGCCCCAAAGGGGTAAACTGGGAATAACATATTTAATGTTTGTCTTTGCGATCCCGCAGCTGCGTGAGAAGCAATCCCCGCGTATAGGAGGATCCCAGGGAAGAGAATAATGGATACCCGCTTGCTGCATGCGGGTATGACAGTTGAGGAAGTCATCGTAATCTTTTAAACCAAAGCAGTCATTCTCAGGAACTATTTACATACAATATAAAATTATCCTGATTTTTTAAAAAAATTTAACAATCACAATTTTTTCTCTTGACAATTAAAAAATTTAATTATATATTTTAACTGTTTAGTTAAATGTTACAATTAAATTATCGAGTTAAGCATGGAACTCAGTAGCGAAACAGAGATCAAAATCCTGGAAGCAGCAACTACCATATTTCTGGAAAAAGGTAAAGACGGGGCCCGCATGGAAGAAATCGCCAAAGAGGCGGAGATCAATCAGGCACTCCTGCACTATTACTTCCGCTCCAAGGATCGGCTCTACAAGGAAGTGTTCAACCGGGAAGTTAAAAATGTGCTGCTGGATCTTTTCACCTCCCTTGATCTGCAAAAAAATATGCATGACTTTTTTGAATCCTTTATCAGCCAGTATATGGACCGGCTCTTTCAGCATCCCAAGACAGCGGGTTTTATCTTGTGGGAAATCCGGCAGGGTGGTGAAACCGCTGCGGAACTGCTCCAGGATCTATTTACCCCGGCCAGTGCAGCCTCTCCCAGAACGGTGGTGGAAAAAATCAAAAAAGCCGTGGAGGATAAGGAAATCCGGACGCTGGATCCCCACCACCTGATGATGAGTGTGATCGGCATGTGTGTGTTTACCTTCGTCGCCCGGCCAATGATCTCGGTGATATTTCCCGAGATCGATTTTTCCGACAGCAGCTTTATCGACTGCAGAAAAACCGAAATATTTAATCTCATCTGGAATGGAATTAAACCATAATAACAGGAACGATCATGCAAAAATTCTTCATAGGTATTATTGGGTTAATTATTGTTTTGCAGTTCCCGGCTCTGGCCCAAATCATAAGGGAAAATCTGACCCTGGAGGAGGCTGTTCAGTTAAGCTTGGAGAACAACCTTACCCTGAAGCAGCAAGAAGACCGGATTCGTCAGGCTGAAGCTGAATTAAAAATTCAGAAAACCGGTTACCTGCCCTCCCTTAATCTGGGCAGCAGTTACAGCTACACTTCGGAACTGGCTTCTCTGCAACTTCCGTTTAGCGTCCCCGGAGTAGGTGCGGTGACCATAGATGCCGGGACCAAGAATCGGTACGATCTCAATGCGACCATCAATCAACCCCTGTTTACCGGGTTCCGGATCCGAAACCTCACCAGGGCTGCCGAACAACAGATGCAGGAATCCCACTCCCAGAAACAGATGGCACGGAACAGTATTCTTCTCAATACTCATAACATTTATTATGCTGCCCAGTTAAATCTGCTCCAGCAGAACATATTATCGTCAAGCATTAGCCGGGGCGAACAGGACCTGCAGTCAGTCAAAAATTTTCTGGCGGCCGGACAGGTTAGTCCCTTCGATACCATGAAGGTTGCCAATCATGTGTTAAACCTGAAAACCCAGTTTCAAAGTCTGCAGCACCAGCAGGCGATTATCCTTTCCCAGCTTGCTTATATACTAAATATTAATAACATCGCTTCTGTCAAACCGGTCGATCTGAATAATATTCCGCAGAATCTGGAAACGTTCGACTACTACGAAAATGCAGCATTGAAATCCCGGCCGGAACTCTCCCGGATCCAAAATCAGATTGCTGCCCAGCAATACCGGAGGAAAGCATTGCGGTCGGGATTTCTGCCCCAGGTTTACGGTCAGGCCAGCTATCATTACAGCAAGCCGGGAGTCAACTTCTTTAAGGATGAATGGATGAATTATTACACCCTGGGCATCAGCCTTAACTGGGAATTATGGAACTGGGGGAAGACCAGAAATCAGGTGCGGCAGGCTCAATATGCTACCTCCATACTGACCACCGAGCAGGAAAAGTTTGTCGAGAGTGTGAAACAGGATGTGAAGCAGGCATACCAAAGTTTGCTCTCCGACCGGGATCAGATTTATATGACCACCAAGCTGGTGGATCAGGAAAAAGAACGCTACCGGATTACCCGGGAAAAATATCAGCAGGGACTGGCAACCACCATTGACCTGAGCGATGCCGAAAACTCGTTAACTGTCGCTGAACTGCAGTTACAGCAGAGCTACATCAACTGGTTAAAAGATAAAGCCAATATGCGTTATCTAACCGGAACCATCTATCAATCCGATTAAAAATTGAATACAATGAAAAATACTCTAAACCACAGCGGTATTCTGGAGGCAAAAATGAAAAAGATTTTAATCTACTTATTTCTGGCGGGGGGGATTGTCCTGCTATCCTGCTCCGGCAATAACAATCAACAAATTTTTACCGGCGTGGTAGAAGGAACGGCGGTGCAGGTTCCGGCGCTTACCGGCGGTCAAATCCTGGAACTGTTTACCGATACCGGCAGGGAAATCGTCACTGGTGATAGAATTGCCCAGATCGACACTACCGAATTTTCCTACCAGCTGCAACAGGTTAAAGGCGGGCTGCAGGAAATACGGGCGCAGGAACAACTGGCCAAAACAAACCTGAGCCGGGCGCAGTCCGATTTGAACTACATCACAGAAAAGTACCGGCGTTTTCAGGAATTGCTGAAAAAGCAATCCGTGCCCCAGCAATCGGTTGACGACCTGCAGAACCAGTACAACAATATCGAATCCGCTTACCAGAGCGCCAAACAGCAATTCGCCACAATTTCCGCGAAAAAAGAGCAGTTGGAAGCCCAGTTTAAATCGATTACCAAAAAGATCACCGACGCCAACATCATCTCTCCCATCTCCGGGATTGTCTCCACCAAATATTATGAAAAGGGTGAAGCCGTACCCCCTCTCAATCCGGTGATCGAGGTAATCGACATCGATGAAGTCTGGGTAAAGATTTTCCTCTCCGAAACCAGACTTCCCGATATCCTGGTGGGACAGGATGTGCAGATCATGCCCGACGGAACGGATAAAACCCTGACCGGAAAGATCAGCTGGATCAGTCCGAAAGCGGAATTCACGCCCAAAACGATCCTCACCGAAGAAACCCGGACCGCACTGGTCTATGCAGTTAAAGTGACCATCCAAAACAAAGAACATATTCTGAAACACGGTATGCCGGTTGAAGTTCAGGTTGTCTATGATACAAACGCATCCGAAAACCCAAATAATTAATAACATGTCAGCCATTGAAATCAAAGAATTCGTAAAAACATATCAATCGGTCGAAGCGGTAAAAGGGATATCACTGGAGGTTGGTAAGGGAGAGCTTTTCGGACTGATCGGACCGGACGGCGCCGGAAAAACCACGCTGATGAGATCCATCTGTACTTTGCTGCGACCCACCTCCGGACAAATCCTGGTCAATGACATGAGCACTCTGACCCGGATCGGTGACATCCGCCGCATCCTGGGTTACATGCCGCAACGCTTTTCTTTGTACCAGGATTTAACTGTAGAACAAAACCTGAATTTCTTTGCCGATCTGTTTCAGGTCCCCAAGGAAGAGATGCTGAAACGACGGGAAGAACTCTATCATTTTTCCAAATTGGAGCCATTCAAACATCGCAAAGCCGGCGCCCTTTCCGGGGGCATGAAGCAGAAGCTGGCCCTCTCCTGTGCCCTGATCCACACTCCGGAGATCCTGATCCTGGACGAACCTACATTTGGGGTCGATCCGGTATCCAGGCAGGAATTCTGGCAGATTCTCGATGGTATCAAAAAACAGGGAACGACCATTCTGGTTTCCACCGCCTACATGGATGAAGCCGAACGGTGCGACCAGATCGCCCTGATGCACCAGGGAAAGGTAATTACCCGGGGAACGCCGGCAGAAATCAAGAAGCAATTCCCTCATCCACTCTACCGGATCGGTGGAAAAGACCTGCGGCAATTACGGGATTATTTCTCCGGGCAGAAGGAGGTTCATAAAACCCAATTATTCGGTGATGCCATCCATGTCAGTTTCCGGGAAAAACCAACTGAAGAAAAATGGAAGTCCTGGCAGCAGGACAGCTCCGGAAATTTAACCGAGTGGCGGGAGCAACTACCCAGTATGGAAGATGTTTTTATGGAACTGACTGCAGGGGGTATCGCATGAGTACCAATCGGGAAATTGCAGTGAAGACGGTAGACCTCACCCGGAAATTCGGTGACTTTGTAGCGGTAGACCAGGTAAACATTGAAGTGTATAAAGGTGAGATATTCGGATTTCTGGGTGCAAACGGGGCAGGAAAGACCACCATGATCCGGATGCTATGTGGTCTGTTAAAATCGTCTTCCGGTGAGGGGACGGTGGCTGGTCTGGATATAAATCAGGAAAGCGAAAAAATCAAACAGAACATCGGTTATATGAGTCAGAAGTTTTCCCTGTACGACGATCTGACCATCGAGGAGAATCTGGAGTTCTATGGTGGCATTTACGGATTGAGTGAGGAAACCATCCAGGTCAAGAAAAAGCAGATATTCGAAAACCTGGGACTAACCCGCTGGGCCAATTCCATGACCCGGGAATTGCCTCCCGGTTTCAAGCAGGGTCTGGCCCTGGGATCCGCCATGTTGCACGATCCGCCGATATTGTTCCTGGACGAACCCACCTCCGGGGTGGATCCGGCCGCCCGTCGGGCATTCTGGGAAGTGATCCACCAAACCGCCGCTAACGGAACAACCATTTTTGTCACCACCCATTTTATGGATGAGGCGGAATATTGTAACCGGATCTCGATTATGAGCACCGGAAAAGTAATTGCCCTGGATTCTCCGGAAAATCTGAAAAAGAAGTATCAACAACCGGATATCCAGCATGTATTTGTCAAAATAATTGAAGATGAGAAACTAAACGGCAGGAATTGAGCTGAAGCTATGGGATTCCGAAAAGAAAATAAGAGCATCATTACCGCAATCGCTAAAAAAGAATTTCTGCATATCCTGCACGACCCCAGGACGCTGACCATTCTCTTTATCATGCCCATCCTGCAATTGGTCATGTTTGGTTATGCCCTGAAGATGGAAATCCAGGAAGTGAAGATCGGGATTGTGGATTACGCCAATACCAATGAATCCCGCCACCTGATCGAACAATTCAAGGGGAGCCCGTTCTTTGTTCCTTTTTTTTATGAGGGCCCGTTATCCGAGATGGATGAACTTTTTAAATCCCGCAGCGCGAACCTGGTGATGATTATTCCGGAAGATTTTGATAAACAATTACAGCGCAATAGGGAAATTCCCCTCAGCTTTACCATCGACGCCTCGGATGCTAATGCCGCGACTGCCATCCGGAACTATTGTAATCAGGTTATCGTCGATTTCAATCAGACTTACAACCGGCAGCTCCCCTTGCCCTTCGATATCACCAGTTCCATCCTGTACAACCCGGATACCAAAAGCACCTATTTTTTCGTACCCGGCATCATTGCCCTGTTGCTGATCATGATCTCGGCCCTGCTCACCAGCATTACCATTACCCGGGAAAAAGAAACCGGGACCATGGAGCAGATTCTGGTGTCCCCGGTCAAATCCCACCAGATAATTCTGGGAAAGGTATTGCCCTACATATTCCTGGCTATCCTGATTGCTTTGGTAATCCTGCTCACCGGAATTTTTCTGTTCAAGGTGCCCTTTCGGGGGAATGCCCTGCTGCTCTTTATTTTATCTACCCTTTACATCATCACTGCCCTGAGCATCGGGTTGATGATTTCCACGGTGGCCAAAACCCAGCAGGTGGCCATGATGGTGGCCATGATCATAACCCTGCTCCCAACCATCATGTTATCGGGATTTATTTTCCCCATCGCCTCCATGCCCAAACTGCTCCAATATCTTTCCTACATCATACCGGCTCGTTATTATTTGCATATTGTCCGGGGAATAATTCTTAAGGGGAGTACCTTTTTAGATCTGAGTCAGCCTACCCTTTTCCTCGGGGTAATCTCCGCTATTCTTTTGATAGTCTCTATTCGCAAATTCAGCTCAAATCTGGAGAAATAAGATGCACCGTATACTGCAAATGGTTCGAAAAGAATTCAAGCAGATCTTCCGGGATCGGGCGATGATTGCCATTATATTTATCGTTCCTATCATCCAGCTCTTTGTTCTCTCCTATACCATCACAACCGACGTTAAACATATCAAACTCACCATTGTCGATTATGACAACAGTCAGATCAGCCGGAGCATTATCCAATCCTTCAGCCAGACCGAAATTTTTGATCTGGTATCCTATACGTCGGATATCGATGATGTTGGCCGGCAAATGCGGGCCTGGGATTCCCAGATTGCCCTTATCATCCCGGTGAACTTCAGCCGGGATATCCAGCGTCATCTCAATCCGCAGGTGCAGGTGGCAGTGGATGGCGTGGACGGAAACACCGCCGGAGTAGCACTGGGATACGCCTCTCAAATTTTACGAAATTATGAAATTGAACTGGCTACCCAGAATCTCGCTAATTCTCCGGGCAGAAAAATTCATCTGGTCAGCATGGTGGAGAGGATGTGGTATAATCTGAATCTGGACAGCCAGCAGTTTATGATCCCGGGAATCGTGGTGGTGCTCCTGACCATTATCCCCATGATGCTCTCCGCCATGAGCCTGGTGAAGGAACGGGAAATCGGAACGCTGGAGCAGTTAATGGTGACGCCTCTGCGAAAACACCAGTTGTTGATCGGAAAAATCGTTCCCTTTCT
>CAZTXJ010000153.1:0-7313 GCA_964617285.1 uncultured Calditrichaceae bacterium | reverse complement strand
CCAATCCTTTTAACTCGACCACTGCCATTCCCTTTGAACTCGGACAATCCGGACACATATCTTTAAAAATATTCAACATTCTCGGAGAAGAAGTCATTACCCTGCTTGATAAAAATTTATTTGCCGGCCGGCATTCGGTTTCCTGGAATGGGCGGAGTTCGGACGGCCGGGAAGTGAGTAGTGGTGTATATTTCTATAGACTCAAGGCAGGGGATGCGGTTCAATTATACAAGATGCTTGTTGTCAGGTGAGAAGTGTTAGACGTCTTGTTTAACTAATTGGACATTTTGGTAATTTTTTACTTGAAATATGCAATGATTAAACTGAAAGGTTTTAGTTGTGGTTATGGTTATTAAGAAGTTTGTTTGTATCTTTAGAAGAAAAATCAACCAATTTTGTTTTTATGGAAAATATTTTCTTATTAACCAGATAAAGCAACAAATTAAGGTTCTGATGCTTACACTCTGCTTAACAAGCTTTTCTTTTTCTCAGCAATGGGAATTCATGAAAGGCCCGTATTTTTCCCAGGTTGCCGTTCTGGACATTCATCCGCAGAATCCGGATATAATATATGCCGGTGGCGGGGAATTTTTTAAGAGCACTGATCGTGGACAGACGTGGTTTAGTCTTTCCTTAGAGGGGCGGGCAGTGGCAGTTGATCCGCAAAATATCCAAAGAGTTTATGCCAGCAGATTTCGGAGTGTAGACGGTGGTGCAACCTGGGAATTTATGCCCAGTCTCAATATTTGGGAACCTTGGGTATTGGCAGTCGATCCGGTTAACACCAATAATATATACGCTGGGGATCTGCTTGATGCGGGTATCTGGAAGAGTACTGATTATGGGGATACCTGGGAGCCGAAAAATAATGGGATACCAACAGGATTTCCGGTTGGCTGGATAAAGTCCATTGCAATAAATCCGCAAAATCCTTCAACCATATATACTACTGTATCTCGACATGGCCTTTATAAAACAAAGAATGAAGGTGATAACTGGGTTTACCTTGGCTTTGGTTTCAGTGAGGATGTAGAGATTGATTGGTACGACACTTCTACCGTTTATTTGTCGGATGCAGGTGGAATCATGAAATCTGTTGATGATGGTCAGACCTGGAATTATACCGGACAGCCTGGTACAGACATTACTATCGATCCGATCGATCATCAAACAATTTATGTGGGAGGTTTTGGAATGGGTATTTATAAGAGTGAAAACGGGGGATCGAGCTGGCAGTATATTGGCCAGGGATTGAGTTGGCGTTCTGAAGATGTCTTTGATATTGCGGTAAATCCCTTAAATAATAATGAAGTTTTCATTGGAACAGGGGTAGGAATTTACATTAGTAAAGATAGTAGTTATCAATGGGAGGAGCACATCAATGCTTTGAGGAAAGTAACTACCTGGGACTTCAGTATTGTCGATGGATTGCTTTATGCAGCGACAATAAATGGAATATATTGTTACAACGGATCTGAATGGGTATACAAGAGATTGTATACAACGATGGCTGTTGAGGCAAATCCGGATGATCCATCAATTTTATTGGCTACAAACGAAAATGAATCTTTGGAACGGAATCTTTATAGAAGTGTGGATGGCGGAGAGAACTGGACATGGACCGGATTAACAACGGCCAACTTTCTACCAATATCAATAGCTAAGAGCAATCCGGATATTGTATATGCCTGGAAATGGAGAAGTAGTGACAAAGGAGCAACCTGGGATACCATGTCTTTAGCTGCGGATTATGGTCCAATTGCCATAGACCCGGAACACAGTGAAATTATATATATAGCAGTTGGAGAAGGAGTTTTTAAAAGTTATGACAGTGGTACTTCCTGGGACACTCTTGGATTTGTAAATAGCCCCGGATATAAAACAATTGCTGTAGATCCAACAAACGGAGAGGTAGTTTATGTTAGTATTGATAATGAGGGAATATATAAGAGTACGAATGGTGGTTACAACTGGACATCAATAAATACGGGTTTGACTAATTTTAGGATCAGGTCAATAGTGATTAGTCCCGATAATTCACAGCAGATCTACGTGGGGACAAACGGGGGCGGAGTTTTTTATAGTGATGATAGAGGTATAAACTGGACGGCAATCAACGAAAACCTTCCATCTCTCAGTGTTGCAGGATTAGCCCTGGATAGCAGTTCACTTTATGTTGGTTTTTATGAAATGGAGAGTGTCTACCGCCGGGAGATTATCACCTCAATTGAGGAACCGGGTGTAAGCCAAAAACCGGTTAATTTTCAGCTGTTCCAGAACTATCCCAATCCTTTTAACTCCACCACTGTTATTCCATTTGAGCTCGGACAATCCGGACATATTTCGATAAAAGTGTTTAATATTCTGGGAGAGGAAGTTATTACCCTGCTTGATAAAAATTTATCTGCCGGGCGGCATTCGGTTTCCTGGAATGGGCGGAGTTCGGATGGCCGGGAAGTGAGCAGTGGCTTATATTTCCTGAAGCTTGAAACCGGGAATATCATTCGGTCACATAAGATAATGATTATCAATTAATATCAACCACGAAGAGAAAAAATAATTGAAGTTTTCTTTAAATGGATTTCACCAAAAAAGGAGAACAACTAATGTACTCAAATATATTTTTAAGTGTGATATTAAGTATGTTCTTTGTTTTTGCGATATCGGCCCTCTCTCAGGAAACCAGCGACGATCAAGCCAAAACCGGGCAGGAGTACCTGAAATCCCTGGTCGGAAACTGGGAAGGCACCTGCCGGACCTGGTTTCGTCCGGGTGAGCTTGCCGATGAATCCAATGTGAAGGGGGAATTCCAGCTTATTCTGGGTGGACACTTCCTGAGCTATTCCTACCAGGGAATGATGCAGGGGAAGCCCCGTACTGGCGAAGAGACCATTGTATTCAATTCTGTCACCAAAAAGTTTGAGATCTCCTGGATTGATGATTTCCACATGAATTACGGGATCTTGTTTTCGGAGGGTGACCCGACTACTGGAGGTTTTTGGGTTAGCGGGAAATATGCGGTGGGAGCGGATCAGCCGGACTGGGGCTGGAAAACCGTATATGAATTGACTGACAAGGATCATCTGACCATCACTGCCTACAACATTTTGCCGGACGGAACCGAATCCAAGGCAGTCGAAACGAAGTATATTAGGAAAAATTAATAAAATTGGACATATTTTTTAAGTCGATCTAATTACTTAATACTTAGTTATGCCAGCCATATTTAATGAACTAAAAAGAGGAAGTTCTTATGATATGGAACTTTAATAGATTTTTTGCCGGCTTAGTGGTTGTTTGTTTTTCTTTTACGTTTGTCCAGGGGCAACATTCTATCCTGGTGGATATGCCTGCACAACAGCGGTTATCAGGGGATTTTCAAAACACCAACCTTTTAGAGGCAGCGCAGACAATTCAGAGCGGCAGCGATAGCAACACTACCCTGATCGGACATTGGGCTAATGGACCCTGTTATGCAGTGGATGTGTCGGGGAATATTTCCTATTTTGGTAATGGCGGCTTCCTGGAGGTGGTGAATTTTTCTAACCCGTCAAATCCGGTTGAATTGGGAAAAGCATTAACCCCGTCCGTGGTTTGGGGTGTGGCGGTCAGCGGCAGTTACGTCTATGTGGCCAATGGTTATACTGGTCTTCGCATCATTGATGTCTCCAACCCGGCCAGTCCGCAGGAAGTGGGCTTCTATGATACCGGTGGCTATGCTCGTGGTGTGGCGGTCAGCGGCAGTTACGCCTATGTGGCCGACGGGCTTGCTGGTCTTCGCATCATTGACGTCTCCAACCCGGCTAGTCCTCAGGAAACGGGTTTCTATGATACCGGCGACCTTGCTATGGGTGTGGCGGTCAGCGGCAGTTATGCTTATGTGGCCAATGGGTATGATGGTCTTCGCGTCATTGACGTTTCCAACCCGGCCAATCCTCAGGAAACGGGCTTCTATGATACCATAGACGATGCTCGGGGTGTGGCGGTCAGCGGCAGTTACGTCTATGTGGCCGATGATTGGGATGGTCTGCGCGTCATTGACGTCTCCAACCCGGCTAGTCCTCAGGAGGTGGGTTTCTATGATACCGGCGGCTATGCTTATGGTGTGGCGGTCAGCGGCAGTTATGCTTATGTGGCCGATGAATCGGATGGTCTGCGCATCATTGACATCTCCAACCCGACCAGTCCGCAGGAAGTGGGTTTCTATGATACCGGCGGCTATGCTTATGGTGTGGCGGTCAGCGGCAGTAACGCCTATGTGGCCGATGATAGGGATGGTCTGCGCATCATTGACGTCTCCAACCCAGCCAGTCCGCAGGAAACGTCCTTTTATGATACCGGCGACTATGCTCGGGGTGTGGCGGTCAGCGGCGGTTACGCCTATGTGGCCAATGGGTATGATGGTCTGCGCATCATTGACGTCTCCAACCCGGCCAGTCCGCAGGAAGCAGGCTTCTATGATACCGACGGCCGTGCTTATGGTGTGGCGGTCAGCGGCAGTTACGCCTATGTAGCCGATGAATCGGATGGTCTACGCATTATTGACATCTCCAACCCGGCCAGTCCGCAGGAAGTGGGTTTCTATTATACCGGCGACTATGCTCGGGGCGTGGCGGTCAGCGGCAGTTACGCCTATGTGGCCAATGGGTATGATGGTTTACGCATCATTGACGTCTCCAACCCGGCCAGTCCGCAGGAAACGGGTTTCTATGATACCATCGACTTTTCTCTGGGTGTGGCGGTCAGCGGCAGTTACGCCTATGTGGCCGATGGGCATGCTGGTCTGCGCATCATTGACGTCTCCAACCCGGCCAGTCCGCAGGAAGCGGGCTTCTATTATACCGGCGGCTATGCTATGGGTGTGGCGGTCAGCGGCGGTTACGCCTATGTGGCCGATGATTGGAATGGTCTGCGCATCATTGATGTTTCCAACCCGGCCAGTCTGCAGGAGGCGGGCTTCTATGATACCGGCGACTATGCTCAGGGCATGGCGGTCAGCGGCAGTTACGCCTATGTGGCCAATAGGTATGATGGTTTACGCATCATTGACGTCTCCAACCCGGCCAGTCCGCAGGAAGCGGGCTTCTATGTTACCGGTGACAATGCTCAGGGAGTGGCGGTCAGCGGTAGTTGCGCCTATGTGGTCGATGGGTATGATGGCATGTATATTATCCGAAACGATCTGCTTAACGCTATTGCCGATGAAAAGATGCAGCTTATTCCCGCTGAATTGGTATTACAGCAAAACTATCCCAATCCTTTTAACTCGACCACTGTTATTCCTTTTGAGCTCGGAGAATCCGGACATATTTCGATAAAAGTGTTTAATATTCTGGGAGAGGAAGTTATTACCCTGCTTGATAAAAATTTATCTGCCGGGCGGCATTCGGTTTCCTGGAATGGGCGGAGTTCGGATGGCCGGGAAGTGAGCAGTGGCTTATATTTCCTGAAGCTTGAAACCGGGAATATCATTCGGTCACATAAGATGATGATTATCAGGTAAAATCAATTAATTAGAGAAATAAGAATTACTTTTTTGCCATTTGATTAACCACAATTTTTAAAATGATCAAAATATCAATTGAAAAAAGAAAGATTTGTTATATATATTTTAATATATGATTTTAAATGAATATTCTCTTAAATGAAAAGGTATAAATTTACAGAATATTTTGAAAAGGAAGTTTTAAGAAAACGACCCTATATAAAGAAAGAATGGTGTATTCAAGTTCTGGGAAATTCGATAAATGTAGAGAGGCAAGAGAAAAATCGTTATCGATTTTGGGGTTACATTCAGGAGATGGATAATAAAGCTTTGAGAGTAATAACATTGGAAGATAAAGAAACGATACACAATGCCTTTTTTGATAGGAGATTTAAAGAATGAAAATAAATTATTACCCTGAAACAGATTCTATGTACATTGATTTGTCGTCAAGAACCAGTACCGAGAGCAAAGAAATTTCTGAGGGTATAGTATTGGATTATGATAAAGATGGAAAATTGGTTGGCATCGATATAGATAATGCCAGTTCAAAGATGGATTTATCAGAACTCATACTAAATAAACTTCCGACAAAGGTTCAAAAAATATCTGCTTAAGTAATTTTTACCCTCGTGTAATAAAATATCATTTTAGAATAAGAAATTATTAGGACTAACTTGAGGTTTAATCTTTCCGTTAAACTTATTCGGCTATATGAGGCCGATTAACTGGATAAGTATTTACGATTGAGGTTTGTTCATCTTGGCAGCACTGAAGCTTAACATTAACGGGCAAGACCAACATTGAATCCGCTTCTTAGGTAATTATTTTTGAATAAGAACTTCCCAGCAAATTGGAGGAAAATCAATGTACTCAAATATATTTCTAATCGTTTTAGTAAGCCTGTTTTTCCCACTCGTGACAGCAGCTTTCACAGGGGATACCGCTGACGATCAAGCCAAAACCAGTCAGGAGTTTCTGAAATCTCTGGTTGGTAAATGGGAAGGCACCTGCCGGACCTGGTTTCGTCCGGGCGAGCTTGCCGATGAATCCAAAGTGAAGGGGGAATTTCAGACCATTCTGGGCGAACACTTCCTGCGCCATTCCTATCAGGGAAAGATGCAGGGGAAGCCCCGTACCGGAGAGGAGACCATCGCATACAATTCTGTCATGAAAAAATTTGAGATCGCCTGGATTGATGATTTTCACATGAATTATGGGATCATGTTTTCGGAGGGTGACCCGACTACTGGAGGTTTTTGGGTGCGCGGGAAATATGCGGTGGGAGCGGATCAGCCGGACTGGGGCTGGAAAACCGTATATGAATTGACTGACAAGGATCATCTGACCATCACCGCCTACAACATTTTGCCGGATGGAAACGAAGCCAAAGCGGTGGAAACAAAGTACACCCGGGAAGAACAATAAGCAGGATTGCCAAGTCATTCAGTTGATCCAATATTTACAGGCAAGAGAACCTTTGGGAAGAACAAGCAAGTTGAAGAATTCCATGATCGCAAGAATGTGGCATGGTGTTACCACACCCGATAAAGCAGATGAGTTTCTGGAAAACATTAACCAGACGGGTGTGCCGGGATTGAAGGGGATAACGGGTAATCAGGGTGTCTATGTCTTACGCCGGACAGAGGAGACCGAGGTGCACTTCATAATGATCTCTCTCTGAGATTCCCGTGAAGCGATTGGCCAATTTGCCGGTGAGGACATCGAAAAGGCCAGGTACTTTCCCAAAGATAAGGACTTCCTGCTGGAGCCGATGGTCAAGCAGTATGAAGTTATGGTTGGATCATAGGTACTGATTCGAACGATG
>CAZTXJ010000152.1:0-7425 GCA_964617285.1 uncultured Calditrichaceae bacterium | reverse complement strand
CCCTCCATTTGCCATACAAATTGACATTCCAAGCGAAATACACTAAATTGGCAGGCTAATTTTGAGAAAGCGTTTGAATGAGCATTAAGAACATCCGGAATTTCTGTATCATTGCCCATATCGATCACGGCAAGTCCACTCTGGCTGACCGGTTGCTGGAATATACCCACACCCTTACCAAAAGAGAACAGAAAGAGCAGGTGCTGGATGCCATGGACCTGGAACGGGAACGGGGAATTACCATCAAGGCCCACTTTATCCGGATGGATTTTAAACATAAGGACGGCAATGAGTATATTTTTAACCTTATCGATACGCCCGGTCATGTGGACTTCACCTATGAAGTTTCCCGCAGCCTGGCCGCCGCAGAAGGCGCACTATTGCTGGTGGATGCCGCCCAGGGGGTGGAAGCCCAGACTATCAGCAACCTGTACCATGCCGTGGAAAATGATCTGATCATCATTCCGGTAATAAATAAGATTGATCTTCCCAGCGCCCAGGTGGAATCGGTAAAACACCAGATCATGGAGCTGATTGGATGCGACGAGTCCGATATTATCCTGGCCAGCGCCAAAACCGGCATTGGGGTAGAGGAAATTGTGGAAGCAATTATTCATCGGATTCCTCCCCCCAAAGGAAGTAATGAGAGTCCTCTCCAGGCACTTATTTTCGACTCCAGTTTTGACAATTATCGCGGTGTGGTTGCCCTGATCAGAGTATTTGACGGCTCCCTGACTCCCGGAGACAAAATAAAATTTTTCGCCACCAAAGAATTTTTTGAAGTAGAGGAGGTGGGAGTACTGCGATTGAAGCGGGTAAAACGGAATCGGCTTTCCACCGGTGAAGTGGGTTACCTGATCTGCGGGGCTAAGGACGTCCGGGACATCCGGGTGGGTGATACTGTTACCCATCAACGGCATGGCGTGGAAAAACCGCTTCCCGGATACCGCCGGGTAAAGCCGATGGTTTACAGCGGTATCTATCCGGTAATCAATCAGGAATTTGAAGATTTGCGCACTTCCCTTGAGAAACTTGCCCTGAACGATTCGGCACTGCAATATGAACCGGAAACCTCCACCGCGCTCGGTTTTGGCTTCCGGGTTGGATTCCTGGGACTGCTGCACATGGAAATTGTCCAGGAACGGCTGGAGCGCGAATTTGATCAGAGCATTATTGTTACCACCCCTAATGTGGTGTATCAGGTAATCACCACCGATGGCAAAACCCTGACCATTGATAATCCCACCAAGCTACCGGACGCGGTTCGGATCGAGCGGATTGAAGAACCCTATATCCGGGCGCAGATTATTACCCCGCCTGACTATATCGGTAACGTGATGAAAATTTCCAACGAACGGCGGGGAATTCTGAAGAATACATCCTATATTGATCCCTCCCGGGCAGACATTGTTTATGAATTCCCGTTGTCCGAAGTCATCTTCGACTTTTTTGATAAACTGAAATCGGTCTCCCGGGGATACGCCTCTCTGGATTACGAATTTGCCGGTTACCGGGAATCCAATCTGGTAAAACTGGATATTCTGATAAACGGCGAACCGCTGGATGCACTCTCGACCATTGTCCATAAAGAACGGGCTTTCGATCAGGGTAAAAACCTGTGCGGAAAGCTGCGCAGGCTGATCCCCCGCCAGATGTTTGAGGTGATTATCCAGGCGAGTATTGGCCATAAGGTGATTGCCCGGGAATCGGTAAAAGCACTGCGTAAAAATGTGTTAGCCAAATGCTATGGCGGGGATGTGACCCGGAAACGGAAACTGCTGGAAAAACAGAAGGAAGGCAAGAAACGGATGAAACAGGTCGGCCGGGTGGAGATCCCCCAGGAGGCTTTTCTGGCGGTGCTGTCTGCGGATTGATTCTTAATAATAATTATGATCTATTAGGATTGAAATTTGATAAATGATGAAACTTTAACGCTCTTAAACCGATTAATGTAATGAAACTGATACGCATGAGACAGGAGGTTTACGGTTGAAAGTAAAAAATAAAAGTTGGGAATCCATACAGGCAATTTTAATAGCTATTTTGGCTGCCCTTGTTTTAAGGCAGTTTGTAATCGCAGCATATAAAATCCCCACCAGTTCTATGGAGGATACGCTGTTAGTCGGTGACTTCCTGCTGGTCAATAAATTTTATTATGGGGCTCAAACCCCGAACTGGATTGGTATTCCGTTTACCGAAATTGGTTTTAATATTCCCTGGTTCCGGTTTCCCCGGATAGCCGCTCCCAAGCAGGACGACATTGTGGTTTTCCGCTATCCCTGGGATCCCAAGCTGGGACGATACCCGGAAGATCCACATCTGGAATATATCAAACGCTGTATCGCCACCGGCGGACAAACCCTGGAGATAATTGATAAGGATGTTTTCGTGGATGGAAAACCCTTTCCCAAACCACCCAAAATGAAACATCTGGATCCGTATATCCTTGGTCGGTATGACCGGGGGTATCCTACCTTCCGGGATAATCTGGGCAGCCGGGATAATTTTGGTCCGCTCACAGTTCCGCCCAACCACTACTTTATGATGGGTGATAACCGGGATAACAGCTCGGACAGCCGGGACTGGGGATTTGTCCCGCCGGAAAATATCGTCGGAAAACCTTTAATTATTTACCTTTCATGGAATTCACACATTCCCACTTATCGCTTGTTCCACAAAATTCGCTGGAGTCGTCTGGCGATGGTCATTCGGTAAGCGGGATGCAGAATGCCGGTCTTTACCTGCATATCCCATTTTGCGAAAAGAAGTGTGGTTACTGCGATTTTTATTCAGTAACCACGCTGGAATTTCGGGACCAATTCGTAAAAAGTCTGTTACGCGAAATTGAAATGATTTCGCCTCTCTACCGGCACCTGAATTTCGATACCATTTTTATGGGTGGGGGAACCCCGAGTTTGCTCAGTGTTCATCAACTCTCCCAAATCTGGGATGCTTTAGATAAATCTTTTCATATTGTCCAAACCGGTGAGTTCACCATCGAAGCAAATCCGGGAACACTGGATAAGGAGAAGTTGCAGAATTTTCGTGAGATCGGTTTTAACCGGTTGAGCATGGGCGCACAATCCTTTAATCCGGAAGACCTGAAATTCCTGGAACGGATTCACTCCGTGGAGGATATTTACCAAAATTTCGAGGCTGCCCGGGATGCCGGTTTTGCCAACATCAATCTGGACCTGATGACCGCATTTCCCGGCCTCACGCCAAAGAAATTTCTTTATACCTTACAGGAAACGGTTTCACTCCAGCCAGAGCACATTTCCTGCTACACTCTTATTTTTGAGCCAGGCACACCTTTTTACCGAAAGATGAATCGGGGTAAGCTTGTACCACTGGAAAATGAGCAGGAAGCAGAATTTTATCAAATAACTCTGGATTATTTAAATGAGCATGGTTTTACTGCCTATGAAATTTCCAACTTCAGCAGAGACGAGAAGTGGCAATGCCGGCATAATTTAAAATACTGGGATCATCTTCCCTATCTGGGACTGGGGCCATCGGCCCATTCATTTGTTTCTCCAAAACGATGGTGGAACAAGAAATCAATTGCAGCATATGTAAAAAAGGTATCGGCTGGTTCGATTCCGGTTGAAAGAGAAGAATCCTTAAGCCCGGAGTCAATGGAATTTGAATATATTTTTTTACATTTACGGTTGCGGGATGGGCTTCGCTTTGCCGATTTTCAGGAAAGGTTTAATCACGATTTTCTGCAGAAATATGATGAAGCGCTGCAAAAACTGGCCGACAATGAAATGATCATTCAGGATGACCGGCGGATGAGATTATCAGCAAAAGGCTGGCTGTTCGCGGATGAAGTATCGAGTTACTTTTAACCAAACAAAACAGAATATGCATAGACTCTATTTATTTTTTTCCTGGCTGCTGATTCTGTTCTTCACAATTCCGGCTTTTTCCCAGCAGGAAGCCATCCGGAAGCTCAAGGAAAATGCGGATGCAATCCGAAATCAGCAGAATGACGCCCGGGATCAAAAGCTTTACCGGGTAGCTCAGTCTTATATGAACACCAGCCGCTATGAATTAGCCATCCCAATTCTGGAGGGTTTGTGCCGGGATAATCCTTCTAACCGCGGGTATTACCAGACGCTCCTGCGCGCCTATTTAACTGTATCCCGGATCGAGGCCGCTGACTCCCTGAACCGTTCCATGAAAAAGCATTTTCCGGGAGATCTGGCATTCGACATAGATTACGGTAACATTCTTTATCGTAAGGGCGAGCATCAGAAGGCGCTTGATTTATGGCAACAGATTATCCGGCAAGATCCCACCCAGCTTAATCTATATACCCAGATCGCCGATGCCATGGTGCAAAACCGGCTGCTGGATGATGCGGTAAATATTTATCTGCAAGGGACAAACAACATACCCCGGTCCGAATTTTTGTATCAGAATATTGCGGGTCTTTATCAGAGCCGGCTGATGTATGTGGAAGCGGCAAAGTACTACCTGAAATACCTGGATGCAAATCCGAACCAGCAGCAGTTTATTTTTAATCGCATCCTTTCCTTTCAACTGGAACCGGAACAGCAGGGCAGCTTCTTAAAAACCATTGAATCCCTGGCGAAAGAATCGAAAAATAAAGATGACATTTTGTTGCTCACCGCTCAACTCTATCAGCGGTACGGAAAATACGAGGATGCTTATAAAATTTATGAAAATCTGGATAAAGAGCAAAAGCAAGGGATTTTTCTGCTGCAATTTGCCCGTTCGGCTGAGCGGGATTCCAGCTTCCACATTGCCCTGAAAGCCTATACCGAAGTGATTCGGCACTATCCCGATAACAAAACAATCCTTCAGGCTTATCAGGGATCCGTTACCACGCTGTTTAGCCTGGCCAGGGTGGAGAACAATTCAAAGTTTGCCGAGCAGGCCATCAACCTGATCGATTCGGTCCAAACCCGCTATAGTGATAATCCCGATATCGCTGATATGGTTTATCTGAAGGGTGCTTACTATCTGGACTATTATTTTGATGTGGATCGGGCAATTTCCATCTTCGCCGATTTGATTAAAAATCCCAGAACCCCGGCCCGACAACGAAATATCACCTTACTGAAAATGGGGGAAAGCTACATCATCAAAGGTCAGCTGGATGAAGCCCTGAACACATTTAACAAAGTGACCATGAAACCATACGAGGCTTTCGCGAAACTGCGGACTGCCCAGATTTTTTATTATCAGAAAAACTGGAAAAAAGCCGGTGAAATGGTGAATACAATTTTACAGAAAGAGGGAATGGCCTCGGATATTACCAACGATGCTCTTGCACTCCAGTTAAAATTAAACCAGGCCCAAAAATCGTCGACTGCCCTGGAATTTCTGGCCGATGCCGATCTTTTGCTGGTACAGCAGAAAAAAGGCGATGCCGTAAAAAAGTTGGCCGAAATAGTACAGTTAAATTCCGTTCCGGGCGCTTTAAAATCCGAAGCATACCGACTGCTCATTACCAGCGCGGATGAACTGGGCAAGGATGTTGAAGCTCTGGAATATAGTCAGAATGCCATTCAGGATTCCAGCATGGTGCAATATGCCGATGAATATCTCTTCCTGATGGCCGGGATTCTGGAAAAACAAAATGATCGCGCCGCGGAAGCCTTTAAAATCTATCAGAAGCTTCTGGAGAACTATCCGAACAGCTTATTTACCTTCCGCGCCAGAGATCGGATGAAATATCTGAAAGAAAACAAACTGCAGGAACTTCCATGAAAATCTTTAAATACATTTTCTTCTGCATACTGCTGCTATCAGTAAAAACCTACAGCCAGTATATTTTAATACCTATGGATTTGAGCCAGACCGATCATCTAAAGGCATACGGAATCGCCTACCTGGCGCTGAAACAAAATGTCAATGTAGAGTGGCTGCTCAATTATCGGGGCGGTTCTTTTTTGATCCAGAATTTTACCGGCCTGGAACAGGAATGTCTGATTCGCGGGGTAAAGACTGAAAAAATCGGGGCAACCGAGGTAAATCAGATTTACGCCACCATTGAACAGGAAAACATGGAGCGGGTCCTGCTGGAAAAAGCACCCAAGATTGCCGTATATACCCCGCCAAACAAACAGCCCTGGGATGATGCGGTTACTCTGGCCCTCACATACTCCGAAATCGATTACGATAAAGTCTACGATGAGGAAGTCCTGGCCGGCAAACTATCCGATTACGACTGGCTCCACCTGCATCATGAGGATTTTACCGGTCAATATGGTAAATTTTACGGAAGTTTCCGCAATGCCCCCTGGTATATTCTGGATGTTCAGACAAATGAGGACCTGGCGGCAAAACTGGGTTACAAATCCGTTTCGGAGGAAAAAAAGGCGGTGGCCTGGGAAATCCGGCAATACGTAATGGATGGCGGATTTCTGTTTGCCATGTGCTCGGCAACTGATGCGCTGGATATTGCTCTCTCTGCCGAAGGGGTAGACATTGTGGACATTCCTTATGATGGTACCCCGCCCGATCCGGGATATCAGCAGAAACTGGATTATACCAAGACCCTGGCCTTCCAGAATTTTAAACTTTACACCGACCCTAATGTCTATGAGTTTTCCGATATTGACACACCGCCAAGTTTTTCAGTACGTCTGCGTACACCTGAAGCGGATTACTTCTCCCTGTTTGAATTTTCCGCCAAATATGACCCGGTTCCCACCATGCTTACCCAGGATCATGTGAATATTATCAAAGGTTTTATGGGGCAGACCACCATGTTCCTGCGCAGCAAGATCAAGCCTTCGGTTATCGTGATGGGCGAGGTTGAGGGAACGGACGATGTGAAATATATCCACGGTAATGCTGGTAAGGGCACTTTTACCTTTTATGGTGGGCACGATCCCGAGGACTACACTCACGCCGTGGGAGATCCGCCAACCCAGCTGGAATTGCATAAAAATTCCCCGGGGTACCGGCTCATCCTGAACAATATTCTATTCCCGGCAGCCAAGAAAAAAGAATTGAAAACCTGATAAACGTTTAGAAGATAGAATCCGTTATTTTCTCACAAATCCGGAGGAACGCCAGACCAATGGTAAAATTAGATGTCAGAACAAACTCGCAAACCCAGTTTATCGATATTACCCAGGAGGTTCAGCAAGCGGTAAATAAAAGCGGGGTCAAATCCGGTATCTGCCAGATCTTTATACCACACACCACTGCCGGCGTTACCATTAACGAAAATGCGGATCCCAGTGTAACCCGGGACATCCTGATGGAACTCAACAAAGTAATCCCTTTTAGCGATGGTTACCATCATCAGGAGGGCAATTCCGCAGCGCATATAAAATCCTCTCTGGCTGGGTGCTCCCTGGCTGTGATTATCGATGGAGGGCAAATTCAACTGGGTACCTGGCAGGGTATTTACTTCTGTGAATTTGACGGGCCGCGAAGCCG
>CAZTXJ010000151.1:0-7433 GCA_964617285.1 uncultured Calditrichaceae bacterium | reverse complement strand
GTAGCCAGATTTCCGGAGGTACCGGTCACCCGGATAGTGCCACCGGAATTTACCGTAAGAGAACTGCCGTTAAACATGGACAGTTCTGCCCCGGCATCGATTTCCAACGATCCGGTTACCGAAATAGCATCGCCAGCAGCATTTCCAAAAGTTAACCGACGTCCGTTCAAATCCAGGCTTCCGGAAGAGATGGTCAGATTCCCCAAAATAGTGGAGTTTCCGGTCATCAGATAACTGATTCCCGGTGCGGAAAAAATGACATTATTTAAAGGTGAACTTCCACCGTTAAAATTATAGGGACCGCCGGACAACGCATCCAGGGTTAAAGTTGCTGCATTATCAATGGTACCGGCACTGGTGAAGCTACCCCCAACATTCATGTTCTGGTTATTCATATTAAAGACACCGGCGTTTATAACAAAATCCCCGATGGTTTTAATCGCTGCGTTGATTTTTAACGTCCCGCCTGTCTTATTCACCAGGATATGATCAAATGATTTCCCGCTTGCAATACCACCGGGATTAACATCCTGATTACCGGCACCATTAAAGACAACCATCCCGCCGCCCGGGTAATAATAATTATTATTGTTCCAGGCTCCGCCCAGATAGATATCATTCCCCTGGGCCTGCAGGTAACCGCCAATCAGATTAAAGTTCTGGTTGATGTGGATATCCGTCTCCAGCTGGTAAGTAAATCCGCCGGCACTCAGATTGAAATTGTTGAAAGCCCCGCTTCCGGTAGAATTGATGGTGTAGGGTCCTCCCGAGGCAGCATCGAATGTCACCGTTCCTCCGGTCTGCAGCCAGGTGCCGGAATTTCGCCAAGCTCCGGCCACAGTAAGATTCTGGCCGGCAGTGTTCAGGGTCCCGTTCCTGATGGAAAAATTACCATTTACATCCAGGGCTGCAGATAAAATGGCTGTGCCACCGGATTTATCCACAGTGAAATTATAAAAATACCGACCAGTGCCAGGACCACCAGTTGCAATTGTCTGATCCGTTGATCCGTCAAATACAACTGCCCCGGTTCCTGCGGTAAAAGTGTTGGTATTGGTCCAGTTTCCAGCCACATTGGTGATAGGACCGGCAATAAATGTCCGGGAATTAACCAAAGATCCATCGACATCAATATTGTAGCCATTGGCATTCAGAACACCATGACTGATGGTAATATTGCCGGTGGTATGTAAGTTTGATCCCAGGCGATAAGTATTGGCATCATTGTCGGCATCAAATAAAATGTGGTGAAAAGCAGAACTTCCGCAGGTTATGGTAAATGGCCCGGCAGTTGGGGCGATAAAAGTAACGGTGTTGCTCCCGGCGATGAAAGCACCTGAATTTATCCAGTTTAATGCAACTGATATGGCCTGGCTATTCGCATCGAATGTTCCTGCCACAATATTTAGGCTACCATTCAAATAAATTCCATCGGCCAGTCGCGCTGTTCCGGAGGGTTTATTTATGGTAAGATTGTAGAAAGCATCCCGGGCAGGGTCTACTCCACCAGTGGTTATTTGCTGATCTTCCGGTCCATCGAAGATGACGGTAGAAGTATTATAGTTCAGGCGGGAATTATTGGTCTTATAATAATTTCCGGCGATATTTATGCTGGCAGATCCGGCCAGGGCAAGCGTTCCATCAGTAACTGTCACTGTATCACCCACAGACAGATTTCCATTTATGGTGAGATTGCGCCCGGAATTTACAGTAAGGATTCCGTTTTGCCTGATCAGCAGATCATTACAGGAAGCATCATTTCCAATAACCGGATCAGTGGTAACATCGGGAATAATGACATTTTCGGTATCCGCCGGTACACCGGAGGGGCTCCAGTTGCCGGAGACATTCCAGTTGCTGTTCTGACTGCCAGTCCAGATCTTGGTAAGCAGGGCGCTGCTCCACTCCACCAGATTATTCGGATCGTTATCAAAATCCTCTCCGGCAAAACTACCCGATGCTTTTACAAATTCCAGGGTATCGGTACTAAAAGATTTTCTGACATTAGAGGAACTCCCACCCGGATTGGTGGGAAATGCCACATTCCGGATCCGGAGCCGCTGGTTATTTCCGGCGATATCTCCCACATTTAAACCGGTACCGCCAGGTGCTATGTGGTCAATCGTTCCATTGCTGAAATTGTAGATCGGATCGATGACGGCGCCATCCTGCAGGTCGATCCCGTTGATATCCATATATTCAAAAAAATAGTTCTGAGCCTGGATAATTCCGCCGGAATGAATTTCCACGTTATAGGTTCCGGTGATGTTCGAAATAATGGCAGGTTCTACAGAGATACCCACTACCCGCAGTGTTCCACCGTTATTGACGATCAGGCTGGTGCCTGCGGCCATTCTCAAAATGGCGCTTTGCAGGTCCGAGGCATTATCAATATCCATTATCCCGCTTATACTTAAAGAATCCGTCGCATCGGTCCCAAAGGTAAGATAATTTCCATTAAATTTGAATATCCCGGATTCTATTTTCAGGTCACCTTCCACCTGAATGTTACTGGTCAGATTCAAAAGAGTACCGACCGGTTTACGAACTTTAATATTCTCAAAAACCTCCCCATCCAGGGTAATAGCAGTGGTAATATTCTGGGTACCGGAACCATCGAAGATAAGTACTGAGCCGTTCCCATCCTTAAAACTTTTATCATTGGTATTGTTATTGATAAAATCCCCGGCCAGTTCTACGGTGATTCCATCGGCATTAGCATCTTCCAGTTTAAGCGCTTCACCATTTCCTGCTGCGATGATAATATCTCCATTCACATCAACGTCTGTCCCGGTCAACGCCTTTACCTCAAATAAACCAGTAAGCAAAAATAAATCATTTAAGATTGTGATTTTGACCGGATCGGCACCTTCATTCTTAAGTTTTTTTCCTGGATTTTTATTTACCGTGCAGTTATAAAAGGTTTCTGCATTTTCGACATGACTATCACCATCACCATCGAAGATGACTGTAGATGAATTGGCATTAAAAACCCCGGTGCGAATCCAGTCTTTACCCACATTGAGCGATGCCGTCCCCAGAAGTGATAGTACCCCACTAATGGTGATATTCTCATCAATAGTAAGGTTATAACCCGAAGCCACCTGAAGGGTATTGCCAAAATTGATGATCAGACTTTTTACTTCGCCATTGGTACCGGTAAGGAGGACTGTCGCTGAAGTTCCAATGGTGACGTCATCATCCAGACCCGGAACATTATCATCACTCCAGTTCGCCGGGGTATTCCAGAGATTATTGCCGCCACCGCCGTCCCAAAAGACTGCCGCAGCTTCAATACCGGTAACAAAGGTGAGCTGAAAGAAAATAAGGACAAGTAAATTTTTTATGTTTTTTCCCAATAAATGAACATCCTTGTTTTGCTCAATAGCAGAATTAGTTCAAAGCAATTTTTTTGCTTAATGAACACAACCTCCATATTGGGTCTTCTCACATTTTATCTATTTATATTGTCGAAGTAATTACAGAATACTGTAGAATATTTACTTATTTTTTAACTTTTTTGCCACTAAAAGGTAAACGGATTTAACCGGATTTTTCATGAATTTTGTCGTTTAAATGATAAAAGGAAAATTTTGGACTGAAGCGGAAGATTTTTCGAAATTTTCTTGGAGTAATTTCTGTTCTCCCGGAGTCGAGTTATTTCAAAAAAATCAGTTTTTGCACGGTTTTAACCTGCTCACCCTGTAATACCACATAATACATTCCACCGGCTACTAAAGAACCACTATCGGATACTCCGTTCCAGATAAAATCATGATCACCGGCAGAAAGTTTTCCCTGGAAGATGGTTTTTACTTTTTGTCCCAGACCATTGAAAATGTAAATCTCTCCATGTGACGAGCCAGCCATATTATCTGCGACCTTCACCCGTATGGTAGTGGAAGGATTAAAGGGATTGGGAAAGGCCGGTGCCAATTCCATACTGCCTGCTACAATGTCTGAGGTGGGGAAAGCATTGATTGGTCCATGTGCTTCCTGCACCCCATTGATATCCACATCAATGAGGATATACCAGTAGGTTTGATCCGGTAAAATATCCGAATCCGTATAGGAGTATTCATTGGCCATGTTGGTATTAAAATGTCCCTTTAATCCATCATGATACTGGTAAGAGGCAATTTCCCGGAAAGGACCCTCAAAATTATTGGCGCGCAGGATAATAAAACCCACATTCTCAATTTCACTCTCGGTGCGCCAAACCAGGTCAATCCGGTCTTGTTTCATTTGGCAGGTGAAGTGAGACAATTCAACTGGCAAAGGTTGGTCCCCGGTAGAAATCCCCCCAAAATTGACCCGGGTACCCCCCGAGCCATTAATTCCATTACTCTCAATTGTGCAATTGGCAAATACGGATGGATTGGCGGTTGGGGAAACGAGAAAGAAGATCAACCAATCAGTGGTTTCAGAAAGTCTCAGATTATTCATACCGGAGAGTGTGGCAATCCCACTGTGAAAATTTGCATCGCTTATGGCAGAACCATCGGGTATACCATCCTGATTATCATCTGCAAATAACAGTACTTGAGGGATGTCACTATCGGTGGCACTGCCATTCCTAAACACAGTTATGGAAGAAATCCGGGCATTTCCGTTTATTGAACTAAACCGAAGTTTTACAACGCCACAGGTATCACCAACAGAAAAACCCTGGCAGATGTCAAATCCGGAAACAGTTACCGATTTTTTCTGGGAAAAAATTAGATCGGGAAAAAGAAAAAACTGAAATAAAATAATAAATGTCAAGACCCATGATAGATTCAGACTAAACCTATATTTGATCCTGAACAGTAAATTTTGAAAGATCAATGTTACTTTTGCAAAATCCATTTTGTCTAATTTCCTTGGGTTCCACTCTCATAACACTATACATTGTCGGATAATATTTAATAATCTGTAGTATTAATTTATATTTTTTGTAGCTAATAGTACTACACGCAATTGGTCGTCAGTGACCCGGGGAGGTTAGAAAATCAGGTAAGATAAGATTTGGGGTAATTATTAGATTACTACAAAAAAATGTTGATGTGGAAGATATGAGAGATTAGATGTATAAGTAATTTTCTTATTTATATATTACTTGCTGCGTTAGTTCACCAGTAAACCTTCCTGCAGCACATAGTGGGTAATTTCGGACGCATCTTTCATATTCATTTTCGTCAGCATACGTTTTTTTAAGGTGCTGACGGTACTGACACTCAATTTTAATTCCTGGGCGATCTGTTTAATGGATTTTCCCGAGGCAATCATCAGCATTACTTCATATTCCCGATTGGACAGTTTTTCGTGACCGGTTTTATCTTCGACGCCAGTCATTTGAAACAGTAATTTGGCGGCAACCTGGGAATTGACATACTTTTCCCCTTGAGCAATCTTATGTATGGCCGATATTAACTCCTTGGTGGCTTCATTTTTGGTCAGGTATCCCGATGCTCCTGCCCGGAAAGCCCTAAGCGCATACTGATCCTCGGAATACATGCTTAGCATCAGGACTTTGGATTGTGGTTTTGCAGCTCTTAACTTGCTGAGAACTTCTAACCCATTTAAGCCAGGCATGGCAATGTCCAGAAGAATAACATCATAATCAGCGGCAAGCAATTTCCGAAGGGCTTCTTCACCATTGTTGGCTTCCCCTTTTATAATTACATCGGGTTCATGAGAAAGTGAATCCTTCAGCATTTCCCGAAACATGGTATGATCGTCCGCCACAAACAAATTAATCATTCTAATTTCCTCCCGGAGTGCAGGGCAATTTCACAGATACCCTGGTTCCTTTATTCAATGTACCAATAACTTTTATTTTCCCCTGTAATAATCGGACCCGTTCCTGAATGCTGGTCAAACCGATGGAACGGCTATCGGTCAATTTTTCATTTGGAATACCAACGCCATTATCAGTTATCTGTAATATAATCCACCCGTTTTTTCTTTCCAAATGAATCGCACTTTTGGAGGCCTGGGAATGAACCCTGATATTGCTTAAAGCCTCCTGAAGTATCCGGAAAAGTGAAGTCGTGGTCTGTTCATCCAATTTCAAATCAGCCGGACGAGCCCGGAAGGAACAGTCGATGCCTGTCTGTTTTTCAAATTCGTTAATTTCCCACTCAATTGCTGGTATCAGTCCCAGATGATCCAACAGGCTCGGTCTCAATTCCTGGGACAGACGCCGGATCCACTCAATTACCGACGTGATCATATCGGACATGGATTGTATTTTCTCTCTTAGCTTTGCTTGATCCTGATTCAATCTGGTATCAACCCAGGCAAGATCGAATTTCAAAACGGATAAAATCTGATTCAATTCTTCATTAATATCTCTGGAAATCCGGGTTCGCTCATTTTCCCGCAGGTTGTTTAAATGAGCGGAGAGATTCCGTAACTGCTCCTGCGATCTCTGCAGGTGCTCTTCCATTTTCTTTCGTTCTGTTACATCCCGGGCAATACCCACAGTACCAACAACCTCCCCTTGTTCATTAAAGAGAGGCGTCTTAACCGATTCCACCCAGCTAATTTTCCCCCGAGAACCAACCAATGGTTCTTCAAATTTTCTTCTCTCGCGGGATCCCATCGTCATCTTGTCATTCCGGTTATACTGTCGGGCGACATCTTTTGGCCAGATTTTGGTATCTGTTTTTCCGATGATATCTTTTTCGGACTTATGTGAGATTTCGGTAAAAGACCTATTAACCAGCAGATACTTGCCATTTTTGTCTTTCAGCCAGGCCATATCCGGGATATTATTCAGAACCGCCCCCTGATGCCGTTTGATTTGTCTGAGCAGCCTCTCTTTTTCCAGGGTCTCTTTACCGCAATCTTCCAATTGACAAATACGGGCACGAAGGACTTCAATTTCTTCGATGAGTTGAGCTTTGGTTTTATGTGAATAATCCATTTCTTTAGACATCTAGATCGTCTTACCCTGATAATTCAGTTTATCACAATTTTGATATTACTCTGCACTATTATCGACCGGTAAATTCAATTCTTTGAGGTGATATATTATTAAGCCGTTGTGCTATTTAAATGAGCGCATGTCTTACCCGATTCAATTTATTGACATGATTTTGTTTAAAAATTATGTTGAACACCTGCGGTGTTTGTTATTAGGCGTTTCGTCCGGAGGTGACTTCTACCTTGATGGAATATTTACAAAAAAGAGATTTTCTGACTAACCAAATCACTTTAGAGATGATATGTTTATAGTCAAACCGTAATTAGCAAAGGCGAAAGAATTCCGTCAGGGGTAACATATAATGACACCCATTCTTATAACCACAACCTCATTTTTTAATCTTTTAACGAACCGAAAACATGTCACCACTCCGTGGTTTCAGCTATGAATTTTGGTATGCGTTATTAAAAACATATCACCGCTTCGCGGTTTTTGTAAAATTTTGCTTAACCAAACTGACTAC
>CAZTXJ010000150.1:0-7482 GCA_964617285.1 uncultured Calditrichaceae bacterium | reverse complement strand
AGTGGCAGTTTTTGATATCCTTGGCCGACAGGTGAAAGTACTTTATAACGCTACGGCTCCGGCAGGGGAACATGTTGTAAATTGGGATGCAACCAGTGATGCAGGTAATCCAGTGGGATCAGGCATATATTTCTATCAACTTCAGAGTGAAAATGTAAAATTGTCTAAAAAGATGATCTTGCTTAAGTAACATTCATAGCAACTCGCAAGACTTACAGGCGGTCTTGGACCGCCTGTAAGTTAAAAATAGCATGACTCTTTATCTGAAATATCAGGACTTTGCCGGAAAGAAATATAAGATTTCAATTTTCTCCTGGAGGTGAAATAGTAGTAGTTTTTAAAAAACAGTCTCCAGTTTCCGCGAACGGTAATATGAGATAATTGGTCAAATAAAAAGATACGTTTTGTACACTTTTACTGATGTTATGTGTTTTAATAAATTGACTAAACCATACTATTCAAAGCAAATTATGAAAGCATTATCTGGAAAAAAGCTCTTTTTCTATATTCTTATTTTGTTAATATCTATCCTTTCTTGCAATGAGGATAAGGTCAGTGCTCCTTTGGGAAATCTTCCTCCCGAAACAGATATATTTATATCTTCCCAGGATACGCTCAATTATACCCAGAGCATTCAGCACATTTTCTGGGATGGTCGCGATCCTGATGGTTTCGTTACTGGTTTCTATTACAGCTGGATTGAAAACCCCCAACCATCGGACTGGATATTTACAACTGAAAGGTCTATGATTTTTCCATTGAAAATAACAGGTGTAGATACTATCTATCTATTTCAGGTAAAAGCGGTAGATGACGAGGGTCTTGAAGATCCTTCGCCCGCCAAACAATATTTTCCTATTCAAAATTCACCGCCTCAAATGAAATGGATTCTTAACATTCCGGATACAACCTTCACAGTGGCAACCTTTCTCTGGGATGTATCTGATTTAGATGGTGATTCTACTATAGACTATTATGAGTATACTCTGGATGATGATACTTTAAATTGGAATAAGATCCCCGGATATTTACGCTCAATTTCGCTCAACTCAGACAGTGGATTGACAGAAGGAAACCATTCTTTTACCATGCGAGCAGTAGATATTTCCGGAGGAAAAAGTGACCTGCTGAGAATGCCTGAAAATCCGGGCGATACCTGGTTTGTAAAAGAACCCCGGGGTCGTTATTTACTCATCGATGATTTTGAAAATGAAAGTTCAACCGTAGGATATCCCGATGCATACTATAAGGGGATGATGGAGCGGGTGGTTGTTCCCCAGGGAGAAAGCTATAGCTACTGGAATATTGAGGATCTATTTCCCGCATCAAATGAACAGTTTACTCAAACGATGAATTTGTTCGACTATGTGATTTGGTATACCGATATATCCAGCGAAACGGATGACCACTTTATTACCGCCCAGGTTGCCATCCCTCAATTTCTAAACCGGGAACCCCGCGAAGGTGGAAAAATCATTTATAGTACCATGTTCGACCAGAATTTTGGGGTACAGGGAAATCCGTTAGGATTTACGCCGGTAAATGAATTAAGTGAAGAGGATTATCGATGTTTTCCGGGTAATATATATAATCCTGATACCCTTTTTTATTCGACCTTTCCAAATGTTTCAACACTTCCGGTACTAAAGGTTTCAGAATTTTTCGTAGGGATTAAAGCACTTATTCCCAAGACAACGGCAGTCCCTATTTATCGGTTTCAGAACCCCTCGCCTCCTAATGATACGCCGCTTTTTATTATTCTTGGAAGGAATGATAATTCGGGTCTTTACGATTTTGTCTTTTCCTCAACACCGCTTCATCAGTTAAAAGCAAACAATAATTTGGATGATTTTTTTGATATTATTTTAAACGAGATTTTTTAAATCGGTTACTATTTATGAAGAAAACAGTTTCCAACATTTTAGTTTTATTATTTTGCTACATTGGAATAGTTTCAGCGCAAAGTAATACCGGCAGTTCTCTCAAGGGAATAATCACTGACCATGAGACTGGTGATCCTTTATTGGGGGTAAACATAGTTGTACTCGGTACTTATTTAGGGGCATCCACCGATGAAGACGGATTTTATGTAATTTCGGACATCAAACCAGGGGAGTACTCGCTGGAAGTAAGCTACATTGGCTATAAAGTCATCCGGAAAACAGACGTGCGGGTAAGGGCTGGCGAAACAATTACCCTGAACTTCGAGCTTGAATCGACGGCTCTGGCTTTAGGACAGGAAATTGTGGTAATTGGGGAAAAACCACTTATTCAATTTGATGAAACCAGTACCACCAGAACCGTAACCAGACAGGATATATCAAATCAGGCTTTGGAGGATGTAAAATCGGTGGTATCCACACAAGTAGGTGTTGTGGAACAGGATGATCAGATTCATATTCGCGGGGGCCGAACCTATGAAGCCCAATACCTGCTGGATGGTATCTCTGTGCAGGATCCCCTCTCCGGCACAGGATTTGGACTTAATATAAGCGCTAATGCCATAGAAGAGGTTGAGGTCATTACCGGTGGATTTAATGCGGAATATGGCCAGGCGACCTCCGGTATTGTTAGTGTCCGCACAAAATCAGGTTCGGATCGTTACGAAGGATTCGCTTCGTATAAAAGTGATCATTTGGGAATTTTCCAGAATCAACCATGGAGTTTTAATACAGACATTGTGGAGTTTAACTTAAGCGGGCCTGAACCCTTGACCAGTTACGCTATAACTGGTTTGAACTTAAAATTACCAGGAAAGATTTATTTTTTCGGCAATTTTTATACCTTTCTTTCTGATGATTATTATGGAAGAACTGCTGATCAACTTTACTCTTCCATTTCTCCTACCATGTCGTTGTTTGGCAGTAAAGTGCTTACACCCACTTCATTAGCTCCCCGTCAGAATAACAGCTGGTCGGGATTATTTAAATTAACCTGGAAGATGAACCCAACCCGGGAATTGATATTTTCTTATAATCGTTCCATCAATATTAATCAAAATACGCAAATGCTTCAGACAACTTTGGAGTATGTGGAACCGGGACCCGGGTATCCCTATGATTATTCAATGAATCTTGATATATATAATACACTGACCCATGATAATGAAAAAATTTCTCTTCAATGGCGCCACACCCTGAATAGTACCACCTTCTATGAAATTAATTTGAGTCAATATTGGGCACATTTGCGGTCCGATTGGAATGGACTCGATTGGACTGTTTATCAGCAGCCCATAGACGTGGCTAGATTGCCGGTGCAATATTATATTCCCCGAAATGATTCAACCAAAGTTCGGATTATCCCCGGAGATGGTTTTTATGACTATGGGAATGCTACGACCTGGCATGACCATTATATTGAATGGTATACTCTTAAAGGGGATTTTACCAAGCTGTTTGGCAATATTCATACGGTAAAAGCCGGATTTGAAAGCTCTTTTAAAGAGATGCAATTGATTGATATAGTTGATCCCTGGTTAGAAGGGGGATTTGGCTCAACCCAGGACATCTATCGGGTCTTTCCGGCGGATGGTGGATTTTATGCCCAGGATAATATTAAATTTGAAGGCTTCTATTTAAACGTTGGGGCTCGGTTAGATTACTGGATGCCGGGTAAATATGTTGATCGGGCAGTGGCAGATACTACTAATCTTCTGACACCCGGGATGAGGCAGGGTTATCTGGACGATACTTTCGATATATTCGGGAGTCGTCTTAAAATGCGCCTGATGCCACGCGTAGCTGTTTCCCATCCGGTATCTGACAATTTAATGCTGTTCTTCAATTATGGACATTTTTCGAAACTGCCTAATCCCCAATTTGTCTATGCAAAACTCGCCGGAGTCAGCTCAAAGTCTGCTTATCAGAAGTTTGGTAATCCCAATTTGAATCCGATAACCTCGGTAAAATATGAACTGGGCGTAAGATATAAGTTAAATAATAACAATGTTTTCAATTTTACAGCCTACTATACTGATATTTTTGATTATGTTCAAACAACCACCATCCGGGGGATTCCGCGGGTTGGTTCGGCTACTTTCTATATCAATCTGGACTACGCCCGATCTCGGGGCATTGAAGGGGAATTTCGTACCCGCATGGGTACTTATCTTTCGGGCGTAATAAATGGTTCATTCGCTTTAACGACCACCAAGTCATCTTCTCCTGACATTGGTTTATTGGTCGCTCAAGGAAGTATAGATGAGGAACCTATCAAAGAATCATTTGCACAGTGGGATAGACCCTGGCAGATCTCACTTAATCTGAACTTTAATGTTCCGAATGGTAGGGCTCCGACAATATTTGGGATTAAGATGTTTGATGACTGGAATCTCAATTTCAGGTGGTTTGGAATGGCAGGAAAGCGTTATACACCGGCTGAATTCAATTATTACCAGCCGGAAGATGGGCGGCCGGTCTACACTCTTGCTAAAGATCAAAGTCTCCGATACAGTAAATTGGGAGAGTACTGGCAATGGGCAGATTTAAGTTTTAGAAAGTTTTTTAAGATTTATCGAATTCAATACATTTTAAGCATTGAAGTTACGAACCTTTTTAATTCCCAAAATGCGGATATAATCAATAATGTTACAGGTAATGCTTACGAGTATGGAGACCCCACTCCACTAAGTTGGAATGATCCTTTATATCCGGATCGTTTTTATCCTATTTCAAGCCCATTCCCATTTAATCCGGCCAGGTATCGGGAGCCCCGGCAAATTCGATTTGGTATATCGCTGGAATTTTGATTTTAGATGGAGACATGCATGAGAAAGTGTAGGTATTTAATCCTTTTAATTTTTATTCACCAGCTGACTTACGCTCAGTTATTCCCAAATTTGGGTGGACAAAGGGTAGGTACCTCTGCTGCTCAATTTCTCAAAATTGGTGTCGGTCCACGTGCAGAAGCAATGGGTCAGGCCTATATTGCAATCGCAAATGATGCAGAAGCCTTATTCTATAATCCCGCAGGAATATCTCAATTTGAAAAAAATGAAGTGTTTTTTTCCAATACCCAATGGGTAGTAGATATCCAACTTGAATATCTGGGTCTGGTATATCATCTTGATGATATAAATTCATTCGGTTTAGCTGTCACTTACCTGCACACAGAAGATATGGAAGAGACAACAGAACTCTTCCCTTATGGAACTGGAAATTACTTTCGATATGCGGATGCGCTGATTGGTTTATCATATTCCAGGAATATGACTAATAAATTTAGTTTTGGTATTTCAGTTAAATATATGAATGAAACTTTAGCTGAATTAACCATGAGTTCTCTCCTGTTTGATTTAGGTACATATTATAAAACAGGTTGGAAGTCAGTGAGATTTGCTGTGGCAGTAACGAATTTTGGTCGGGACATGTCGCCAAGTGGAAGCTTTACTTATAAAAATCTTGATAATGAACGGATTGAAAAAAATGATTTTCAAAAATTTCCCCCACCAATTCTTTTTCGAATTGGTATTGCGGGAGAATTTTATAAATCTGAAAACAGTATGGTTACAGGTTCTGTCCAATTGAACCATCCTAACGATAATGTTGAAAATATCAATTTTGGATTAGAATACTGGTGGCGGGAAATTTTTGCACTCCGAGGAGGATTTGCCAGTGCGAGGACTGAAGAAGATTTCTCCGCTGGATTTGGTTTGCGGGTTCCGCTAATGGGTATGGGAGTTGGTGTTGATTATTCGTTTTCCAATTTTGGCAGATTAGGCTATGTTAATAGATTCGCGCTTAACATTCTGTTTTAATGGGGTCAAGTTATATGAAAAAAATATATTTTGGGATTTGTCTTTCTCTAGTCATTTTTATTGCTCAATGCACCCATGATAAATATCCCTTGCCATCTATTCCGAGTGAAGAAGACCGATATGCAAATTTGAATAAAGCTGTTTATAATTTGATTAATCCTATATTAGATGATGAACATGGATATCATTTCAGAAATCCCTCCGATGTTTATTTTGGGGCTGATAATTTTGTATATGTTTGTAATACTGATGCTAATCAAATTATCATGATGGATGCAGGAGGAACAGTACAAGGTGTGTCACAATTTATTGAACATCCGGAGGCCATTACTCAGAATGATAGCTTGGATCTTCTTATCGTTAATAAGACGAATAAAATCTATAAAATCGACATGTATGCTGCTGCTCATAATATTGCCGCAGCGCCGATAGAAGTTGTCTATGAACAGGCGAGTGAACCGACCCGCCAATTTACCGGAATATCAGTCTACCGTGGTTTTGAGTATTATGTGACGGTTATTGAACCTCAAGACAGTAGCAGTAATTATATAGAATTTAGTTTTATTTATGATTTTTATGCCAATCATACGTTAAAAGGAAAACTACCATTCGAAGTAAATGGTACGGCACTTTTTTCCACCATTTTGCCGACTGCAATCGTTTCATTGCGCGAAATGTATCTGGACATTTCAAGCCGGGAAAATACCATTCAGTTTATGTTTACTCATACCGGAAGAACCAGTCTTTTAGAAAATGCTTATAAATTCCAGCATATAACTACCCGAATTTTTGAGGGTCAGGAGATTTTAATACCAAATACATCTTTGATTGGATCCGATCTCTACGGAGTTGGTAAATTTTGGAACTTGGAGGATCTTGCTATTGATAAAAATGGCTATGTTTTTCTGGTGGATGCCGGTCGATCTATTGCTGATTCTTTATCTGATCGGCCACTTCCGGGTTTTTATCGATTTGCGAGTTCTTCAGGAAAACAATTACAATCTGTTCTTGGAATTGGTCATGGTCCAAAACAATTTAATAATCCTAAAGGAATTGCAGTTACGCCTTTGTTAGAACAGCAGATTGTCTATATCGCAGACTCCGGTAATAACCGGGTCATGCGATTTCAACTGTCCACTCAATAGCTTTACTTGATTAAATCTAAATCATAATTCTGCAAAATTACAGTTTGATATTATGCAGTTGAGTGAGACGCATAAAATGCAATTCTGTGCATTTGGCTCAGTCACCTATTCCCCTTCAATCTTTGATTTTAATCTTCAATAAATTTTAGAAATTTGTTTATTGGGGTTGGGACAGGGCTATTTATTTGTTTCTTTCCCTCCTTTGGAATTCCTTTTGGTAAGCAAAAATCGTAATTTGCTAATATTTCGTTTGTAATAAAGATATATTATGTTGTATCATCGCCATTTTGATAAATGAAGGATTTGAAAAAAAATATTGTAAGTTAGTCAGCATTTTGCTTTTTAAGCGAGAATAGAATTTTTGTTGAGTTTGGATTTACATTACATTCTTTAATCCAAATTAAGAGGTAAATATTGGGCAGAAAAATTTATACCTGAATTTATTCAAAAGGGTAACATATTTGAATGAGCTACTTCGGAGCCTGAATAAAAAAGATGCGTTTTTTCTGATTGTCGGGAATATCATTGGTATTGGCATTTTTACCACCACCGGATATATAGCGCAATATATTTCTTCTG
>CAZTXJ010000149.1:2322-7694 GCA_964617285.1 uncultured Calditrichaceae bacterium | reverse complement strand
TAAATTAGTATTCAACGACCAGACAGGTGGTGGTATCGATTACCCCTTCCAGACTGTGGATCTCGGCCAAAACCACTTTACCCAATTCCTTCATGTCTGCCGCTTCGATAAATACTATGGCATCATAAGGACCGGTAACGGGATGGACCTGTTTCACTCCGGCAATTTCCTGAATTTCCTGAACCACATCCTTTACCTTGTTCGGTGAAATTCGGACTAATGCATATGCGCTTATACCCATTGCTAACTCCTTATTAGATTAACTTTTTTAAATATAAAGATGATCTAATTCAGAATCAATAAAATTAGCAGGGTTAAAAATAATTTTATCTGAAATTATTGGAATTAAAAGATACAGGAAAAAAGGTTTTATTTTGTATACTTTTTCTTTGACAATCGTTCTTCGGTGAAAGCTTCAGGAAGAAGCTCATCAATGTTATAGATTTTTTCGTCTCCGTTATCATTTACTAATATTACTCTCAAGTTCGGGGCATAGTCCATCAGTACCTGGCGACAAGCACCACAGGGCGAACAGAATTCATCATTCTGGCAAATAATATAAATCTCTTTAAATTTTCGTTCCCCCTCCGAAAGTGCCTTAAATAAAGCCACCCTTTCTGCGCAAATGGTTAAACCATAAGAACTGCTTTCAATATTAAAACCGGAGAATTTTTTTCCATCATTGGTAATTAAGACTGCACCCACTTTAAAATTTGAATATTTAGCAAGCGCATTCTCTCTCACTGCTTTTAAATGCATTAATAAATCTCTATCAATCATCTAAAAATCACCTGCTTTAGAAAAAAAATCCCTCAGAGGATTACTCCGAGGGATTTAAGTTTAAGTCTGTGATCTAAATTATTTTCCTTGCTCTTCCAGCATCTGCCGCAATTCTTCCAGCTCTTTTTCGGCTTGTTCCCTCTCCTTTTTCAACCGTCTGAGTTCTTCTTCAATATTTCGGGATTTTTGTCTTTCCCGCAGTAGGTTTTCATAAAAATCAACCTTTGAGCGAACATCGGTACTTTGTTCGGCTCCTCCTCTGAATCCCAGTGGCATCAGGGTGAAGTTCAATCCCATATATACTTTCCAGGATGGATAATTTGGTAAATCCAGATTCTGGGTTGGATCTGGAAGCAGAGAAGAAGTTGTATTATCTGCGTTAGTTAATCGGATATCAATACCAAGATCAAAATTAAACCAGGGTTTGGGCTTAAATTTTACCGACGGCGTTACATACATATAATTTTCTCTACTGTAGGCCATGGTATCGGGTTTATTTATAAAATTGATACCCCACCATTCCAGATTCAGGGTAAAGAGTTCGGTGGGGTAGCTAAAACCCAATCCAAACTGTAGTTCGGTCGCATTCCCACTTGCTTTATATACTGTTCCATTTGGAGCAGTGTACAACACCTTACCAGCGTCGTTGTGATTGTACCATCCCAGGTTCAAATCAATATTAAAGCTTCGATCATGGAGATACGGATCATTAAAAAATGAGAAAAGACCGGTAAAGCCATATTCTACCGCCCCGGCAGTATAGGGTTCGAAGGCATAATTGTATTTGGTCTGGGTTGGAATGCGGATAGAGGTCAGCAAACCCACATTAAAACGGTTATTTGATAAACCAAATGAGCCGGCCTTAAAATCCAGGAAAAGATCTTCCGGACTGTTATATTCATTGCCGCTTCGGTTGGTGTCCTGATAAAGCCGCCACATAAGTGTTGCGTCCAGGTTATCCAGCAAACCATAAGTAAATAGCGCATTGGACTGAACATCCCACCAGTTGACTGCGGTAAAATTCGCCGGTTTCTGGCTACCCAGATAATCACCTACCTTTGAGTAAAAGTAAAGGTTCGAGCGAAAATCCAACGTCCCTTTGTTTAGGGTACTTGCCGATTGGACATGGATTAAACCCCGGCTACCAAAAGTACTGGCAAAGACCATTAAGGGAAGTATCAAAACGATCGCGAACAGTTTGTATAAATCAGACATGCTGATCCTCCCGCAAATTTTTTTTAATTTTAAATTAAATATTAATTTTCGCATAGTCAAGAAAAATAACCTTTTAAGCTAAATATTAGTATCGTCTTGCTAATACCCAAACATTAACAATTATGGCTAAATCCCGGGCTAAGGCAACAATTCTCCCCACAATATCTGCCACGCTCCCCGAGACAATCACCAGATCCCCCGGTTGCAAGGATACCAGAAGATCTTTATTACCGGTTTTCATAAATTCTTTTATATTTACCTTTATCACTTCCTGGTTTTTCCGGATTATTTTCACATCATTTAATCTAGCTGTGGTGAGGGGTCCACCGGCGGAAGACAGCAAGTCAATGAGACCAAATGAACTGGGAATACTGTAAATACCCGGTCTTTGAATATGTCCCCACAAATTAACCGTGATAAGTAAAACATCATCTGACCCCAAAATATATTGTGCCGGCCGGTCACCAGCCTGTAATTGCTGATTAGGCCGAAAATCCTGTGCATAGCCTGCAACGATATAACAAAGAACAATCAAAAACAGATAACGTAAAACCGATTTCCCCATTCACATTTCCATAATTATTGTACCGTAAAATCCATCCAATCTGATTCTGCTCCCTGAAATGGTTCACTTCCAATCGGATCAATCCTCCATCTATACGTCCCTGGTGCTAATGATGAATACGGTGTAAGCTCTATTAAATCCCTCGATTGATTAGGACTATATTCGACACCCATATTTATTTCTTGAGTGCAAAAATTCTTATATACCCCACCTGTTTTTCTAATAAGAAGCCTAAAAACAAAATCGTCCGGGACAAAATTCGGATGAAAATCCCAACTAAAAACTGGCGCCCTGTTTGTGATATTTCCCACCGGCTCCAGAAGCACCGGACTTTCTCGCACCATATAAGTTACTGTATCAGAAGGATCGCCGTATTGATCCAGTTCATCAAATGCTTTTACAAAATAAAAATAACGCTTATCGAGACTGATTGAAACATCAATAAATGTTGTATCGATAATATTAAAATTTTTTGTGATTTTTCCAACAGAAACATAATTTTTATCAATTGACTCGCTCCGATATATGGAATATCCCGCAAGCGTCTTTTCTGTATTGGGGTGCCATTCCAGAATGATATCATTTACCAGTGGATTTGCCTCATCGTAGACCGCATCTATACCCTTTTCCAGAGTGTCAGATTCCGCAATCTTTGGAACCAGCAGAACCCGGGCCGGCGGTTCGGTCTTATTCACGTCATCCGTGCAGGCCAGATGCAGTATGAAAAACAATAGAACAAATAAAATGATAATTTTTTTCATCATATTAAAATCTGATTGATGTACTTATTCTGTGACTACCGCCTAATTCATGACCTTTATAGGCATAATCGAAATTGAACACGGCCACCTTGATTCCCACACCCGCAGTAAACTGTTCATTATCAAGTCCGAATCGCAATGCCAGCCTTTTATGATACAAATATTCAAATCCGAAATGATGCACTCTGGTATAGTTTATTTCAAAGGCATAGGCGAAAAGTAGCTCCCCGTTAATCCCCGACAAAGGTTGAAAATAGGATGCACCAAGATACCAGCTTCGGTTAATATTCCCGGACTGTCTGGTAGCAGTATTCCAGGTAAGCTTGGTTTCAAATATGTCCTTTACAGTAAGACCAAAAGCTACTTTTCCCAACCGGTTATCATCAAAAAGATCGTTCAAGCCGAACTTAAACATGGTCCCAAAATCGAAACCTAATCCGGAAGCGGTCTGATTAAACAGAGACTGCCGGATGAATTTAACATTTAATCCGATGGGAATTTCAGTGGGAAAAACAAAATATTGCCAGCCAAAATCGATATCCAGTTTATAGGTCTTGGCCAGGGTCAGAAAGAAAGCATCATTGGTAAAACTGCTAAATCCCTTCGGAGCATCGGTAAGTACAATTCCCAATTCCTGTAATTCCTGCCAGCTGGAAGCACTGGTGCTTGCTTCATTTACCCGGGTCGAGTAATCCAAAATCAAATTATTTGAATCGTACCGCGGTATATCGGCTACGGACAATCTTACCCAGTTTAAAGAAATTCCTGCCCCACCGTAAACCGGACGGGTAAAACCGATCTGATGGTGTCTCTCGAGCGATTTAAAAAGAGAAGCATACATACCAAAAAGCTCGGGTTGCATTAAGGTTGAAGCGCCGGCCGGATTCCAGTAAAAAGCAGAACCATCATCAGCCACCGCCACAAAAGCACCGCCCATGGCCATGGCCCGTGCGCCAATCCCTAACTCCAGAAAAGAACCGGCATACTTATTATCTGCCGCCCGACTTTCCGGCGCGAGGAAAAGGCTTACCATTAAACAAGCGACCGTTATTAGAATCGTTATATATTTCATCTTAACTTTGCCACTTTCAGTATTTCCGATTTCTCTTTATCATCATACTTTGCCCGGATTAGGGCAAAATAGACCCCGTTTGCGACCTGATCTCCGTTATCATCGGTGCCATCCCAGATGAGCTCATTATAGCCCACCCGGCGCGGATCGTTTCCGGGGCTGCTGGTATTGATATCGGTTTTGATGCGTTTAATCAATCTTCCGGAGACAGTAAAAATTCTTATTTCCAGATCATCGATGATATTTGCTGCATTTATGTAATAGGAAAATATGGTGTAATCAGTTACATCGCCAAACGGATTGGGATAATTCCCGAAGACCTTTAAATCGAATGCATCATCCACCTGCAAAGTAAATTCCCGGCTGGAAGAATTGCCGTTCACATCTTTCACCCCAATGTCCAGGGTATGGCTACCCACGGTTAGTTCAGGATAAACCGTAATTCCCAGAACATTTGATTGCGATACTGAATCCGGAATAAACACCTTCTCTGATGGAACTGCCACATCATTAATTACAATATTGATCTGATCCCGGTTGATATTTAAACCACTTTCATCTTCAATAATGACATTCAAAACCGGATTCGGTGATACCAGGGATTTACTTCGAATCTGGCGCCCATCAATAGTAAGTTCAATTCGCGGTGGTTCAGCATCACTGGAGACAAACAGCCCATACAAACCATCCTGATTTAAGCTGGCCTGAACCGAAGAGGAAACGGAATCAACATTGGCATCCTGTTGCAACCAGGTCTGAATCCGGCTATCCCAGCGGTATAATTTCAACGAATTAAAGGAAAGGCTGTGGGATTGCAGATAGGATGAATTATATAACATCCTCAGTGAATAAGGGGCTGATAAGGCGGCATTCTTGTTCAGTAATTTGATATTCAGACCTATCGGTGTATCAAATCCCTGTAAAGGTACTGGTGCCAGTTTCGCCTGATTCAACCCGGCAATATCGGTATTCAGATTTA
>CAZTXJ010000149.1:0-2222 GCA_964617285.1 uncultured Calditrichaceae bacterium | reverse complement strand
ATTGATTCCGAAGCAAAGGCGATATTATTAAGGTAATTTTCATAACCATTATAGACTTTTAACTCAACCCCCTGGGCATCGACCAGACCGGAATTACCGATACTCACTGATACCCTTACCCGGTCATCCCCGGCCAGTTTTATTCCATTCTTATAAATGAGCGGGTCCGGACGGGTTTCGACTACCCGGTAATTATAATTCATACGGCTAACCTGGCCGATGGAATTAGTGGCATAAACAAAGAAATAGACTGTGGAAAGAGAGAAAGTCGGGGGAATTTTCTCGATAGTCTCATAGCTATTTGTTCCGATCTGCCGGGTATTGATGTGAAGTGTGTCCTTATCGTTTGATAATACCCCTTTGGGCAGAACCGCAACCACTTTGACATTCGATACTCCCTGACCATCTTTAACGATTAAGGAAATGCTAACGGAATCCTCTGCATTGGGCTGTGAGGGAATGGTTTTCACAGAATCGAAGAGGGAATAATTTACCGCGATCTGCTGGTAACCGGAAGCATCGGTTACATTGTCTGTGAGATAAGCACGAATATAATTGGTTCCCCGAATGGTATCGGTTGGAATAACTATCTCACGGTTAACCGAACCGGAGGAGTAGAAAAGCGGTTCCCGGTAAATGACTTCATTTTTTGAATTGGCTAATTCCAGATAACCATCGGCCGAGGAAAACGGAGCAGTAATTTGCACATTCACCGTATCGCCGGGCTGTGGTAGCTCATTATCTACACTAATTTGAATATAATCTCCGGGGGTCTTCAAGAACAAATATGGATCACCAATCAGATTATACTGGTGGATCATATCGTCCTTTAATAGACCGTGTCCCCATTGATAGCCCGGAATTATTGTGTCACTGACCACGTATTGGGAATTGATGTAATAATCAATTTTTCCCATTGTGACTGCTTCGCCGATGGATATATTCGGTTCCCGCAAATCTTTCATTACGTTCCAAAGAATAGAATAATCATTGGCTACCCAGCCCAGTCCGGAAGAGGCAAAGACACCAATGGCACCCTTATCGGGTGAAAGCAGTAATTTTTGAGCCAGACCCGGATTTCCCGGATTATCAAAGGCGCCGGTAAAACAGGTCATACTGGTAATAAAAGGATATTTCCCCCGGTTATTTAATCGCTCGATGTCTTGCAAATTTAACAGCTGAACATCCGCCCAGATACCACCGCCGCCATGTCCGAGAAAATTAACCAGCTGAACTCCATTATCAAAATAATCGATGAGATCCGTAGTGCCACCATAGTTCGGATCAAAGGGTATGAGTGTTGTATCCTCTACCGTATTCAACTTGAACGAGGTAAATTTTTTATCCAGCAGCAGATCGATCACCCGCTGATTCTGGGTTCGGAAAGCTGGTTTTGGGGGCATGCCGGTTACACTGCCAAGCTCCGGGGTGTTCCGGTCATTTCCACTGATGAAGAGAGTCTGATTGCGCCAGGGACCAACCTCCACATTTTCTTCAAATTCCTGAATTTTGGTGATCACGTTGGTCACTTCACCATTGGTGGTTACCGGGATCCGGCCCACAAATAAATCCGGCAGGGGATCTTCACCGGAGATTTGGGCATAGGGCAAATCCGTGGCAACTGCTCCGAATTCGTAGGATTGATAAAAAAATGTGGGCACAAAGTCTATATTAATCGAACTGGCAGTTTTATAGTCATAATTGGCATCACCAAAAAGTAATACATATTTAAGCCGGTGATTTTTATCCCAGTTATAAAAGGCATACTTCAGGAAAGATTTGATGGCCAGCGGGGATTTGATACCGTAATTAAACTCATCATATATATCCTTCTCCTTCACCATCACCACATTCAGACCATTTTGCCGTCTTAAATCTGCCAGTTCTCCTGCCCGGTCATAAAACCTTTCGTGTGTAATGATAATATAATCTGCTGAATTCGTACTGCTCTTCAGACTTAGGGTCGGGTTTTCCTCATCGAACGGTTCATCCTTTTCAATCTTGAGTGGTTTCAATTTGGCATTACTGGCCACCGCTATATATTCAACGTCGTCAGAATAGATGTTATCCTGGAAGGTAATTTTATAGCGGGTACGGCTACCGGTACCCTGCACGCTGAGATTGTAGTTTACAATCTTGCTGATACCTTTCTTGTAAATCTCAATATCCGGGCGGGTAAAATTCAAAATTTCGAATTGAAACAGTTTGATATTCGGATAATA
>CAZTXJ010000148.1:0-7963 GCA_964617285.1 uncultured Calditrichaceae bacterium | reverse complement strand
CCACCTTATCCAGCCGTTCCCAGGTAAATCCATTCTCTTCCCGGCCAAAATGACCGTAAGCGGCAGTGGTCTTATACTTGGGTTTCTGCAAATCCAGCGTCCGGATGATACCCCGGGGGGAAAGGTCAAACACCTCTGAGATAATGTCAGTAATCTTTTCTTCCGGCAATTTACCGGTCCTAAATGTATCCACCATCACCGAAACCGGTTGTTCATGGCCAATCACATAAGCCACCTGCACTTCCAGTTTCTCGGCTACACCGGCGGCCACCAGGTTTTTCGCCACATAGCGGGCGGCATAACTGGCAGAGCGATCCACTTTGGAAGGATCCTTCCCGGAAAAACAGCCACCCCCGTGACGTCCCATGCCGCCATAAGTATCCACGATTATTTTCCGGCCGGTAAGACCGGTATCGGAATAGGGTCCGCCCACCGTCCAGATACCGGTGCCATTGGTAATATAGGTTGACGCTGAGCGGGCGAAGGGCAAACCATACTCTTCCAGAAGGGGTTGAATGATATGTTCATAAACACTGTCTGCCACCTGTTTCCCGCTGGCATTGGGAAAATGTGGTACCGCCACGACAATCTTCTCAATCTTTGCCGGTCGCCAGTTTTCGTAGCGCACCGTCACCTGGGATTTTCCATCCGGGCGCAAAAAGGACAGACTGCCATTCAGCCGGGCTTCATCCATTCCCCGGACAATGGCATGGGCCATGGTTATGGGCAGGGGCATATATTGAGGGGTCTCATTGATGGCAAATCCAAACATCATTCCCTGATCACCGGCACCTCCTGTATCCACACCCTGTGCGATTTCAAGTGATTGCTCATGGATTTTTAAGGCTATCTGACATTTATCATCAAATTTAAGATCGGGATCGGTATAGCCAATTTCCCGTATGGTTTGCCGGGCGATGCCTTCATAATCGATCGAAGCATCATCCGGTATTTTTACCTCGCCGGCCAGAATAGTGGTATTTTCCGTAACCAGCGTTTCCACCGCCGCCCGGTTAAACTCAACATCCCCATCCAGGGAAAAGATGGAATCCACAATCGCATCTGAAATCATGTCAGCCACCTTATCCGGATGCCCGGCGGAGACCGATTCGGACGTAAACAAGAATGAACCTGCCATGTATTATTTCCTCCAGTTTCTCTAAAATGAAAATCCCCTGCTAAAAAGCAGGGGAAGTTTAATTTTCCGGTATTGCTTTTTAGCAACTTTTTTAACGTGGCCGCAATATGCTCAAATCACCACGACATTCAGCAAAAAAGCGCCTAAATATAAAAAGACCATCACCGGTCTGCAATTGATAATTTAGAACAAAAACATCACCGGTTTGTTATTCGGATCAACGGATCCGAAGTTGACTTTTTAAATTCCTACAGCTCTTCTTTGGGATCCCGGGTCATCAGGTCCCGAACCGCATCATGGGGATTTTTATCGTTGAATAATACTTCATAAACTTCGTTAGAAATAGGGGTTTCAATCGGATATTTTTCCACCAGCTGGTGCACGGATTTAGTAGTTTTAACCCCCTCGGCCACCATGACCATCTCGTCCAGTACCTGCTGCAGCTTTTTTCCCTTGCCGATCTGTTCTCCCACATAGCGATTCCGGCTGTGACGGCTCATGCAGGTCACAATCAGATCCCCCATTCCGGACAATCCGGAAAAAGTGACCATCTGGGCGCCCATTTCCATTCCCAGACGGGTCATCTCAACCAGGGCGCGGGTCATGAGGGCTGCTTTGGTGTTGTCACCGAATCCCGCCCCATCGGCAATACCGGCGGCAATGGCTATCACATTTTTCAGGGAACCTCCCAGTTCCACCCCAATGATATCGTTGCTGGAATATACCCGGAAGGCATTGGTGCGAAAAACATCCCGAACGAGCCTGGCGGTCTTCAGATCGCTGCTGGCTGCCACCACTGCCGTTGCCACATCCCGGCTTACCTCTTCAGCATGGCTGGGACCGGAGAGCGTGGCGATCCGTTCTTCCGGTAAACCGGTTACCTGCTGAATCACCTGGGACATCCGCAGCAAGGTATCGTTTTCGATGCCTTTGGCCACATTAATAAAGATCTTGTCTGATAAATCGAGACCGTTTAACTGATTCAAAACACCACGCACCGCATGGGAGGGCACGGCCATTACCAGATAGCGGGCAAAATTTGCGGTGGCTTTCAAATCGTCATTCAAGCGTAGTTTCGGCGCGAGCTTTACTCCCGGAAGATATTTCTCATTCACCCGCTCCTTCTGCATCAGCAGAAACTGATCCGGTTCATAAACATAAAGCATGGTATCCAGACCCTTGCCTGCCAGTAAATTTGCCAGGGTAGTCCCCCAGCTCCCTGCTCCGATCACACTTATTTTTTCAGTCATGTTCGTCCCGTTATTTCAAGATATCCTGAACTGTTTTTCCGGTCAGGATCTTTAAGATGTCCTGATATTTTTTGGAGGTATTTTCGATGATCTCCCTGGGCAGTTTCGGCGGCGGGGGCGTTTTCCCCCAGTCCAGACTTTCCAGGTAATCCCGCAGGTACTGTTTATCCAGGCTGGGTTGGTTTTTCCCGGTCTCATATTCGGCGGCCGGCCAGAAGCGGGAAGAATCCGGGGTCAGTACTTCATCTATCAGCATGATCTCCCCTTTATACAGACCAAATTCGAATTTGGTATCGGCAATGATGATGCCCTTTTCCTCGGCATCCCACACCCCGGTTTTATAAATTGCCAGGCTATAACTCTTGATCTTCTTGCTCACATCCGGATCGACGATATTTTGCATATCCTCATAGGTAATGTTGATATCATGCCCTTCCTCAGCTTTGGTGCTGGGAGTAAAAATTGGAGAGGGCAATTTGGATGAGTTCTTCAGATTTACGGGAAGCTGGTGGCCGTACAAATTGGTTGATTTTTGGTAATCCTTCCAGGCAGAACCGGCCAGATATCCCCGGACGATGCATTCCACCGGAAAGGGATTGGCCTTCCGGACCAGCATGGAACGGCCCTTCAGCGCATCACGATGTTTCCTGAAGACTTCCGGGAAGCGATCCACATTATCACTGATAAAATGGTTCTTGATAATTTCTTTGGTTTTCTCAAACCAGTATTTGGAGATCTGGTTCAGAACGATCCCTTTGTAGGGAATCCCATCGTTCATGATCACATCAAATGCCGAGATCCGGTCTGTGGTCACAATAAGCAAATTGTCCCCGGCATCATAAATATCCCGTACCTTTCCCCGGTTAATCAGGCGGGCGCCGGGGATATTAGTTTGCATTACAACTTTGGTCATATATGGCCTCAATTTTTCGATTTGCTGAATTTAATTTTATTTTCCGTACCTTTTAGCAAACGCTGAATATTGCTGCGATGGGTAAAAATGATGAGTATGGGAATAAAGATGCCAAAGATCAGGATAGCCAGTGATTCCGGGTGATCCAGCAGAAAATGATTGACGAACAGATAGATCGGGATGGTTAGCGATGCCAGAATTGATCCCAGGGAGACATAACGGGTGAGCGCCACGGTGATGCTAAAAACAATGATACCCAGCAGGACTGCGCCGGGCACCAGACCGATAATCATACCGGCACCGGTGCCAACACCTTTGCCCCCTTTAAATCCGGCGAAAATGGTCCAGATATGACCGAAGACTGCGAATAGGCCGGCAATAATCTGAAGCAGAACCGGGGTGATGGCTATGGCTCCTACGGCAATTTTGTAAAACAGGACCGTTGCCAGTAAACCCTTCAGCATATCAATCAATAATACCAGCAAACCGGCTTTCCAGCCCATTACCCGGAAAACATTTGTCGCTCCTGCATTTCCGCTGCCATGTTCCCGGATATCAATTTTTCGGGTTAATTTGCCAAAAACGATAGCCGTCGGAAAAGAACCAACCAGATAACTGACCAGAATCATCAATAGAAAGTAAAGCATTGGTTGCCTTTCGGAAATAAATAAAGCAGGAATAAAATACGATCGTTAAAATAATAAAATTGCCGCAGGCATACAAACAGAATGCAAAGAAAATATTAAAAATATCAGCCGGATACCGATCAGATTCTACTTTCTATCAGGTTTTAGTACTTACTTAATACTCTCCTGAAAAAATTGAAATATGGCAGAAAAATCTTTCTCGGCATAACCGCTCTGGCTGGCCAGCTGATAAATTTCCTTGATCACATTTACCCCGGGCAGGGCGATTCCTTGCTCATAGGCGGTCTGCGATGCCAGCTGCAGATCTTTGTGCATCCATTTCAAGGGGAAATCAGGGCCGTAATCATTGTTCTCTAATTTTGGCTTTTTCAGTTCCATGAAAGGAGGTTCCACATAGGATGGCACCAGAATATCCAGGAGCTTTTTCTTATCCAGACCGAGCGATACACCCAAGGCCATGCCTTCCGCGAAAGCGGTCATGGCATGCCCCAGTAATAGATTGAATACAATCTTGAGTGAGGTTCCCGAACCGTGTCCGCCGAGGTGCATATGTTTCCTGCCCATCGCCTGGAATAGCGGTTCACATTTTCGGACATCGCTTTCTTCGCCGCCCACAAAAAAGATCAACTCCCCTTTTTCTGCCGGGATTCTGGAGCCACCCACCGGGGCGTCCAGGAAACGGATACTGTGCTTTTTGGCAACACCAGCCATTTCCCGGGAAAAGGAAGGATTCACCGTACTGCAATCCATCCAGAGACTTCCTTTTTTCAGGGTATGCAAAAAACCCTTCTCCCCCAGAGCCATTTCCCGTACTGCATTCGGGGCTGAGAGCATGGTTATCAAAACGTCCGACTCCGATCCAACCTGTGCGGGGCTGTCCTTCCAGATGATGTTCCGGGATAGAATATTCTGCGCTTTTTCCCTGGTTCGGTTGTAGACAGAGAGTTGGTGTCCGGCTTTGGCCAGATTGACTGCCATCCGGCTGCCCATGATGCCAAGACCAATAAATCCGATATTCATAAGAATCCTCCTGTTATTGACGTTTCATGATCCTTTAACCATATTAAAATAACAGGTTCCCGGATGCAACATAGATGGTAGTAAATAATTTTCCGGAAGGAATTGACAAAATAATTTTTAATACATGGGTACTGGAGAGAAACTTGGATATGTTTCACTATATCGGCTGTTTGTTAGTCTTTTTTGTCCGGTACCATTGGCATTCATAATGTATATATCTGAATATATAAATTGATTCTCGACATCGTCACGAGTCGACTCAAAGACGATTTTCCGGCCGTCGGGAGACCAGTTTGGATTATAATTCGATCCAAAGGGATAGGTTAGAGAGTGTTGCCCGCTGCCATCCCGCCACATTATCCAGATTTGTCTGAAGTATCCCATATATGTATACAATATCCTGTTTCCATCCGGAGACCAGATCGCTGAACTTGTAACTTTAAGGTGATTTGTTAATCTATGCTGATCGGAACCATCGGAATTCATTATATAGAGATCAACTTTATCATTCAGAAAAGAAGTAAATACAATTTTTTGGCCATCTGGAGACCATCGGGGTCTATAATCGCCAACAGAATTAAAAGTCAATTGCTGCACATCCTCACCAAATCGATCCATAATATAGATTTCCTCGGTTTGAATTGAATCTTCCACCTCACTAACAAAAACAATTTTACTTCCATCAGGTGACCAGTCAGCATCGAAATTATTTAAACCATTATAGTGATTCAGATTTATAAGATCACTGCCATCAGGATTTACTGAGTAAAGGTAACCATGGCCTTCAAATGTGGAACGGAAGAGAATTTTCCCGCCGTCAGGAGACCAGATGGGATTATAACAGTACCCTGGTATACTTATTAGCCGATGCTGGTTTGAACCGTTCGAATCCATGATATGGACCTGCGCACCAACCGAACTCTCCGAGATGTATAATATCTGGTTACCATCCGGCGACCAACTCGGCCTGTCCTCAATTATTGGTGTGTTAGTTAAATGCTGCAGATTAGAGCCGTCCTCATTAATTGTCGCAATTTCAAAATTTCGCCCATCCAATTGATCTGTGAAAAGAATTTTATAACCTATTGGATTTTCCGGTTTTGTGGGATAACCGGTGCACGAAATGCCAATGATTGATGCAAGGATTGAATAAGAAAGCAGATAAAATATTTTTGGGCAAAAAAATTTGATTAAGGTTTTTTCCATAAGAAACCACATCCCCTCTAATATCCCATAAATTGATTTTTCAGGCTTGAAAAACTTATATGTATAATCCTAACCCATTTAACCATTTTAGTTCATTGCACTGGCGAAAAGCTGGGATATATCTCACTCAGTGGACCATTGGTCAATCGTTTCTGACCGGTGCCATTGGCATTCATTACATATATATTTGAGGATAGGTATTGTGTTTCTAAATTATCCCGGGTCGATTGAAAGACTATCCTTTGACCATCAGGAGACCAGTTCGGAAGGAAATTCGTTCCGGGCAGATAAGTCAAAGGAGTTTGCCCGCTGCCATCACACTTCATCCTCCAGATCTGACTATAATATTCAAATAAAATATAATTTCCATCCGGAGACCAGATCGGCGAACGATCCAACTCGGGGTGATTGGTCAATCGATGTTGATTAGAACCATCGGCATTCATGATATAGATATCCGTATTATTATTACGGTAGGAGGTAAAAACAATTTTTTCACCATCCGGGGACCAGTGAGGATCGCCGTCGTAAACAGAATTATGAGTTAATTGTAGCAGATCTTCGCCAGACCGATTCATTATATTGATTTCCGCTGTTTCGTTGGAGCCCTCTTCCATGCTGACAAAAACAATTTTTTTACCATCCGGGGACCAATCAGCATTGAAGTTATTTAACCCATTGTAATGATTCAAATTTATCAAATCGCTGCCATCGGGATTTACCAAATAAAGGTAACCATGGTCTTCAAATGAAGAACCGAAGACAATCTTAGTTCCATCGGGAGACCACAAAGGATCGTAACAAAATATTTCTAAAGTATTTAGACGATGCGGATTTGAACCATCATAATTCATAATATAGATTTCGTAACCAATCGGACCTTCCGAGATATACAATATCTGGCTTCCATCTGGCGACCATTTAGGACAAAACACCCCAACAGGTGAATTGGTTAAATACTTTAGGTCAGAACCATCCCCATTAATTGTGGCAATTTCATAATTAATGGCATCCAGTTGAGCGATAAAAAGAATTTTATATCTCACCAGATTCTCCGGCTGGGTGGGATATCCGGTGCAGGAAAGGCCAATGGCGAATACCAGGATTGAATATGAAAGCAGATAAAATATTTTTCTGGGAAAAAATTTGAATCGGGTTTTTACCATAATAAACCATACCTCCTTTATTACCTGATTAGTCTAATATTAAAATCAGGAAATAAGAAAATCAATCGTATTATTATTTCTGGATAAAAATTAAACGGCAGACATTATGTATTCTGCCTCTAGAAAAAGGCTTATGCTTTTAGCAGTCGAAAATCTTTAATATTCAACAACTATTCAACCTCGATATCTTATCAGCTGAAAAAGTAAACACTACAAACATCAAATTATGAAAGAAAATTATGGAAAAAATTATTTTATCGAACAAACCATTTTACTGAAACATTTTTAAAATCTTGGCCTCGCATGATAGGTTCACCTATATTCCATCGAATTCTATCCATTTTACCATTTGTATCAACGACAAACCAATAATAATAAGTGTCTGGATCAAAATTCAACCTTTTACCCTGGAAATGAACACTCACTGATGATGTGTTCTGTGCGTAAACAACACTATTTTTTATCCAAATATTATTTGCTACAGTGATGAAAAGGAAATCCTGACCATAATTAATTTCCATTCGCACTTCTTTTCCTAGATGGATTGCAGAAATCAGGTTATCAATCTTCCCATAAATTCCTTTGCCATCCATATCATTAGTATAAACATGCTGCCAATTACA
>CAZTXJ010000147.1:0-7970 GCA_964617285.1 uncultured Calditrichaceae bacterium | reverse complement strand
GCACAGGATGTGACGGGACTCCAGTAGCGCCCACTATTGTAAGATCAATAAAAACAATAGATGAAGCCCGAAGAAGTTTCGGGCTTTTTTGTTTGAGGCGAGTCAAATTTGGACATTTTTTGACAAAAATTACACCCGTTTTTGCACACATCCCGTTTAGAAGAGTGAGCTAAGTAATTGTAAATTATGACATCCTAAAACGAACAAATCCGCCCTTACAAGGTGGTACCTCTCTGGGATTTACAAAATATCGCTGAAATGAATCATCAGACCAGAAGAAATGTAACGTAATATCATACCATATTGTGGACGCAATTAGTATGTTTTGATTAAAAAAATAAAATAACCCCCACGGGAATGACAAAAAATACCATCAGAATATAAATCAAAGGAATCACCTTGCTACGCTCTGCAAGTTGGCCGAGAATCCTTGCCAAAGAAATGGGCAGTTTACGAAGAGGCCACCAAAACATGATACCAAATATATTGAACAGCAGGTGGGAAAAAGCCACTGTGATGGCATTGACATTAGCCGTGGCAAGTGAGGCAAGAATAGCAGTGAATGTAGTACCGACGTTTGCACCAAGTGTATATGGAAATATCTGATCAAGCGTTAATAACCCTGCAGCGGCAAGCGGAACAACTATACTGGTAACAATAGAACTACTTTGTACTCCTATTGTTATCAACAAGCCTAACAGAAAAGCACGCAGGGCGGTTTTAAACAACATCCGGTCAAACAGAAATGAAGCCTTGGGAAGCACATATCCTTTTAACAAAGTCATCAAGCATTTTAATGTCAAAAAGAGTAGAAACACTGATAAAATCAGGAGAAACCACGGATAATTGCCTAAGAAACGTTCTAAAATCCCGATGACCGGCGTAGTGGCTATTTTCAATGGATTAAATAACTGAACGCCTCCCAGACTTTGAAACTCACTCCCCATAATAACCGCTGAACGACTCAAAAACCCCGTAAAATATTGAAGCGGAAACAACACTAATAAAGAAAGCAGGTTAAAAACATCATGAACCGTAGAAGCGGCGAAAGAACGTTTCATTTCCTCGGAATGGTTAATATGACCCAACGCCACCAGTGTGTTGGTTACCGAGGTCCCGACATTCGCGCCCATCACGATAGGAACCGCACTTTCAATGGTCAATACTCCTCCACTTACCATTCCCACTGTAATAGAGGTGGTAGATGAAGAACTTTGCATCACGGAAGTTGCCAGAATTCCAATAAAAACCCCCACCAGTGGATTACTTGTAGTCATCAACAGACTTTCGGCAAAATTATTTCCAAATAGCTTTAAGGAGCCACCAATCAGATTAATACTCAGTATAAAAATATACAGATATATCAGTAGTTTCAGGGATTGGAAAATCAGGGGCAGGATGCCTTGATTAAGCCGAAGAATATACATTCTATAAAATAATTCCAGTGAATGGTCATTTTGATTTAAGAATCCCAAAAGCAGCATTACAGCGGCAAGTGTCAGTTGCTAAAAAAGAATGAAAAGGATCCCTAACATTAAGGCGATCTGTATTGTAAAAAGAACTGCACCAGTAGCCAGAGCCTGCGGCCCCTGCCGGAATAAGCTTTCCAGGCGAATTTTCAATCCGATTGCAGCCATAGCAGTACCGAGTAGAATTTTGCTGATCAATTTGAGAAAACCGGCCAGCTCTATAGGGAGTATCTGGGCTGTTCCAACAATGCTAAGAATTATGAAGCCAATAAGGTAATTGGGAACGATAAATTTCCCGGACCTGCGATTGCTATCGCCGCTTCTCATAAAAAAGCCGAATAACAGGATGACTGGACCGAGCATCAGGATGCGTCCCATTTTCACAACAGTGGCGAATTCTCCCACAAGGTCGTTGAGGCTGAATGCAGCAGCCACCACATGACCCACTGCCTGTAACGTTCCCCCGATCATCAAACCACTCAATGAATCATTAAATTTCAGAGTAAGTGCCAAAATCGGCATAAAAAATATCCCCAAGATTCCAAGCAGATTTACTACACTGATCGAAATTCCTACTTCTTCTTCCTGTTTGGTAACCATTGGTGCAACTGCCGCGATGGCTGACGAACCGCAAATGGCACTTCCGACTCCTATCAAAAGACTAAATGATTTTGAAATTCCCACCAGTTTTCCCACGAACAGGGATATCAAGATAATTGTGAAAACCATAAAGATTATGATGGCAATGGATTGATATCCTAGTTTTGTGAGTATATTAAAATTCAGATTTAGCCCGATTAGCATAATTGCATAGGCCAGAATATTTTTTTCTGAAAACTTTACCCCCGGTTCAAACCTCCTGTTAAGCTTGAAAATGTTTCCGATTATTAGCCCAAGGATAATGGCCAGCGTAATTCCACCAACATAGGGAATAATATTGTTGAGGAAGAAGCCGCTCATACCGATTGCTAATGTCAGTAAAATTCCTGGAATATTCTTCTTTATAGTTTCCATAATCGCTCTCTCGTATTAATAAGGAAATCGAATCACTTCTATTTTGTGGTTCAATGCCGCATGTACAAGATTTGATGAACCGGTCTTCCCCCCATTTCCTGAAGTGCTGCTGTTAAATTAACATCATGCTCGGGAATATTTCCTACCTGGCACTTTTCCATTTGATACTGTTCTTTCATCGTTTTCATGGCTGCCTGGAGCAAGATGCCCTCAACCTCCTTTTTTGGCAGTGGGGCTTTCGGGGAAACTGCAATCCTGAAAATTTTTCCTTCCTTTATTTGTGCAAAAAGCTTTTCAGTCTCCGGTAGAGTTGCGTAGATAGAATGGACTCCGTTACTCTTCACCAGAGGATAAATATTAGGCCACCAGTGAATAAATCCGGCTGCTTTGCCATCTACTTCTGCGAAGAGTATGTAATCTTTACTACGTAAAATATAAGGTAATTCATCATACCATAATCTTGGCCAGCCAAAAACATTGGGAAACCATAATTCGGTCTCTCTAAAAGCATATGGAAAAAGACTCGATTCCGTCCAGATATCATAATAGAGTTTCTGATCATTTTCATCTTCCATACGAATTTTTCTGATAGTAACGCCATTGGTAATTGATTTATTAAAATTGAATTCTGAAAGCTTGATTTCGAAGCAACTTTTTCGGGAGTGTATTTTTAATTTGTAGTATTGAAGGTATTTTACCCATTCTGTTGAGTTATATACATTAATAATAGTATTTGTAGAGGGAAAGAAAATATCTGATAGAATATCGCTGTAAATTTCAAACTCTACCGATACTACCCGTGCCCGCCTTGCAAGTAGAAATATTTCATTCATTAATACATAAAGAATCTCGTTACTTATTCTCCCCTCCTCTAAAATAACCGGACTCGATACTCTTAAAAGTTTAGTATTTGTCCATTTTTTTCTTTCAATATATGGGAAACAAGAAAAAGCCCCCACCGGGATCTTTGTATCCTGATAACAAATGCAGAATGATTGAACATTTGAAGAAAAAATTGATTCCGATAGCAGATATTGTGGATTTGTTGTATTTTTTTCATCAAGGTACTGATGGACCTCTTTGTCCATACCAAATATTTTGAACAGGCGTTTTTCAGACAAATTCAAACTCTCCCAGAATTTGTTTCGCTCCCTGGGTATAGAGGGATTTTAACTCTTCTATATTTTTAATCTCATTGCTGAACATCCAATTATCAGGGATCAGATCCTCGTATTTTTTTAAGAATCTCCCATATGCCTGGCGGGGAACTGCAGAGAAAACATCAAATTGTTTCATTTCCCGCCATCTATCAATTTTCACCAGGTAGTTATTGTACAATTTTATGGCATCCGTGTCCGGATAAGGAGTCATAATCCAGAGCTGTGTTTTAGCACCAAGACGCTTGAGTTCTGACATCAGATCAAATGTCTGTAAAATTTCCTCTCTTGTTTCAGTGGGAATACCAATCATAGCCGATACGGTAGGATTTAGGCCAAGATTCACTTCTTCATGAATGAGTTCTTTTATAAATCGGTCAGTAATTCTATCGGGCATCCCTTTCTTTAAAACTTTCAAAAGGCGGGGTGAAGCGGTTTCAATTCCGTGATATATCCCCTCACATCCGGCCGCCCGCATTTCCCTTAATAGATCATGGTCCACTTTATCTATACGGGTTAAACATTCAAAACTAACAGGTAGGTTTCGCATCATCTTGAATAACTCAAGCGCCCAATCGCGCTGCATGGTAATAGTATCATCCTCAAATCGAATATATCCGAGTCCATAGTCATTAATAAGCCACTCGATTTCCCTGATAATATTTTTGGGGCTGCGCTGTCGCTGGCATCGCCACAGTTTATTTGCTGAACAGAATATGCATCGGTAGGGACAACCCCTACTTGCCAAAATGGAAAAGACATACTTACGGTTCAAAGGTTGATAATATTCAATGGGAGAAAGCATGTTATAATCCGGCATAGGTAAAGTATCTAAATTACCAATCAATTCTCGGTCTGGGTTGTGTTGGATTTTTCCTTTTTTTCTAAATGACATTCCATTTACATCCTCAAAATTCTTTTTATTTTGAAGAGTTCTCAGCAACTCCACAAAAGTTACTTCCCCCTCACCACGCACAATAAAATCAACCGGACATAGTTTAAACATTTCCTCCGGCTGGGAGGAAGCATGAACACCCCCAAGAACAATTAAGACATTTGGGTATTTCTGCTTATATGCTCGGACAAATTCAATACAGAATGGAAGATGTACCGTCCAGCAGGTTAGGCCAACAATATCAGGTTGACTTCTTTCTACATACTTGATAGCCTCTTTTATAACTTTTTTAGGTTCTGTTATAAGGTAGTTCAAGTCCATTAATTCAACTTCATCATATCCGTTTTGAATGAGGTAAGAAGCGAGGTATGAGATACCAAGGGGATATAATTTACTGGGGGAATAGAATTGCCAAGGGGGGTAGACTAAGGAAATTTTCATATAACTAAACTTTTGTTAATTAATACAAATATTCATTAAATATAAAATTATCAACTTTTCTGTGAACAACACTCAGGGTGGTCAGATCACCAATATAGAGACGTTAAGCCCCGCTGAAATAAGTTTTTCGCTTAGTGTTCTCTGAAAAAATCTTTTATTATGTCTTTCCGTATTGGCAAAAGCGACCAAATCAACCTGGTTGTTTTTGATAAAACTGATTATTCCAGTTAGAGGATTATGTGTTGGTTGAATAACGGTTGAAATACTTATTCCTTCACTGGAAAGTTCATTTTGCACCTTGTCCAAAAGTGCCGCTGCAAATTCATACTCCTTTTCATCAATTCGGCAGGATTCTTTTAATCCTACTGGAGCATCATAAGTGAAATGACAAATAAAACTTGCAACATAGAGTAGTATAACTTCCGCATCTATTTTTTGGGCAATCTCTGCGACAGGTGCAAGTGAAACCTCAAAATTTTCAAGCCCGTAAATTGGAACTAAAATCCTTTTATACATACAATATAAGCCTAACTACTTTTATCTAAATAACCACAATCTTATATCTGTTAAAAGCTACAAAAAGCAGGCAATATGAATAAAGAGAAAATATATTATCAGAAATAAGTCCTAGCAGCATCCAATGACCAGGACTTTATTCATCATCCCCTTTTTACAGTATTCTAAAATTCTCTTTTACTGAATCTTCTCTGCCGCCCGCGACGTGATTAACAGAATCGGTACTCTTGAATGCCCTCGCACTACTTTTTCTGCTACATCTCCCATAACAAAACGCTTTATTCCACTTCTCCCATGAGTCATCAATACAACCAGATCTATGTCATCATTTTCTTCTATAAAATCCAATATTTTTTCAGCGTTATCTTTACCCTCCCCGACAGCATAGTTGGTTTTGATCCCTTTCTTTTTTAATTCTTCTGACTTGTTTGAAAGAAATTTATCAGCAATTTCTTTTTGTTCTTCACTAATACAACCCTCATCACGGGTACCTGCCGGTCCATCCCATGTATAAACTGTTACATAATGGATGGTATGTAAAAGCACTAGTTCTGCACCACTAAGCTTGGCAAGTTGTTCAGCATGAATTAATGCTTTTAAAGAGTATTCAGAAAGGTCCAGGGGAACAAGAATTTTTTTATACATAATTTAATCTCCTCTGATAATTAATTAGAAAGGATCCGGAAACAGGCTGTGGGCGTTGCCTCCGGAGTCTTTACATATCAGCTTACTCTTTTACAATATTCACCAACAGCAGCCCAAATAATGTCACGCCAGCGAGGACGAAGAAAACAGTAGGCCAGCTTTTTGTTATGGTAAGCAGGCCGCCAATAATAAAACCCTGCGTACCCGCTCCTATGTAATTAAAAAAATTCATCGTACCAACACAGGTACCAGCCATTTTCCTTCCACCAAAATCACAGGCAGTGGTAAACAACACGCCGTTCGATCCCAGGACAAAAAAGCCTCCCAGGGCCAAGAGTATGAATGAAAATGTCAATCCCAGGGTTTTTAAACCGAAGAGGGCCATGAGAAGCATGATACAGGTGAATGCAATCATATAAATACTGAGTATCTGATACCTCTTTGATTTGAAAAAACGGTCTGAAATCCATCCTGCCAACACCGGTCCAAACATCATGCCCAGTGGCAGTGCCACGGTAGCAATGGGGATCTTCTTCAAATTAATACCGCCGGTTTCCGCATAGAACAATGGAATCCAGGTTAACAAACCATATCGTCCCATATAAACCATGAAAGAAGCGATTGCAACCATCATAAACTTTTTGTTTTTAAGAAGCATGCCCCAAGCACCTAATCCCTTAATCTTTTTATCGTCAATAGCTTCCGCCTGTGCAGAAATGGAATCCGTCATTGTCTCTTTATAGGGTGGATATCCGGCATCTTCCGGTTTACTGCGTGCTAAAACAAAGAACATAATTGTTAGGGGAAGGGTGAAGAACAGAAGCGGATAAGTGAACGCAGCTCGCCAGCCGTAGTGCGCTACGACATATCCAGTTATCAGCCATACAAATACCGAAGCGATTCCCATGGAAGTGGCAAATATTCCTGTGGCAAGGCCCCGTCGATATTTTGGATACCACTGGGATATCATCATATTAGTGGGAGCATAAGCCTGACCCTGGATAAAACCATTAAGAGCCCATGGTAAGTAAATTAGGCCGATTCTCGACATCATGGCTACAATGATGTTCAGGATAGTAGTTCCAACGCCACCAATAGTATTCATGATCCTGGCGCCAACAGTATCTCCTAATTTGCCACTCACCAGTGTTCCAATGGCATAAGACCATAGCAGTACAGTTGCGGCTACACCAGCTTCGAGTTTTGTAATGCCAAGATCTTTAATGATCCAGGGCATACACATTCCCCAGTTCAATCGACCCAAATAATAAAAACTGTACCAGACGGCGGAGAGAATAGCAACACGCCAGAATCGATAACGGTTATAAGAAATCTGTTCATCCAGACTCAATCCCAATCCATCAAATTCTAAAAATTTCGTTGTGCTACTCATATTTGGACGCTCCTTTCAGCTTTTAATCAATTAGACTATTCCAAAGCTTTTTGACGAAGGAGAGAAAAACCCCTTCCCTCTGGTTCTAAAAAACCAGAGGGCGGCAACAATAGCGTCAATCATGCATTAGCTTAAATCGGGGATTCAATACCCAGCAATTTCGCGTAGTAGGGGATAGTCTTTTTCAAGCCTTCTTCCAGGGAGGTTTTCGGTTCCCAGCCAATATACTCTTTTGCAGCTTTCAAGTCTGCTTTTGTATGTACCTTTACCTCTCCGGTTCTCAGTGGTAGAAATTTTACCTGTGATTTACTACCAGTGAGTTTGATGATCAAATTTGCTACATCAATTACCTTATAGTTCTGCCCAGAGCCTATTTCCATTGTTTTGCCTACTGCTTTTTCAGTGGCGGCCATCATACAGGAATCGACACAATCATCGAG
>CAZTXJ010000146.1:6455-8141 GCA_964617285.1 uncultured Calditrichaceae bacterium | reverse complement strand
TATCCAGCCGGTGCAACCAAACCAATACAGTCACCAGATTTAAGTTTTATCATAACATTTCATTCCTGTTAAAATGTCATTTTGATGATCGGATCAGAGGAATAAAGATTTAATAAATAGATTTGAAACCTGACAGAAAAAAATCATTAAGATTACTTATCGCACTCTTACCCTGTTTTCTACCTTAAAACTTAAATCTTTAACGGACTGAAAAAGTTGTTTTGTTTTGCTGGTAAAGGGTACTTTTCTGCGGTTCATCACAATTTCGGCCACCTCAATGGCCTTATCAAAATTATATTCTCGCATACCATCACTACCGCCCCAGGAAAACGATGGAATGAACTTTGGCGGAAATCCAGCACCGAATATATTCGAACTGACTCCCACTACCGTACCGGTATTGAACATGGTGTTAATCGCGGTCTTGGAATGATCTCCCATGATTAAGCCCAAAAAACGTTTACCGGTCTCAACATTCCGGTCATTCAAATATACCGAAATTTCACCATAATTATTTTTTAAGTCAGAATTATTGGTATCGGCCCCGATGTTTATCCACGCCCCCAGGTAAGAATGCCCCAGAAAACCATCATGTTGCTTATTGGAATATTCCTGAATGATTGTCTCTTCCACTTCCCCGCCCACTTTACAAACCGGGCCGACTGAAGTATTCTCATAGATTTTGGCCCCGATCTTGACCAAACTGGATTTGCCAATTGCCACCGGCCCTTCGATAACTGCATTGGGCATAATCTTAACATTTTCATCAATCCAGATTGGACCGCTTTCCGCATTCAGAACCACCCCGGGCAGAACCTGAGCATTTTTACCAACATATATACTCTCGGGATTAAGCAGATGTGCGCCTGGATAAATTTTGCCTTCGCTGGTACTATTCCCTCCCAATTTTTTGAAGTCACGCGCAATTTCCGCTCCATTCCGGTCAATCAGATCCCAGGGATAATTTATAAGATCGATGCCTGCTTCAACGGATTTAAATTTGCCCAAGATTTTCTTACTATCAGGTAAATCATGGTCGATTAAATCTTTAAACTTGTTTCCAGTGATTTTGAAAGCGACAATATCCCCCGATCTGACTATTGCTGTTTCGGTATCCAGATCCAGCAACAATTTTTTGTCTGTCCCTTTTATAAGAACCCGTCCATTGATAAACAAAAATTCCTCATTTTTGTCCTGGGCAAAAATTTTATCTTCACTCAAATAATAATCCTGAAGGTATTTCCGGGACAGGAAGTTTATTTTGTGATTGGAAAACAAATGAAAAATTTTTTCAGCCAGTGTCTGAATTCCACATCTTAACTCCCAGACCGGCCGGAAGTATACCAGAGGCAATAAATCTTTATACTTCTCATCTTCAAAAAGGACAATATTCATTCCTGATCACTCTTTTGTATTGAATTTGAAAACCTTAATTACCCAGCTGTCGACCTCTTTCCCATTTGCTCTGGCAGGAAGCCATTCGCTTTTTTTTGCAGCTTCCCGGGCAAGTTCCAGGCACTCCTGAGATGCGGTGGTATTTTCGACCATTTCGACTTCGGTAACTCTTCCGGATTTGTTCACTAAAAGTAACAAACGGACAGTCCCTTTGCAAGTGACACCTGAAACCTGTGGATAAATTTCCAGGATCGGTTTGGCAGGTATTTCTGCGGGTAAACCGGATGGTAT
>CAZTXJ010000146.1:0-6355 GCA_964617285.1 uncultured Calditrichaceae bacterium | reverse complement strand
TTATTTTTTTGATATCTGGATTTTTTCATTTTTAATGCTAAAAAAAAAGCAGTGTTATAGAAACACTGCTTTTAATCCTGAATACAACATAAGTTTCTTATTTCTTCAAACGGAACGTAAATGGAATAGTCATCCATACTTTTACATAACGATCCCGCTGCTTTCCGGGTTTGAATTTAAACTGTTTCGCAGCCGCCATGGCGGCATCATCCAACATCGGATGCGATTTTACCACTTCCACTTTTTCAACATCACCTTTGGTAGTAATAAGCACCTTCACCACAACCATCCCCTCGATTCCGGCTTTTCGTGCCAGATCCGGGTACACCGGTTCTACTCGCTGAATCACTTCCGGTTTTTCTGAAAGTGCATAAAACTCCACAATTGGTTCATCCTCCTCGGGAGGAGGCGGAGGAGCCTCTTCCAATGGTTGACTAAAGTCGATCTCTGTCTCGTTAATAGTGAGTTCATCCGGGATGCTTTCGTCTTCGGAGGCTACCGGAATAGAAGGTCTGGCCGGAGGTGGCGGCCGGTTAAATTGTTCGGTCTGTGGAATATCAACGGTTTCAATCTGGATATCGACTTTTTTCTCTAGCTCATAATTCGATTCAAATTTCTTAAAAGCATAAAGCACGATAATTAATAATCCCAGAGCAATAGCCAGTGATGCTTCAAAAATCTTCCGATATTTGAGTTTTAAATCGACATCCGGGTTTTTGTAAATAAATTGTTTGTGTGCCATAATATTAAAACCTCCTACATTGGGAGTGCTGAATAATTTACCCGCAAGGCATTTGCTTTTCGCAGTTCCTGCTGAATATCCGTTACTCTTCCCATATCTGCATCCTTGTCCACTCTTAATGAGACAATAAGTTGCGGATCGTTAACAAGTTTGTTATAGACAAGATTACGCAATTCGGTTACTTTTTTAACCGTCACATCGTCGATTACCGTGTTATTAAACCGATCCACCCAGATTGTTGTCACATGTCGTTTCCCGGGCAATTTCTGTATTTTCTGTGCTTCGGGCAAATCTACTTTCAAGCCTTGAAATTCTCTCAAAACTGTGCTCACCATAAAGAAAATCAGTAATTGAAAAATAATATCGGGCATTGATGCCGTAGGTATACCGATTTTCATTTTTGATTTTTTTTCAATTTTTATCGCCATAGGAGTTTGCCTCGCTACCCTTTTCTAACTATATATTTTATTCATTAGGATTCTTCAGGTTCCGCTATTGAGATACGAGTTGCCCCAGCTTTCTTTAGTTGATCAATAACTTTTATGTAAGTATCATATTTCGTTTTACGGGCAGTCTTTACCGATACAATTAAAAGGGGATTATCCAGTAACTTATTCCGCATAATATTATCAACTTCCTCTACCGGAACAATTTGGTTATCAATCAGGATTTGCCCGGCATCATTGATCAACAGGTTTGAAATATTCTTACTGGCAATTTCAATCTGGACATCTCCTGGAGGCGGAAGCACCAGATCGAGTCCCTTATCCACATCAATGGTTGTGGTCACCAGAAAAAATATCAGAAGCTGGAAGACAATATCCGGTAAAGAGGCTGAGGGTATCTCAATATCTCCACGCTCTCTTCTTCTTCTTAAAGCCATATCTTATCCTTTCCGGATTATTTGCCTTTGTCAATTTCAACTAATGTATCGACTAAATGCACGGAGGCTTCTTCCATATCGATGATCAATTTGTCAATCCTGGCGGTAGCCCAGTTGTAGAATAATTGAACAGTCATTGCTACAATCAATCCAAAAAGTGTGGTTAACAATGCCTGGGAGATACCACCGGCAACAACCGCCGGAGAAATTTCATTTGACGTTTTAATCGAATCGAAGGCAACGATCATTCCCCACACCGTACCGGTAAATCCGAGCATGGGTGCGACCACAATCACAAATCCCAACCAGATCATTCCCTTTTCCAGGAATGCCATTTCAATTGATCCGGCATTGGTAATTGATTTTTCGACGTATTCAATTCCTTCTCTTACCCGCATCAATCCCGCATGGAAAATGGAGGCTACCGGACCACGTGTGCTTTCACAGATTTCCAGTGCAGCGTCAGTTCCGCCTTCCTTCAAGGCCGTTCGGATCCTTTCAATAAATCGACGGGTATTTATTCCTGCCCGCCACAATGTCCACATTTTCGCGATTCCGATGGCGAGCCCGATTACCAGAAACACCAGGATTGGCCACATAAATATTCCACCTTGAATGAATAATTCGACCATAATAATTAGACCTCCTAATTCAGTTTTCTCACTATTTTTATTTAGTCAAAGATCAGAAGATTTTACATACAATAGCTTTGAAAGTCAATATTTTTTTAATAATTCCCCGCATTTATCCCTGCAATTAATTTCCACTTAACATGGCAATTCGGTTTGCCTCGCCGAATGAATTCAGGGCTTCCTTAAACTGGTTATCATGATGCAACAGAATATAATAAAACCCGTCTTTTCCCCAGAAATGCCGGGCAATTTCCGACTTTAACCGAGTGGAAAGATAATTTTGATCTTTATTGAAATCTTCATCATTAACCTCAATTTCGTGATCAATACAATACTTTTTGAAATCGGTCATGATGGCATCGGTAATCCGGAAGTTTCTCTGAAAATCATCCAGGTTGGTTTTTGCTTTCGGATGCTGCTGGACGTAAAGACTGGTGAATTCAAAAAACAATCTTTTGTTTACAATTTTACTGGTCAACTTGGGTGACTTTGAATAACTCTGATAGCGAACAATGACATCCGGTCGAATACCCCCGCCACCATAAACCAGGCGACCGGCACGGGTATGAAACTGCGGTCTGTTTTTCAGACTATCCTCACTGGCCCAGGAAGTATCAACGGTTTCGGCATAATACTCCTGCACATCCTTGCCTTTGTAATTGCGCTGAATGAGACGACCACTGGGGGTATAATATTTCGCGGTGGTAACCCGGACTGCTGATCCGTCGCTTAATGGGAACTCCTTTTGCACCAATCCCTTGCCAAAACTATTTGTTCCCAGGATGAGACCCCGGTCGTAATCCTGGATCGCCCCGGCTACAATCTCTGAGGCAGATGCGGATCCGCGGTCGATCATAACAATCAGTGGGAAAGTATGAATTTCATTTGTGGAGCGCCATTGATCCGAATAGAACACTTCATCCACCCGGGAATTTCTGCCACGGGTTTCCACGATGGTTTGATGACCCGGCAAAAACTTACCGGCCATCTTCACCGCTTCATTCAGGTAACCACCGGGATTACCTCTTAAATCCAGAATCAATTGTTTCATCCCCTTCCGCATTAATTCCTGAATAGCCTCTTCGGTTTCGCTGGATGTGGTTGCGGCAAACCGGTTTACCCAAATATAACCGGTACTATCGTTCGCCATGAATTTGGTAGTAACGGTATAAATGGGAATTACATCCCGGATAATGGTAAGATCAAATGGCTCATCCATGCCTTCCCGCATAATGGTAACTTCTACACTGGATCCTTTCGGACCCTTTAATTTTTTTGGCACTTCCTCACGATCGATTCCGATGGCAGATTTTCCATCGATCTTAATGATCCGGTCACCGGCCTGCAAACCCAGACGCTCCGAGGGAGAACCGACGATAGGAGAAATCACGGTAATATACCCATTGATCACATCAAATTCGATTCCAATCCCCTCATATTTGCCGCTAAAATCTTCCTTGTTCTGATCAACCTTTTTCGGCTCGATGTAAACACTGTGCGGATCGAGCTTGGAGAGCATTCCAGATATCGCACCTTCTCCTGCCTTATCCCAGTTTACATCTTCCACATAGTAATAGTTAACCAGTTGCGCAACCCGAAGAATCTTATTTATCTGAACCTTGTAAACTTCTTCAAAGTCAGCGAAGACACTTTGATTTAAAAGAAATCCCACCGTACCAAAAATCAATAGCAGTGAAATGACATAAATTGACGTCCGTCGGCTCTGAAACATTAAATTTATCCTCCTGTTAACCTGGTATAAATCTCAACTCAAATCGTTAGTATTTTGTGCTTGATAAGGTAATATTTTCAACCCGATAATGAAAGCACAATATTGAAAGTTTATAGATCAAATTTCCTTTTTTTTAACTCTGACCTGCGACTGAAGTTCAAAATCAGGAAGTCTCCGTTGTCTGCCAGAGACTATTTCGTCGTCAAAAAATCCACTAAAAACTTTCATTAAATCCTGCTTTCCAGTCTTAAGATTAGTCAACATCAGGCGGCAATAACACGGCCGCTGCCAACACTGTGGTCCATAATCCGTTTTTATCGCCAATGGCAGATTGGGTAACATTTCGTGTGCGGACAATTTTGCCGCTTATTTTCCAGAATTCTTTTCTGGCATCCCAACTCGATTCGGGATCGAAATCCACACCCAGTACTGTAGCCAGCATGGTTGCAGCCAGATCTTCGGCGTAATCCCCCGCCCGGGATTCTTTTTCGCCAAAGCTGTGATGTTCCGACAAATAACCATAGGCATTTTTATCGCTCGGTATAGCCACACCAACTGAGGCAGCAATCAGCCGGTTTGGTTCATTTGTGGCATTCCGGCTAATAACCACATGTAGGATCTGACCGTCCTCTAATTTTTTTAAACCAGCCTCTGCTGAAATCATTTTGCACCGGGGCGGGAAAATTGAAGAAACCTCTACGATATTAAAGGCTGCGATCTTTGCATTCCGCAGTGCCATTTCGAAACTAGCCAGTTTTTCTTTGTGTTTTCCCACTCCTTTAGTCAAAAATATTTCTTTGGGTACATACATTTTACGTATCCTCGTGGTTAGAGATTAAGGTTTCGTCCTGAATATCGTTTAGCAATAAACCAGGATGTTGAAGTTCCTCTTCTTCCCATTGGCTCATTCTTTTTCTATTCCGATACCGCACTGCATAAAGGGCACCAATTAAAACAACCGCCAATCCGAACCATATTAAATTCTCAAGATTAAAAATGACAAACCATTGATATTTGTTTTTCAACCACTGATACCATTTGACTTCAAAATCTATGGCATCCATATGAATATTTTGGGACAGAGCAGGCTGAAATCCTTTTTTTTCAATAGTCTCCAAAAATACCGGCCAATTACTGCCCGAATGTTTCAGCAGGTTGCCCAGAAATATAACAGCACTAAAACTCTGGGTATAGGCCAGTTGTGCCCTGCCGGGGGAAAATGAAAGCAAACTATCGATGTTTGTCAATGGAATAATTTTTTTTGCAAAGAGGGCATTAGCAATGACTACCCCCCTATGCAGATCTAATTCTTCCTGCGACAAGTATTCAGCCAATCCCTCATTAAACCATAAAGGCATTTCTATCCCGGGAAAACGTGCGGAGAAATATAAATGGGAAATTTCATGAGTAATTTCTTTTTCCAATTGATCTTCGGTGTGCAAGAATGTCGGGTCCCGGATTATGATCTTCATTTCAGCCGGTAAAAATACGGCAGCACTCCAGTTCGGTAGCTGACTACGGGTTAAGCTTTGAAACTCTGTTGTAGAACCTGATAGAATAAGGGTTATTCTTCCCCTGAAATCGATTCCGTAAAATTTTTCTATTGCCGGGACATTTTTTTCCAGGATTCTCACAACCTGAAGTGCCCGGTTCTCATCATTCACATGATATTGAATGAGATAATTCTGATATTTTACTTCTAATAAATTAGCAAAAACATCCTTGACCGGAGAAACCAGGTAAAGAAGAATCACTATGATGAAAAATTTGGAAATCAACTTCATTGAATCAATTTAATTCATGCTTAAATCCAACTGCTTTGAAATTAGATCTAATATGATGCTACGGTTAGAACAGAAATTTTGTTCAGCCAGTAATATCAATTTTACTGGTCGCCTGAAGCGCCAGGCGCTCACCCTCCTTGACATCCACCCGGTACAAAAATATTAATCCGGAGATAAAAAGAATTAAAATAGACAAAATACCGATCCGGGGATTACCAAAGAGCAAGGTGACTGATCCCATCAGAAAGGGACCGATAACTGCGGCAAATTTCCCAAGCATGTTGTAAAATCCGAAAAATTCCGCCGACTTATCGTGGGGAATGATCCGGCTGAACAGACTCCGGCTTAATGCCTGAATCCCACCCTGGAACAGGCCAACCAGACCGGCCAGAAAATAAAAGTGCCACTCCTTCTGCATTAAAAATCCCAATAGCGTTATAACGATATATCCCAGAATACCACTGATAATAGCCTTTTTAGTGCCGATTTTTTGAGCAATCTTAGCATACACAAGCGCTGCCGGGAAGGCAATAAATTGGACCATCAGCAAAGCGGTGATCAGGGTGGTGGTGGTAAAATTTA
>CAZTXJ010000145.1:2704-8162 GCA_964617285.1 uncultured Calditrichaceae bacterium | reverse complement strand
CAGGTTTCAGTATAGATAAGAGCCGTGTCATCTTTCCGGATTAATTTTATCGCTGCGGGATCCAGGTGGTCCCCGTGCTGGTGGGTCACCAGAATGATATCGGCTTTGGGCATTTTCGCATAATCGGCATATTGGCTCACCGGATCAATGTGGATAACCATCCCTTTGAATTCGAACATCAATGTGCCATGGCCGATAAAAGTTAATTTAAGATCCCCTGAATCGGTGGGTATGGTATCGGATTCGAACTGCGTCTGGGCATCGGAAAGAGCCACAAAGCCAATAATGCCGATAATCGAAAAGAGAATTGAGTTTATCATAAAAATCTCCTGCTAATCAGTTGTAATGCCTGTTCTAACCGCTAATCCGGTATTTTGTTCAATGCTGCTATTACCCGTTCCGGGGTCATGGGCATTTGGAAGACCCGGGCTCCCACCGCATCGAAGATGGCATTGGCAATAACTGCTCCCATGGTGATGATGGCCGGTTCGCCGCCGCCCTGGGGATCGGCGTTTTTGTTATCGATGATAACCGTTTCGATTTTGGGCAGCCAGGAAAAACGGGGGATCTGATAAGTGTCGAAATTTTCGTCCAGGATTTGTCCGCCTTTGAAGCGAATATCTTCTTTCAAGGCATAACCCAGGCCCATGGTAATACAGCCTTCCATCTGGATAGTCGCACCTTCCGGATTAATTGCCAGACCCATATCCTGGGCGCAGACCACCCTCTTTACCTGAACATCACCGGTCTGTTTGTCCACAGCTACCTCTGCAATGGTGGCTACCCAGGTCCCGGCATCGGTTCCGCAGGCGATTCCCCAACCCCTGCCGCTGGGTGACTTGCCCGGTTTCCATCCGAATTTTTCCGCCGCCGCCTTCAGGACATTGATCATCTTCTGGTCGGTGAGATTTTTCAGCCGGAATTCAAGCGGGTCGATCCCTGCCTTTGCAGCCATAATATCGATCTGGGATTCCCGGGCAAAAGTGTTGGTATTATTGGCCGGCGCCCGCCAGGCACCGGTGGCAAAGGGATGGGCTCCTGGTATACCTCCCCAGCCGGAACCATGGGAGAGGGTGCTGTGATTGGGAATATTGTAAAATTGCTGGGAACCTCTTTCTCCGGCAAAGTAAACGTGATAATCCCAGAAGCTGATAGCGCCAGTGTCGGTGATGCCGGATTTTATCTTGACCACTGCCGCCGGCCGAAAGGAGTCGTAGAAAAATTCCTCTTTCCGGCTCCAGGCAACCTGAACTGGTTTTCCGGCCAGTTTTGCCAGGCGAGCCGCTTCCACTACCTGCAGATTGCGGGTTTTTCCGCCAAATCCGCCTCCGACAAATGGCGAGATGATGCGCACATTTTCCGGCGGAATTCCCAGCGCCTCGGCTACTTCATCCTTGGCCCGGAAGGGGGTCTGTGAGGAAGGCCATACCGTTACTTTATTATCCTCAAAATGGGCGGTGGCGGTATGCGGTTCAATGGGAGCATGCGCTTTATAGCCATCCAGATAGGTTTCCTCAACCGCTGCTATGGCTTCCTTTTCTCCCTTTTTCAGGTTTCCTCCTTCGGCCACCACCTCGCCCTCCGGTGCTACCTTCAGCAAGTGGTCAAAGATAGTTTTATCGTTCAGACCGGAGGGCGGGATATCGTATTTGACTTTGATTTTTTCCAGGGCCATCTCGGCCACATCGGGATATTTATGTAAAACTGCAATCATATCCTTTTCCCGGATCAGTTGAACACCCTCAACCTGATTCAGCTCGGACAGATCCACCGAAACCATGGTGGCGTCGTGGGACGGCGGGCGCAAAATTCTGGCGTAGAGCATACCTGGTAACTGGATGTCTCCGGCATATTTGGCTTTTCCGGTCACTTTTTCCAGGGCATCCCGGCGGGTTATCGGTTTACCCATAATTTTAAATTCAGATGGTTTCTTCAGGGAAACGGTCCCGCTGACCTGACGTTCAATTTTTTTGCCTTTGGTGAGTTCGGCATAGGTGACTTGTTTCCGCCGTTTGCTTTTCTCGAAAACAATACCATTTTCGGTTACCAGATTTTTCTGTGGTACCTGAAGATATTCCGAAGCCAGTTCCAGCAACACCTGTCTGCCCTCGGCAGCGGCCTTGCGCAGGGGTGGTCCGAAGAAACGGGTGGTCATGGAACCAAAGGTACCCATGTCCCAGGGACACAGATCGGTATCGCCCATCACCATATCTACCACATCCAGCGAAACGTCCAGTTCATCCGCCAGCATCTGGGCCAGTGAGGTAATGACACCCTGTCCCATTTCAATTTTGCCGGTGAAGCAGGATACCCGTCCGTCTTCACCGATCCTGAGAAAAGCATTGAAGTCGGAAGGCAGATTTCTACGGCCCCGGCTCTCCTGGGAAAACAGCGACGAATCCCACACGGTGAAAAGTATAATAATACCACCACCGGCGATCTTGAGGAATTCTCTCCGGTCTATTTGAAAGTCCGATTGGTTATCGGTAAAGTCCATCTCCAGATATTCATCTTTCTTCATACTGACCCTCCATTTCTTTGGCAGCGGCCTGGATTGCCTGAACAATCCGGGTGTGCGCGCCGCAACGGCAGAGATTATCATTCATTCCTGTAATGATTTCTGCAGTGCCTGGCTGGGGATTTTGCCGGAGCAAAGCATAAGCGGACATGATCATCCCCGGTGTGCAGTACCCGCATTGCAGGGCATCATGCTCCATAAAGGCTTTTTGCAGTGGATGGGGATCGCCATTTTTTGCCAGCCCCTCTATGGTAATAACTTCTTTTCCCTGAACATCTTTGATGGTCATCTGGCAGGAACGTACCGCCTGGTCGTTGACCAGCACGGTGCAGGCGCCACAATAGCTTTCGCCGCATCCATATTTGGTGCCGGTGAGACCCAGATCGGTTCGCAGCACCCAGAGCAGAAGCCGGTCGCCGTCTACCCTGATGGATTGTGGTTTGCCGTTTAAAGTGAATTGGAGGTATTCAATCATTGCGCTTCTCCTTTTTTCTGGAAAAACCTGTATCTATGATAATATAATTTTAAGGAAATCAAAAATTATATCCCAGCGAAAAATAGAACTGATCCCTTTTTTTCTCACTCCAACCATAAGAAATAGCAACCGGCCCCACCGGAGAGGAAGCGGATAAACCCACCGCCATACCATTGGTAAAATTTGAAAACTGAAAATCAGTTCGTTTCTCAAATATGTTGGCTATTCCCCAGTTTACCTGGAAATTAAATTTTTTATAAAAGCGGAAGCGATAGTTTACCCCTGCAGCAAAGAAATTGTCAACCCAGACTTCCTCGCGATGATAACCGGGTAAAAATTTTGGACCACCGATCCGGAATTTTTCATAAACCGGCAGCTCATTTTGCGAGAGACCCAATTCGGTAAAGGGAGTAAGAGAATGTCTTTTCCGGATAGTTTGGGTCCAATCCAGGCTGGCCAGTAGTTTTCGGTAGTTCTGCTTGGCTGAATAATTATTGAGCAGTGATTCGCCCTGCAGGGATAACTGGCCGCCTCTTGATGGGAAATAACGATTATCCCGGGTATCCAAGAGCAAATTTCCATAGAGGCTCCAGTATTGATGCGTTACCGCATTTTGACTCAAGCTCAGATTTTCTTTGAGCCAGACTCGCTGATACCGTAATCCTAAATTGAAGAGCAGTTTTTTTCCGGGCTGCAAGCCGAAGGATAGCTGGCCAAGTGCCCGCTCATATCTTAATTGACTAGTTTTATCTCCCTCGGCATCATAGAGATTTGGTGAATTATTTTCGTAGTACCCGGCTCCATTAAAAATAAAGGCAGTGGAAAAAAACCGATTATTGGCTATCTCCAGGCCAGCCCGTTTCCGAAGTTCGCCATATTGGAGAAAGGGCATAAAGCGGGCCCCCAATCCAAAGAAATTAAACGGAACAATCTGGGCAAAAGCATTTGCTCCGTTATCGCTGTAATAATTTGCCCCGATGCCAATTGTCCGGGTGGAAAGCTGCATATAGTGAATGTTGATAATGACATCCAGGGCACCGGAATTTTCCAGCTCCAGCCAGACATTTTGAAACAAGCCGGTGGCATATAGATTTTCCACCCCGGCCAGGGCAAGATCCATGTTATACAAGTAACCTTCCTTCAAAGGAAAGTAACTGGCAATAATTCCCGGTTTAACGAATCCACTGGTTGGTTTATCTCCGATGCGATTTGTCGCAGTTAGAATGGTGGAATTGTCCGATGCCAGCTTATGCCCAATGATATTGATCCGGGCAATTTTCGCTTGTCCCAGGCCATCTTTATTGAGTGTCCTGGGGAAATTTTTCTTCTGATTCATCCCGGTGTTTAATAGTCGTTTAATTTCCGGCATCTTCTGTTTGGCTGCCTGGTAACCCAGATCAATCAGGGAATCCAATCCACTGTACTGGGTATCGGGATGTTGTCCGATTGGCGGTTGTATCAGGACATCGGCCAGGCGGGCATTTCTCTCCATCTGATCGTCAATCATGATATCGATGGTGTTGGAGGCAATATCCAGCAGATTAGCCGGTTCTCTTTTGGGATTCGGTTTTTCGGTCACATCTACGGCAATCAGAATATCCGCTCCCATTCGCCGGGCTTCATCGGTGGGGAGCACATCCAGAACACCGCCATCCACCATTAATTTGTTATCAAACAGCGCCGGATAGAACAGCAGTGGAATGGCCATACTGGAGCGCATGGCCTGGGCCAGACTGCCACTTCCCAGGGCATACACCTTTCCTTCCCGGACATCTACCGCCATGGCCCGGTAAGGCACTTTTAGGCTATCAAAATTGGACCGGGCGGCAAAATTGGCCGGGGCGCTTTTACGAAACAACTCCTCACTGATCCGCTGACCGTTGTTCAGCCCATAGGGGATGGATATTTTCCAGAATTGAAAATGAATGCGAACCAGCGGTTCCATCAATCCATAACGCTGGCTCAACCAGATGTCCCGGGGTTCGGGACTTTGCTGAAAGATGGTGATCCAGTTGATTTGATCGACCAGCGCCTTCAGTTCCCGGCCACTGTAACCGGAGGCCCACAGACCCCCGACAATGCTCCCCATGCTGCTGCCGGCAATTAAGTCGATTGGAATATTTTCTTCCTCCAGTGCAATCAACACACCGATGTGGGCGATTCCCCGGGCCCCGCCACCGCTCAGCGCCAGCCCGACCATGACGTTCTTATTCTCTGAGCTATCGGGATAGAGAGATGAAGCAAAGCTAAATTGAGTGAGGAAAAAAGAAGCGGCGAGAAAAATTAGAGAAGTTTTAAGAAATTTTTTTGTGAGAATTTGCTTAATGCGAAAAAGAAGGTTCGGTGAAGGTCTCATGGTTTACACCATCTTTTGAATATTTCAATTTAAGATTCATGAATTGATTTAGATTCCTGACCGGCTCTGGCTGCTTCCGGTATTTTGCTCATCGCCCGCTCGGTAATTG
>CAZTXJ010000145.1:0-2604 GCA_964617285.1 uncultured Calditrichaceae bacterium | reverse complement strand
GTTTGCCTTTTTCCATGGCGGATTTCATTCCCAGTTTTCCCCGACTAAACCGGAGGGTACTGTCCAGGGTTTGCATATGCAACAGGATCTGAGTTCGTTTGGCCCAGTTCCAGACAAAGTAGGTTCGGATATTTTGTATGGGATGCCGGAAGAAATCCTGGAACACTTTTTTGATGCGGGTGGAAATCAATTTTCCATGGGCCATGGGACTCATCAGCAGCCGCCAGAATCCTGAACCGGAGGAGTAGCGCACCGGTTCCAGGTGACTGTGCTGATCGGTATGCAGGATTGAACCGATGGCGATACCATCCGAGAAAACGGTGTTTTTATCAAAGGTGGTTACCCCTATTAGGCTCTCTGAATTAGTCCGGATGTTTCCCCCGATTTTTGAGGAAAGATTGGGAAGGGACTTTTCTTTCATTTTCAGCAGCAGGGGAACTGTGCCGAGCACGCCGCCGGCAAAAATAATTCCTTTGCAACGATAAGATCCCTTCTTCTTCAAAAGGCTGGTGGATTTCTTCCATTTTACCAGGTAACCGTCCGAACCATCGCTTGCCGCGAGTGGTTGTACATCGTAAACTTCCGACTCGGCCTGGATGGTCACACCTTTTTTCCGGGCAAGATAGAGATAATTCTTATCCAGGGTATTTTTGGCATTGTACCGGCAGCCGGTCATGCACCCACCGCAAAAATTACAACCGGCGCGTTCCGGCCCCTCCCCCTTAAAATAGGGATCGGGAACGGCGACGTTTGGTGTACCAAAGAAAACCGCCACATTGGTTGGCTCGAAGTCTTCCTTTTTGCCGATATCAGCTGCCAGTTTTTGCAGCGCCAGATCACCGGTTTCCAGGCGCGGATTTCGGGCGGTTCCCAGCATTCGCAGGCCAATCTGATAAAAAGGTTTAAGTTCACTTTCCCAGTCCGCCAGGTGTTTCCAGCTCGGCGCTCTAAAATACTCGGTTTTCGGGATGGGAAGTGTATTGGCATATACCAGTGAGCCACCCCCAACACCCACACCGGATAAAATAGTAATATGCCGGAAAAAGGAAAGTTTGAAAAAACCAAAGAAACGGATATCGGGCATCCAGAACCATCGCTTCACATTCCAGTTGGTTTTGGGAAAATTCTGTGCCGCAAACCATTTACCCTTTTCCAGCACCAGCACTTTATATCCTTTTTCCACCAGCCGAAGGGCCGATACCGACCCGCCAAATCCGGAGCCGATGATGATGTAGTCGTAATCAAAATCTGCCATTTGAAATACTTTCCTGTTGCTTGTGCGATTCCTGAGATTCACCTCCCCGCCGATCCGATATTGATCTTCTAATCTCAAAAGTTTTAAAAATGTTTGATTAGAAAATCGATCACTTTCTTTTTCCAATCCGGATAGGGAGCATATAAAAATTTGAACGGGCTGAACCTGGTTCCTTTCAGGATTGCCCGTTCATGGGAAAAAGCGCGAAATCCGTAAAATCCATGGGAATTGCCAAAACCGCTGTCCCGTAACCCCCCGAAGGGCAGGCCGCTGTGGAGAAACTGGATGACCACATCATTGATCACTGCCCCACCGGAGCGGGTATTGGCCAATATATGATTCGTGTTTTTCGGGCTCCGGCTGAAGATATAAACCGCCAGGGGGTGTTCACGCCGGTTGATTATATCCAGTGCTTCCGCCAGTGTCTTATAGGAAAGCACCGGGAGCACCGGACCAAAAATTTCTTCTTTCATCAGACCAAGATCCGAATGAACCCGGGTGATAATGGTGGGCGGTATGTATTTATCCCCGTTATCCGGGATATTGCCGCTTTCCAGTGATGATCCCGATTTAACCGCCTCCTTCAGGAGATCCTTCAACCGGGTATAATGCTTTTGGTCCACAATCCTGGCAAAATCCGGACTGTTTTCCCGGTCTGGTTCCGTCTGGCCATAAACCCGGGAAATTTCTGCCTTGAGCAGATCGGTAAATTTTTGGTAATTATTTTCCTGGACCAACAAGTAATCCGGTGCCACGCAGGTCTGGCCCGAATTCATATATTTTCCCCAGACAATTTTCCGGGCTGCATCATTTAAATCAGCTGTTTCGTCCACAATTACCGGGGATTTGCCTCCCAGTTCCAGGGTTATCGAGCTTAAATTTTCCGCAGCTGCTTTCATTACAATTTTGCCAATGGATGAACTCCCGGTAAATAAAATATGATCGAAAGGTTTTTTCAGCAGCTCGGTGGCCACAACTTTATCGCCGTTTATCACCGCAATCTCATTTTCCGGGAATAATTCAGAAATCATTTCATTGAGCAGGCGACAGGTATTCTGTGAGATTTCTGAGGGTTTCAGAATAATGCAATTTCCGGCCGATATGGCTGAAATGAGGGGCCCGACAGACAACATAAAAGGAAAATTCCAGGGAGAAATGATCAGCACGCTCCCCTTTGGTTCATAGCGTATCCAGGAACGGGTAACTAGCATCTGCCTGGTTGTGGATGCTCTTTTCGGTCTCATCCATTTCCGGAGCTGCCGTCTGGCATATCGCAGTTCGATAAGCGTGGCATATATTTCTTCCAGATCCACTTCAGGCTCGGGCTTTTTGAAATCCGCATAGACCGC
>CAZTXJ010000144.1:3122-8202 GCA_964617285.1 uncultured Calditrichaceae bacterium | reverse complement strand
ACGCTATACAGAGCGCCATTTAAGCTGTGACCAAAGAATTTAATCTTTAATCTTTTTTCTTTAATCTTATTTGTGCCGGAGGTGGGACTCGAACCCACACGAAGTATCACCCCCACCGGATTTTGAGTCCGGCGCGTCTGCCAATTCCGCCACTCCGGCATTTCAAGGCAGGCAAATTTAATACTTCTCCCCTGCCTTGTCAAGACTGCTTTTAGTTCGGAGAAACCGCAGCTGCATCCGGCGCCAAAACCTGTTTCTGTTCCTGGCAAACAATATCTAACTTTTCCAGTTCATCCAGAACCGGATTATAGATTTCTTCCTGTACTGGAATCCGAACCCCGGTTTCTGTAATTTTGCCATCCAAAATCAACTTAACGGCAATAGCAGCGGGTAAGGAAACAGTGCGGGACATGGATGAATCTCCATTTGGGATGCCGTAATCGATCAGGGTGGAGGTAATCTTCTCCAGATGATCCGGAAACTTTGCCAGAAAATCGTGATAAAGCACAATCATATCCCTTTCACCGGGCTGATATTTCATCTTCTCCAGGGTCAACATGGACAGAAAATCCAATGGCGTGGTGGAATCCGCTTTATACTTATTATCACTAAAGATATCCAGCCAGGCCAATTTGCGGTTAATCTCATCATCCGGCTTAATATTGTATAAACTGGCAATATGTTTTCGGGGATCAGCATCCTGGTCTATTTTTAGTATTTTCTTCAGGATATTAATGTAGCTTTCGTTTTTAACACCATGAATCTCAGTTTCAGTCAGCAGACCCAGTTCGCTTACTACGAGCATGGTGCGGCACCAGCCCGGATAGCGCAATGTACCGCGGTAGACTGTCTTTGCTTTGTCAATACCATATAATTCTTTATAAGGAAGCGAATTCCGGTTTGGATAAGTTTCAAGATCCAGTTTATCAATTTTGATGGGCCAGTGGTTTTTAAACAGTTCTTTTCCGGGTATCTCGATGAGTTCGGACTTTTTCAGATATTTGGCATCATTTCTCCCGGCCATCAGTACGCCGCGGGGACTCCAGGAAAATTTATAACCCCAGGGATTGTCATTTGCTTCCGGTGCCGGAAGGCCACCGCAATAGGACCGAAATTCCTCGATATAGCCACCCCGGCTGCGGACTTCATGAATAATCCGCATGGCTGACATATGATCAATGCCCGGATCTAACCCGATTTCATTTAATACCAGGATGCCTTTAGCGGTTGCTTCCTTATCCAATTCCTGCATTTGGGGACTAACGTATGAGGTTGTTACCAATGGTATTCCATGCTTTAAACAGAGTTTTGCTACCTTAACATGATAGGTATAGGGAAGAAGACTCACCGCTATATCCACATTGGAAATCAGGTCTTCTAATTTTTTATCATCATCCGCCAGTAAAGGAACTGCCCGGCCATTTTTACGTTTTGCCAGAATCTTTTCTGCTTTTGATACTGTCCGGCTGGCCATGATTACTTCAATCCCGCCATCGTCTAATAAATAATCGATCATAGGTTTGGCAACCATACCGGCGCCCAAAATAAGTGCCTTTTTCATTTTTTCTCCAGAATGATTAATTTGAATTCTTGATTTAATGAGGTAAGAATATACTAGGGAAATCTCGGATTGGGTGAGAGATACAGATGAAAGCGGTCAAATATTATCTCAAATACCATAATGTCTCCACTTGCCATTTTTAAAGTGTCGGCAAATGACTTAAATAACGTAATAAATTTATGAAATTTAAGTGCCACAGTCAAAGTGTAAGAATAAATAGAATCCTGAGTATCAGATTCTGGTAATGGCTAAAGATCGAATATTCACAAGAGTCTGGAAATCCGGAGAATGGGTTATTTGATGTGCCGGCCTAAATACTGATAGGATGGTGTCAAGTGTCCCTTATGGGCGATGACTGCCGGTATAAATTCCGGTGGTATGGCCAAATTTTCAAATGGTGTTTCAAAATCTGCTCTTGCCAGCAAGGGGACGAAGGGCAGCAGAAAGTTTCCGAAAGTTCTTGATGCTTCATGGGGTAGCTCGGCCGGCAATTTATCCACTGCCAGAATTACCGGTCCCCTGCCCTCTACGCCATCAAGGGATTTCCCTGTTATGGGATCGTAAACATAAACCGGATTGGCTGAATTGGTTGCCTTGGTGGTGCATTCAATTGAACCATCCACATCGCAGGAAATATCGGCAATCATCTTTAACTTCGGTGATTTTTCCTGGGCGAAATTTTCTGCCAGCCATTCTTTGGTCACCAACCTGGGATATTTAGGCTCCCAGTAAATGCCATTTACTACAGCTGTAAAAAATGGCAGATATTGATTGAAAATGCTCTGATATCGCTCCGGATTGGCATAATAGTCCTTTAGAACAAATTTGCCTTTGGGATCTATGGGCTCGAACATGTTCTTTTCACGAAATTCGACTTTATAAATAATTCGGTCTGAATAATGGCCATTCTTGATAAATTGGATGAATTCATCCGGTTGGATTTCCTGAAACGGCAGAAGATCAAAAATTTCCTGAGCCCCTTTTGATACCTGGCCGTAGCCGGTAAAACCAAAGATAACCGGCGATAGAGATTTTTCAAAGCCTACCTGCCCAATTTGTTTACCCATTTCCCGGATCGCTTCTTTTGCTTCGTTCAGACTGTTGTAGTTCAAAGCTTGTCTGATGGTGGAAAATGGATTTTTAATACCTTGCCAGTCCAACCGACGGCCCAGTGCCCAAAAAGTATCGATCATTCCGGCATACCCGGCAAACCGGCCGAAAAAGATAAGCCGCTTGCCATCTTTATCCACTACCTTTTCGTAATCGATCAGGGTATCGCGCAAATCCAGCATTCGTTTTAACATGGGCATATTGAAAGACTGTCCTTTGATGGTATGGGAAAAGAAACAATAGGCCTGACCAGGGACTAAATCGGTTGTGGGAATTTCCTTGACGCCGAAGATGATATTGCAATCCTGCAGGTTTTCTACTATTGTGGCCCCTGCCCGTTGATACTCTTCCGCGGTATAAATACGGTTTGGTGAAGACTCCACCTGAATCTCCAGTTGATAATCCTTAATCAGTTTTTTGACCTGCTCCGGGATTAACGGGGTTCGTTTCTCGGTTTTGTCTTTATTTTCCCGGCGGATGCCAATTCGATTCTTCATGAAATTTCCCTATTGCTAAACGCATTCATCTTGATTTAATTCAGTTGAAATTATTAAAAATTTGAATCCAATAAAAAGTGAATTAAATTTTTAAATAGTTGATTTTCTTAACAATTTCAAAAGAGATGAATTAACTGACCAGAAATAATGCTGGATTTCAACGCCGAACTCAATAATACTGAAATTGTCCTGGGATATTTTTCCTTCCCGGAATGTTCCGTTTGTAAAGTGCTGAAACCGAAGGTTCAGGAATTTCTCCGGGATTATCCCGGTGTTACTTTTCTCTACGTGGATATTCATCAACATCCTGAAATCAGCGGACAACTGCTGGTATTCGCTGTTCCTACCATAATCATTTTTTATCAGGGCAAAGAGGCGGCCCGGTTTAGCCGGCATTTTTCTATACCGGACCTGGAAACGGCTCTCAACCGGTTACTCACCAAAAATTTCAATTCATAATATAACACTAAGATGACTTACTTTCTTACCCCGGATACCTTGAGACTGATCGAGCAAATCCGTAAGTCACAGGATGCTGCTGAAATTGAACTCTCGCTCGACCTGGGACGAACCGTACTCAAGGTGCGGATAGGACAAAATAAACTGCAGATTGCAGATGATATTCTTCCACTCCCGGATGAGCTGTTCCGGGCAAGCGATGAGAGAACCATCTTCAAGTGGCGGGATGGATCGTGGGAAAAATGGCAATTTTTTGATAAACGAACCGGTAAATATTATAAACCGGTTTTCGTTGAGCCTGGTAAACCTCCTACCCTGGAGATTAGTGGTATAAAGATGCACGTGACCCAAAATGGAAATCCGGAAACGGATACTGAAAATAAACTGAAGACTTTGGGTACCATCAAAGGAAAAATATTAGATACCTGCCTTGGATTAGGTTATACCACAATTTACAGTAGCCGAATCTCACAGGTTGAAATAGTTTTTAGTTGCGAAAAGGATCAGAATGTTCTCCAGATTTGCAGGGAAAATCCCTGGTCCGCCGAGCTTTTTGGCAATTCTAAAATCCAATTGATGATTATATCCGCAGATTCATTTGTTCGCTTTGTTCCAGATAACTGCTTTGATGCAGTGCTGCATGACCCACCCCGCTTCGCCCTGGCACCGGAATTATATTCGGAAATCTTTTATCAACAGATATATCGCCTTCTGAAACCCGGTGGTAAGTTTTACCATTATACCGGCAATCCAAACCAGGCGCAGCGTAAAATCTCATTAGCTCAAAAGACTATGGAACTACTCACAAAAGTGGGTTTTCGAAAGGTGAGATTGAGTTATCAGGGGGTAACCGCACAGAAATAATATCTGATTATAAAAAGCTCTTGAGATGCTGATCCCGCACATGCGGGACAGAATGACAAATTCATATTTTCCATTTGATTTGTACTCTGTTCGAATTGTGGGATAGCAGGCATAGATTCATTGCAGTTGCAATAATCTGTCACCCTGGACTTGGTTCAGGGTCTCGCCTTTGGCCCACTCATTAAAGATAGATGCTGATCCCGCACATGCGGGACAGCATGACAAATTCATAAAATCCGAGACAATGTATGCAGCCATCAGGAATTGTGGCGATTAAATGACAGGATAAGAATCTTGTTTTTAAAACTTTCGAATTAAATAAAATAACCTGTTGTGCTTTTTAAACAATCAAACCACGGAGTACATGTCACTCTTAACAGGGTTTTAATAAAACCGGAGAATATCAAAGTTATAAATATATCATCCCTAATGGGATTTTGTCAAGAGAGACGAATCCTGTTTGTTACAAATATTTAATCCCTGATAATGCTAACCCATAAGAAAACACCACAGGTGTTTAATGTTTATAACAACACGAATTCACACACCAGACCTGAACGCCGTAGGTGTTCAACATTATTTTTAAACA
>CAZTXJ010000144.1:0-3022 GCA_964617285.1 uncultured Calditrichaceae bacterium | reverse complement strand
ACGAATTCACACACCAGACCTGAACGCCGTAGGTGTTCAACATTATTTTTAAACAAAATTAAGGCAATAAATTGAATCAGGTAAAACAAATGCTCATTTAATTGGCACAACCGGTTAGAGTATTAATAAAGCGGAAATTCCTCATCCGGAGCGTCGGAATCCAGGGGTGATTGGATCTCCTCATCCCGGATTAAAAGCAATATGGCACTCTGGGGAATGATGATATAGGCGGTACCCTTATATTTTATCTCTACTCCGGCCTTCTGCAGAAAAAGGGCGTAATCGCCTTCTCTGGCCTGCAATGGCAGATACTTTAACTCCTGCTGCTCATTTTTCCAGGGTTCCTCGGAGATATCAGAGGGATTGGCCATGGGAATACCCGGGCCAGTCTGGACAACCGTTCCGCCAATAACCTCCTCCTTATCCTTCACCGTTTGTGGAAGATATAAACCAACCTTGGTTCGTTCTTCACTCTTGTCCGGTTTAATCAACACCCGGTCGCCGGTAACGATAATCTTCTTCCGAGTCATGCCTGTTCCTGTTTTGTTAAAAACTAATAAAAATTTTAGAAAAATCAAAATTCATTGAAAGAATAGCTCGTGTGAGGAAAAAGAAAAAGGGCGATCTATCAAATCGCCCTGCTAATGGTTTGGCAATAATATATTACGGCCCGCTTATCAATGTATCGAGAATTAAACCTCAATTTTTTGCAGCTGCACCCTGCATATAATACTTTAATTTATCTACAATTTGCGGTTTGGGTACAGCCCCGACAATCTGATCCACCATCTGACCATTCAGGAAAATACCCAGGGTGGGAATCCCCATTATTTTATAGGCCATTGCGGTCATGGGATTTTCATCAGTATTCAGCTTTACCACTTTGATGAATCCATTATACTCGTTTGAAATTTCTTCCACCACCGGGGCGACGATCCGGCATGGTGCGCACCAGGGCGCCCAAAAATCTACCAGAACCGGGGTATTGGATTCCAGGACTTCCTTCTTAAAGTTTTCATCGGTTACTGCATTTACCTTACTCATTTATTTCTCCTTAATTATTTTAATTTCAAATACAGATTCGCATCTATATTACTTTCCTGCCACTTGGCTATCCATCCGCAATCAGGACAGCGCCAGACCGGCAAGTTCCCGCAACATCCCGGCTGAAAAATCATTTTGGTCTGACAATTTCCGCACCTTTTACTCGCCAACTGCAAATGTGAATCCTTCATAATAAAGCACTTTCTTAAATCATTTTATATGATGATTTATATTTTTCAATGTTACAAGGTTTTAGAAAAAGTTCTGTCAATTATTTTATTAACGCATGGAAGGAAATATTGATAAACAAAAAGCCCCATCCGAAGATGGGGCTTGCTTTATCAGTTGGAAAATTTCTTCAGGATATCTTTAACTGCATCCTTGTGAATCATCAGATCCATAATCTTTAATTTGACATAATCCTGATGGTAAAAATAGTAACCCTTATTGGCACCGTTTCTGGAACCGCTTCCCGAATCTTTGATCAAATACCAGTCCTGACCATTCAATGTCATGTAACCAACCAGATGAATGCCATGATCATCCGTGGTAGATTCATTGCTGAAGCGGAACTGCCGGGCGTTTTCATCTATATAATCAGCCGGAATATCGTAGCTGGGTACCATGGCGACTTCCTTATGGGAGCTATAACCGGATTCGGACACATCCCCGCCGATTGCCATGGTATAACCATTACGGATGGCTTCCTTCACAATATTGGTAAATACATCCAGGGGAACGTTGTAGTAATCCTTACTGTGCCACCAGTTATCCGGCACTTTATATTCCCCTTTGGTATAATAGGGCAATTCCATCAGCGACATGATGTCCACATAATCATCCGGATTTACCTTAAGCACTTTATTCATGAACTCCAGCGGGGTGTATTCTTTGCCTTCGAAGGAAACTGTGCTGGGTGGTTGACCAATATAATGATTCAGGATGGATTTCACCGTAGCTACGGCGGCGTCTTCATCCCACATATTTTTTTCTTTGACAAAATTCAGATAGTTCTCAATTTCCTCAAACATCTTTTTGTGATCATAAAATTCCTGTCCGGGCAGCAGACCGATAAAATCCTCCCGGGGAACAATGCCATATTTTTTCCAGATCCGGGTAACTGCATTGGCTTCCGATCCTTCTCCGAGGAAGGTTTCGCCGCGGGATTCCATAAATCCTTTGGTTTTTTCGACATATTCCCAGTAGACCGTGTACAGTTCGGACAACTTTATTTTCTTCTTGGTGAGCCGATAGATTTCGGATTCCAGGAAAGATGTGGTGGAGAAACACCAGCACATACCGGATCTGCCCTGGGAAATGGGCGGATTATGCCAGTACTGGGTGAATTGGTCAGTGGAGGTGGGCAAGTCATAACCCTCGAAATTCATCATGAATTTCATTTCCGGTTTTTCTTTCTTCTCCGCATACTTATCAGCGGCCGTTTTGATGCTGTCCCAGAATTCATTCTTATATTCCTTGATCGACCCGGTGTCACGTTTTTCCTGGGCCAGTAACTGCTGAAAACTGGTTAAGAGAAACAGGCTGAGCAGGAAGGTGAGAATACTACGCATTTCAATTACTCCTTTCTATTTAATACAATGGATATGGTATAATCCATTATCATTTACCCGCAGAAAAGATAGCGAGATTTGTCAATATTTTCAATGGTATTTAAAATTTATTTGGGTGAGAATTTAGCCGCTTTTTCGCCAGGCGAAATTTGGAAAAAGCTTGACACGTTTGAAAATGGGTATTAAATTTTTGCCACTTTGCGAGAGTAGCTCAGTTGGTAGAGCCTCACGTTGCCAACGTGATTGTCGCGGGTTCGAGTCCCGTCTCTCGCTCGAGCAAAGGTACTTGAGGATCAAGTGCCTTTCTTTTTGCCAACCTGCCCGGGTGGCGGAATTGGTAGACGCCAGGGACTTAAAATCCCTTGGGCTTTTAAAGCCCGTGCCGGTTCAAGTCCGGCCCCGGGTAC
>CAZTXJ010000143.1:0-8310 GCA_964617285.1 uncultured Calditrichaceae bacterium | reverse complement strand
CATAAATCTTTTTTGTTTGACAAATTTAATCAATTTTTCTAAATTGAATCCGCATCAAAAATTTAAATGCATAATCGATGAAAAGTAAAGATACAAATCATAAAATAGATGAGGATATTTTAATCATTTCAAGTGATCTGACCGAAATAAAAAAGGTTGAAATTTTCTCTCAGAAAATATCTAAAAAAGCAACACTCAATGAGGATAAGTCCGATAATCTGGCAATAGTGCTAACCGAACTCGTTAACAATGCCATATTACATGGAAATAAAAGCAATCCCAAGAAAAGTGTAACATTGAAGGCGTACTATTACCAAAAATATATCCGGGTATCAGTCCGGGATCAGGGTAACGGATTTAATCCGGAGAAGCTTAAGGATCCGACGAATCCGGAAAATATCTGGAAGGAGAGCGGACGGGGAATATTTCTGGTAAGAAATTTAATCGACAAAGTTGAGTTTTTCCCATCCAGCACAGGGACGGAAATAGTGATAACCCAGTTTATTAATTAACCCGGGATTAGCCACAATTGATTTACAAACCTCGCCTTAAAAACTTCGATTTATTTAGTCATTCCAATATAATTTATTTCAGTAATTCAACAAAATATATCTTATCTAAAGAAAAATTGTGTCAATTTGAAATAAAATTGTAATAAACAAACTTTAATTTTAAATCTTGAGAGATATGGGCTGAATTAACCCAATAATCATCAAACACCAAACAATGGAGGTACTATGAAACGCTTAGTTTTTTTACTGATTTTACTATTAGTTGGCGTAGGCATTGCCTATGGCAGCACGGTCAAGGGTATCGTAAAAAACAGTGATACCAATGATCCCTTAATCGGTGCAAATGTAGTAATTAAAGGAACCGGTATGGGTGCTACAACCGATGAAGATGGATTTTTTATAGTGCAGAATGTTCCTCAGGGAGATTACAAGCTGGAGGTTAGTTATATCGGATACAATAGTTATACCGAAAGTATTACCGTTGGAGCTTCTGAAGTCGAGTTACAGGTATCCCTGAAACCAACCATTTATATGGGAGCCGAAATAACCGTACTGGCAGACCGCGCACTGCCACGGGAAACTCCGGTGGCTTTCTCTGATGTTAACAAAAAGGAAATTCAAACCCGTCTTGGATCACGTGATATTCCCTTAGTTCTAAACACAACACCCAGTGTCTATGCAACCACTAATGGTGGTGGCTCCGGTGATGCCCGGATCAATATTCGTGGATTTAACCAGCGCAACGTGGCGGTTATGATTAATGGTATTCCCATTAATGATATGGAAAATGGCTGGGTCTACTGGTCGAACTGGGATGGTCTGGGAGATGCCACCAATTCTCTGCAGGTCCAGAGAGGATTAAGCGCGGTTAACTTAGCAACTCCATCGATTGGTGGTACGTTGAATATCATCACCGATCCCACTGCCCAAAACCCCGGCTTGATGTACAGACAGGAAGTCGGTAACGATGGATTCCTTAAAGGAACCTTGGTGGCGAATTCCGGACTGATCAACGATAAATATGCTTTCAGCGGCTCTTTTGTGAGAAAGGTAGGAGATGGCTGGGTAGATAAAACCTGGACCGATGCCTGGGCCTATTATGTTGGTGCCAGCTGGGTTGTCAATAAAAATAACCGACTGGAACTTTATGCAATGGGTGCCCCTCAATTGCATGGACAAAATACTTACAAACAAAATGCGGCAGCATACGATAGTACCTATGCTAAAGATAAGCTCGATTATCCTGAAGCCGCTATTGCTGCCTTCCCCCAGTCCAAAGATGGTTTGCGTTATAATGAGAACTGGAATGTAGTAGATCCATCTTATGATGGTAAACAGTTCTGGAATGGGAAAGAGCATGATCGATATAACCAGGACTTTATAAATGAGAGAGAAAACTACTATCACAAACCACTGGTAAATTTAAACTGGTATTCAACCTTCACCGATAAACTGGATATTTTCTCAACTGTTTATTATTCCGGTGGTACAGGCGGTGGTTCCGGAACCCTGGGTAGTATGGTTTGGGATTATAATTCACAACCCACTCGGATTGTTAATTTTGATGGTACGATTGCCAGAAATGCTGCTGCGGATACATCCCGTGGCATTCTAAGAAACAGCGTCAATAACCAATGGACTGTAGGTGCCATTGCCAAGGCCAATTACAAATTTACCGAAACATTTAACGGAACATTTGGTGTAGATTGGCGAAAAGCCGAAATTGATCACTTCCGGGAGGTTCGTGACCTGCTGGGCGGAAACTATTATTATGCTGATGGAGCTGAGGCAAGCGACTTATGGACTGGAAGTGAAAAATTGCGGAAGTTAGGTGATAAGGTGGATTATTATAATACAAATACAGTAGACTGGCTTGGGTTTTATGGTCAGGGTGAAGTAAAGACAGGACCATCTACCGCATATATCATGGGTGGATATTCCATGATCAAATATAGTTATACCGATCATTTCATGCATATCAATGGCGAAGAACTTTTCGTGGAAACAGACTGGATCAACGGTTTCCAGGTAAAGGGTGGTGCCAGTCATCAGCTTTCACCGGTAGTTGATGTCTATGCCAATGCCGGTTATGTTTCCAAAGTGCCTATTTTCGATGATGTAATCAGCGATGTGGATGGCACCAAAGCAGAGAACCCCAAAAATGAAAAATTTACTGCCGTAGAAGGTGGGGTGAACTACCGAGCACTGGGTGGACGTGCTGTGTTTAAGGGAGATTTTTATTATACCATCTGGAAAGATAGGACCAGAAGTATTAATGTACAGAAGGCGGATGGAGATGAAGCACTTATATTCATTTCCGGAATGGATTCCCGGCATATGGGGCTGGAATTTGAAGGTTCCTATCAGCCCAACCGATTTTTCAGATTGGATGGTATGGCCTCCTTCGGTAACTGGCAATATACCAACGATGTTTCCGGTGTATATAAAGATTATCGAATTGGAGCAGATAGTACATACAATTTTTATGTGAAAGATCTGAAATCCGGCGATGCACCGCAGACCCAGTTTGCGCTTTCTGGTTCGGTATTTCCAGTTCGGGGATTATTAGCTCAAATTGTATTCAGATATTATGCGAATAATTATGCCGACTGGGATCCCTTTAGTAGAACAGTTGTGGGAGACCGAGAACAAAGCTGGAAAGCCCCAAGTTACGGTGTGATGGATATTCATGCATCTTATGACCTACCCTTTAACTGGAAAGGGGTTCGGGTAATGCTATTTGCTCATATCTTTAATGTACTGGATACCAAATTTATTTCTGATGCAGTGGACAACAGTCAATATAATGGGTATTATGGACCGAATGATGAATACTCACATATGGCACCAGCGGCAGAAGTTTATATGGGATTGTTGAGAACCTTTAATACCGGTTTAAGCATTGCCTTTTAATTCAGTATTAAATAGTGTTTTGAAAAAGCCCCCCATTCCGGGGGGTTTTTATTTTTGTTATGCTACCAGGCCTGTAACCTCAATGTCTTATAGCTTTATTTATTGCGCCTACTAAACCATTAGTTAATTTCTCTTCTTGTTTAAAAATTATCTTAACGGGATGAAGATCATGAGGATTAAATACTATACCAGCATTTTCCTTATTATCCTGCTTACTGTGCTCCCGCTATTTTCTGAACCTGTTCCAGAAAAACCATACGTTATTCTCATTTCGTTTGACGGTTTCCGCTGGGATTATGTTACTCGGGGTATTTCTCCCAACCTGGAATACCTGGCTCAAGAAGGTGTTTCGGCATCATCCCTGCAACCTGCTTTTCCCACAAAAACTTTTCCCAACCACTATACCATTGTTACCGGGCTCTATCCGGAGAATCACGGTATTATTTATAATGATTTCATTAATCCTTTTACTGGAGAACAATTCAAGGTTGGTGACACCAGTCAAATCCGAAATCCCAAATGGTACCTTGGTGAGGCGCTGTGGGAAACCGCAGAAAGACAGGGAATGACCTCCGCCTCCTATTTCTGGCCCGGATCTGAAATTAAACTGGATTATCGCCGGCCGACCTATGTGGAATACTATGACGAAGCCAGACCTTACCCCGAAAGGGTACAGGGAGTATTAGCCTGGCTTGATTTGCCAGCGGAAAAAAGACCAAATTTCATTACCCTGTATTTTGATGCCACTGATACCGAGGGACATAAATACGGACCAGATGCCCCGGAGACAAATGCCGCCATTCAAAAGCTTGATTCTACCTTAGGACTGTTGATCCGCGGTCTGAGAAAAAGAGAAATGCTGAAATCAGTAAATATCCTGGTGGTGTCTGACCATGGCATGACTGCAATTGATGCAAAAAAAATTATCAATATTGAACAAATCCTCTCCGGTCACGCCATGCAAATCCAGGGATATGGACCGGTAATGATGGTCAATGCCTCAGATAAAGAGCTGCCGGTGATTTATCAGCTTATCAAAAAGCATGAAAAAAATTTTCGGGTTTACCGCAAAAATGACCTGCCGGACTATTATCACTTTTCCCATAATCCGTTCATCCCCCCTCTAATTTTAATAGCCGATCCCGGATGGAATCTGGTGGATAACAAGATTTCCGCCAATTTGGATAACTATCTTACTGGCGGTAATCACGGCTATGATAATCATTTTCTGGACATGCACGGTATATTCTATGCCATGGGTCCGGCTTTCAAAAAAGGCTACCGTACTGGGACTCTCCGGAATATTGACATTTATCCTCTGATCTGTAAAATCCTGAAAATTGAGCCAAATCAGAAGATTGATGGCAATCTGGAACGAATCGAATTCATTCTGCAGGAATAATTCAGGGCACCGGGATTCTTTCTAATTATTTTGCTGTCATCAAATAAAGTTCATCATCTTTGTTTCCCAAAACTTGCATTACTGAACCGGAAATGGTAATTTTCATTTCAAAATTTAGAGAATATAATGATTGATTTACGCAGTGACACGCTCACCCAGCCAACACCGGAGATGCGCAAAGCCATGTTCAATGCCCGGGTGGGTGATGATGTGTTCGGGGAAGATCCTACGGTAAACGCTCTCCAGGAAAAAATTGCCAGGCTTACCGGTAAAGAAGCGGCCCTGTTTGTTGCCAGCGGTACCATGGGCAACCAGGTTTCAATAAATGCCCATACCCAGCCCGGGAATGAAATTATTGTAGAGGCTAATTCCCATATATTTAATTACGAATGTGGTTCCCCCGCCCTGCTCTCCGGGGTTCAGGTAATGCCACTTCCCGGATTTCGAGGCAGTTTTACCGTTGGACAGGTAGAAGAGACAATTCGGCCGGAAAATGTTCATCATCCCAAAACAGCGCTTATCTGCATTGAAAATACCCATAACCGGGCCGGTGGAACGATCTTTCCTTACCAGGATATTGAGCAAATTTCTTTATTAGCACGGGAGCAGAATCTGAAGATGCATCTGGATGGGGCGCGGCTATGGAATGCCTCCATCGCCACCGGGATCCCGATTTCCGAGTATGCCCGGCATTTTGACTCGGTCTCCCTTTGTTTCTCCAAGGGTCTGGGTGCACCGGTTGGGTCCATCATTGCCGGATCGCAGGAATTTATCGATCGGGCCCGTTATTACCGTAAAGCGTATGGTGGTGGGATGCGGCAGGCCGGCATACTGGCCGCTGCAGCCATATATGCAATGGATCATCATTTCGAACGGCTGTCGGAAGACCATCGCCGGGCAAAAAAGCTGGGCGAATTTATCGCGACCCTGCCGGATGTAGAATTAGATCTGGAGACGGTCCAGACCAACATTATTATTTTTGATATCCGCAAGAGGGGAGTTGATGGCCAGAAATTTGTGGATCTTTTGGCCAGTGAAGGAGTCAGGATGATCACCTTTGCCAGAACCAAAATCCGGGCAGTAACCCATCTGCATATCAGTGATACGGATATTGAGCAAACCATCGCCGCCCTTAAAAAGGTTTATGATAAAATAGAAAAACATACAATTTTAGAGTCTCAAAATTAACCGTAAATGAATATTCTGATCATTGGTGCGGGAGAAGTCGGATTTCAGTTAACCCGCCGGCTGTCCGCCGAAAAACATAACATAACTATCCTTGAAAAGGATCCGGATAAGGCCCGCCGGGCGGAGGAACAACTGGATGCCATGGTGATCCAGGGTTCAGGTTCCAGTTTTGTAGATTTGAAAAAGGCCAGAATTGAGCAGGCAGAAATATTTGCTGCCTTAAGCAATAACGATGAAGTTAATTTTATGGCCTGTCTGTATGCCAAAAAGCTGGGCATCCCGCACAAAATTGCCCGGGTGCGCAATCCGGAATTTACCGAACCGGATTTTATTCTCTCCCGCGAGGAGCTGGGGATCGACCATCTGATTCACCCGGAAAAGGAAACTGCCGATGCGGTGATCCGGCTAATCCGGCAAAGCAGCGCTACCGATATCGTGGAATTCAGCAGTGGTAAAGTCCAGTTGGTAGGAATCCGGCTGGAGCAAAATTCACCTATCCTGAGGAAGCAACTGAAGGATATCTGGCAGGAGTATGGTAATCTTGCCGCCAGAATCGTGGCGATTACCCGTAAGGAGCGAACCCTTATCCCGGGTGGCAATGATGCGCTGGCTCCGGGAGATCAGATATTTGTCATCTGTGCCAAAGAACTCATTCCCCAGATCATTAAAATTACCGGGAAGGAGAATGTCTCCATTCAGAATATTATGATCCTGGGTGGCGGATTAATTGGGCTTTTTGTGGCACGTGAGCTTGAGAATGAAATAAACGTTAAGATTATCGAGAGCCGGGCGGACCGCTCGGAAGAAATTGCCGATTATCTGAAAAAATCCCTGGTCATACACGGCGACGGTACGGATATGGATCTCCTGGCCCTGGAAGGAATCATCGACATGGATTCCTTTATCGCGGTAACCGGGGACGATGAGACAAATATTATTTCCACCCTGATGGCCCGCCATCTCCAGGTTCCCCGTACCATTGCCCTGGTCAACAAAACCGAATATCTGCCCATTACCCCGACTATCGGGATGGATGCCGTGGTCAGTAAAAAACTGCTTACCGTCAATGCCATCCTCCGCTTTATCCAGAAAAGTACCCTGGAACGAATCGTTACCATTCCGGGAGTGGATGCCGAAGTGATAGAGATTGTGCCCAATAAGGGTTCAAAGATAACTAAAAAAGCGCTAAAGGACATTCACTTTCCCCGCTCGGCAATTGTGGGAGCAGTCCAGCGGGGAGAAAACGTTATTATTCCGACCGGGGATACGCAAATCCTGCCGGGAGACCGGGTAGTGATATTCTCCTTACCGGCTGCCCTCTCCGAAGTTGAGAAAATGTTTGAATAGCTGCCACTTTCTCAATAGATTATTCCATCGACTTTGTCAAAAATACATTCACAAATAAACAATGCAACTGCATCTGATCATACACATTCTCGGTTTCCTGCTCATCTTCCTCTCCGGAGCCATGCTGCTGCCGATCCCGTTTTCGATCTATTACGGCGAATCGGACTATATCTACTTCCTGATAACCGCCTTCATCACTTTTCTGATCGGATTGATTGCATTTAAGATGACCCGCTTTGACCGGGAAGTGAGAGCCCGGGAAGGATTTGCCATTGTTACCCTGGGATGGACAATGTTTTCTTTGCTCGGCTGCCTGCCATTTATCTTCTCCGGTTATATTCCATCTTTCACCGATGCCTTTTTTGAAACCATGTCCGGTTTTACCACCACCGGGGCAACAATACTGGTTGATATCCAGAAATTACCGCATGGATTGCTTTTCTGGAGAAGTTTCACCCACTGGCTGGGTGGTATGGGCATTATCGTATTGTCCCTGGCTATCCTCCCCTTCTTGGGTGTGGGTGGAATGCAGTTGTTTAAGGCGGAAGTCCCGGGTCCGGTACCGGATAAACTAACACCACGGGTCACCGAAACCGCTAAAATTCTCTGGGGTGTATATATCGTTATTTCTCTTGCTGAAACCATCTTACTGATGTTTGGTGGGATGAGCTTATTTGATGCGCTTTGTCATACTTTCGGCACCATGGCCACTGGTGGATTTTCCACCAAAAATGCCAGTATTGGCTATTACCAGAGCCCCTATATTGAATATGTTATTATCGTCTTCATGATCATCGCCGGGACAAACTTTTCCCTGCACTACCGTTTGCTGCGGGGAGATTTTAAAGCGCATCTGAAAAATAATGAATTACTGCTATTCCTTGGTCTCATCGGTGGGGCAACAATTTTTATCGGCTATGACACCTTGTTGCATCATTATCCCGAGCT
>CAZTXJ010000142.1:3068-8319 GCA_964617285.1 uncultured Calditrichaceae bacterium | reverse complement strand
CATTTGTTTCCTTCTCTCTGGCTAACATAATTCATGTTCCTGCAGACCAGCCTACCATTCAGGCCGGCATTAACGCCGCAGTAGTCGGCGATACCGTGTTGGTGGTCGACAACACCTACTACGAAAACATCAACTTCAAAGGAAAGGCCATTACCGTGGCTAGCCACTTTTTGATGGATGGGGACACCAATCACATCGGTTATACGATTATTGATGGCAGTCAGCCATCCCATCCGGACAGCGGCTCGGTAGTATATTTTATCTCCGGTGAAGATACCAATTCTGTTCTTTGTGGATTTACCATTACTGGAGGTTCGGGTACTTATAACCAGGTCTATGGTGAAAGAGACGGTGGGGGAATTTGTATATTTGGAGCAGGTGCGCCTGTTTTTAAAAATAGAATCTGTAATAATTCAATTACTTATAACATGGTTTTCGGTGTTGGAATAGCGATTGAGACAACCGGGTACTATTATGCCATTATTGAAGAAAACGTAATCTACTCAAATACTGCTGTAGTGCAGGGTCCCAACTACTGTAATGGCGGTGGTATCGCTGCCTGGATTCCTGACGGTGGGGCCCGAATCAAAAATAATATCATCCGTAATAATATTCTAACCTCTCAACTATATATGAGCAATTTACACGGAGGTGGAATACATATTTCCTGTGGTTCTCCAAACCAAACCGGGGAGGCGATTATTGAAGGAAATACTATTGCAAATAATATAATTTCACCCATATACCTGGATCCGCTTACCAAAGGAGCGGGGATCTCTATAAATTGTGTTAAAGCTCAACTACTAAATAACAAAATTTTTGGAAATCTTATTTATGGCAATTTAGGTAATGGTGGGGGTATATCTGTGAAAACTTCTCAAACGAATATTGTTAATAATATCATCTTTAATAATAGTGCCCTAAATGGTGGTGGTATTTTTATTGAAGGTTTGGCCGAAGCTGAATTAATTGAAGGGCGGTCAAAAAGAAACAGGGAGAATTCCCTTGATAGCCCTCTAACATTTGTGAAAGATCAAGAGCAGACAACAAAAATAAATTATATTGAAAACTTCCAGGATATCGATCAACCTGTTTTAATTAATAATACTATCACACAGAATTTTGCCCAAAGCCGGGGCGGGGGAATTTATTCGATACATACCGCACCGCTTATCATGAATACGATAATCTGGGAAGATAGTGCAGGATATACTGGCAATCCTGGCCTTGATATTTTTGTTGCCTCTTTGGATACACTGAACATTGCTCACTCTTTATTTGATAGCAGCGAAGCAAAAATTGTCGGAAATTGGGCGGGGCAGAGTAACATACATGTAGATCCGCTTCTTGAGGATACTGTACTATTTCATCTTACGAATGCCAGTCCCTGCATCGGTGCCGGAATCGATGCCATAGAAATTGATGGGAACTGGTATTACGCCCCGCCGGATGATATTGACGGCGATCCCCGGCCCTGGCCGGCATATACCATGCCGGATATGGGGGCCGATGAAAATCCACTGGGACCTTCCAATATACTGTATGTCCCCCAGGAATATCCTTCCATTCAGGCGGGTATTAATGCCGCAGTGAATGGTGATACCGTTCTGGTAGCGGACAGTACCTATTACGAAAACATCAACTTCAAAGGAAAAGCCATTACCGTAGCCAGTCATTTTTTAATGGATGGGGACACCAATCACATCGGTTATACGATTATTGATGGCAGTCAGCCAGCCAATCCGGACAGTGGCTCGGTGGTCTATTTTATCTCCGGTGAGGATACCAATTCGGTGCTGTGTGGTTTTACCATTACCAGGGGAACAGGGACACCAAGTAGTAACTGGAATGCCCGGGTCGGTGGAGGCATATATGTATGCAGTTCGGGTGCAAGAATTATTTATAATCACATTCAGAATAATAGTCTCGACTATAGCGGAGGAGCCTATGGAGGTGGTATTGAATGTGATGACAGTGGCGATCCGGTTCATTATTCCATTATACAAAACAACAAGATCAGATCTAACTCAATTAATTGTGTTGAAGACCCATATGGGGGAGGTGTCGAACTTTGGTCAAATGGGAGAATTATAGATAATCAGGTCTCTGATAATTCAATATTCTCAGAAAATTTCGGACGTTGTCATGGAGGTGGAATTTTCTGCGGATCTGCTGATACCCTCAACCGACGGTTTGTCTTGGTGGATGGAAATGTTATTGAAAACAATCAGGCATTCTCATCCAATGCAAATTGGGGTGGATATGGAGGAGGGCTGTATATTAACCGCTCAGATGCCCATGTCACAAACAACACTATTCAATACAATGAAGTGAGTGGGGGATTAAATTGTGTTGCAGCTGGAATGGCGATGTGGGCTTCTGGCGATACCAGTGTCATAAGAGGAAATCTCATCTTGGAAAATAGAGTTGTTTCCGGGAACTGCTTTGGTGGCGGTTTGCAGTTACATACCGTTCCTTCTGTCATCGTAGAGCAAAATCGTATTGAAGGGAATGAAGGCTCCAACGGCGGAGGTATTGTGTGTACCAATGCAAAACCATTTATCCAGAACAACCTGATTATTGAAAATAGCGCCGTGAATGGTGGTGGAATTCTTTGTTATGTGGAAACAGATGAAAAATCCTCATATTCGGGAAAGTTTAGAGAAAAAAGAGCGGATACCCATTCAGCTGTTAATCATCACAGAGGCCGTGAATCTCAAGAAAGTCTGGAAACATTACCCCAAACCTGTGCGCCCCGGATTATTAATAATACCATCGTCGGCAACAGGGCCTCAAACTATGGTGGTGGTTTCTGTACCCAGAATTCTGATCCGATCATTATGAATACCATTCTATGGGAGGACAGTGCCCAGTGGGGCGGCCATGAAATTTATCATTTCGGCGGGACTATTGAGGTTCATTATTGTGACGTCCAGGGGGGTTGGGCAGCTGCAGGAACAGGCAATATTGATGCAGATCCTTGTATGCATGATAGTGTAATGGTATCTAACGATACCATGTTTTGCTGCCTTAATTGCAATTCACCCTGCATTGATGCAGGAAATCCCCTTTCTGATTATTATGATCTGGAAGACCCGATGAATCCCGGTTTTGCACTGTGGCCAGCTATGGGGGCTTTGAGGAATGATATGGGTGCGTATGGTGGGCATGGGAATACGGTTGTTGGTATTAAAATAAAGGGGAACAAGCAGGTTCCCCGAGCCTTTATATTAAGACAGAATTACCCCAATCCCTTCAACCCGAGCACGGATATTGAATTCGATCTCCCCAAAGCCAGCAAGGTAACGCTCAAAATTTTTAATATACTCGGAGAGGAAGTAGTCACGCTTGTCTCTGACAGACTATCTGCCGGAGCCTACTCATACGAGTGGTCCCGCACAGGCGGGATTGCCAGTGGAGTATACCTGTACCGCTTAGAAGCCGGGGATTTTGTGCAAACGCGTAAGATGATTCTGATGAAATAGAGGGTGTTAAGATAAAAGATCAAAGTCAAAACAGGAAGTTGTGATCCCGATAAATCGAGCGCCATGAGATGGGTTTGTATCAAGAATCCAGTATCTAGTATTTAGAATAGAGGATCGATTAAAAACCAAAAATATGGAAATAGGGTGATAGGGCAATAAGGATAGAAAGATATAATAATGAAAAAACAACTCTGTAGTATTTTTTTATTACTGCTCAGCCTTAACATTTTCGGTCAGGTTAATGGGGAGCTGAGGGAGATTGAGGGGAAAAAGGTGCTAACCATCTGGGGAACCCATCAGGAAAGAGGTTATGCCCATGGCTATTTAATGGGGAATTCAATTGAGGATCTTTTCGATTCATACATTGTTGGTTACTATTTTGGCAATTCTGCCCTAATCTATAATACTGCCAGGAATTTTTTTACCACCAATTACACCATTGAACCGAATTACCAGACGGAAGCTAATGCTATGATCCAGGGAATGATTGATGGTGGAATAGATTTGAATAATCAGACACTCGGTAGAGAAATCGATGCTACTGATGTACTCATCGTTACTGCACTTCCTGATCTAAGTCAGGCAGTGGAAGGAATGCCGAAATCAGATCTGGGTTGTTCGAGTCTATCCAGTTGGGGGAGCAGCACATTGCAGGATTCCACTCTCACCGGTCATTTGGTTATTACCCGGTTGATGGATTGGAGTAATCATATCAGTCTTTATCAAAACCATTTAATGATCGTTAACAGACCGTCTGAAACAGCTGAACAGCAATGGATTTCAGTGGCTTTCGCTGGATTTATCGGCTCCCTGTCCGGGATCAATAAAAGCGGAGTTGCGGCATTCATGAATGTGGGAAATGAATCGAATTATCAAACCGGTACACCCTTTTATCCGATTCTGTTGACCGTTCGAAACGGCATTGAAGGGGATGATTACAATCAGGATGGCGAGAACACCCCGGCGGATATTATCCAGGCAGTACAGGATAGAAACCGTTCCGGGGCATCCATCATTCATGTGGTTCAGGATGAGGGAATAAATTCTTCTCCCCAAATAATAGAGTGTAATAATATCAATGGGGTAGCTGTGCGCAATGTGTCTCATAACACTCTGGTTCCCGGCGAAAATCTTGTTGTTACAAATCATTTCCGAATCTTATCTACACCAATATCCTGCTATCGTTACAATGGAATTGTTGATTCATTAAATTACAGCACAGAAATTACGCCACATAGAAGTTGGTTAATTCTGCAGACCGCCGCCTGTCTGTTCAACAATCTTCATGCAATTCAATATATTGGATCTGCTCATTTGCTAAAGTGGGCGGCAACCACTCTGGGAAATCCGGCTTTCTCCCAGGAACCGACCGTTTTCAATTTTGATACTTTGTTTACCTGTATTGAACATCATACCCCTGCTCAACCTTTTATATTTACCCTGGCTCAGAATTATCCCAATCCCTTTAATTCGACCACGGTTCTCAGTTGGCAGTTGCCAGTCGGCAGCCCTGTTATACTGACGATTTTCAATATTACCGGACAAAAGATAGATATTCTGGTTGATGAAAAACAACTGGCTGGTTATCATTCAGTCGAATGGAATGCCTCCGGCCTGGCCAGTGGGGTGTATTTGTATCGTTTGGAAGCTGAGGGATTTGTTGAAACAAGAAAGATGATTCTAATGAAATGATATGTTGAATATAGACCAATTTATTAAAAGGATTTTAGCTTTTTAATAACAAATATTAAACAGGAAAGGAAACT
>CAZTXJ010000142.1:0-2968 GCA_964617285.1 uncultured Calditrichaceae bacterium | reverse complement strand
TGGGCAGTGGGCAGTGGCATTATTTTACATACCTCGGATGGTGGAACTTCATGGAAAACGCAGCTAGAAAATACCACTTACGGCCTCTATTCGGTTTGCTTTACCGATCTCAAAAATGGCTGGGTGGTTGGTGGCAATACCATCCTGCATACTTCCGATGGGGGAGAACATTGGATTGTTCAGAAAGAGAATAGTCCTGTTTGTTTGTATTCTGCCTGTTTTGTGGATTCCCTCAATGGCTGTGTTGTGGGAGATTATGGTCACATTCTCAAAACAACTGATGGCGGAAATAATTGGCAGCTAGTACAAAGTGGTCGCACCATATGGCTTAGCTCGGTATGCTTTTGTAATCGAAATGTTGGTTATGTTGCCGGGGTTCTCTATGAAGATCTGTCAACAAAGGGCATTTTATTAAATACCAGGGATGGAGGGATACAATGGACCGAAGAAACTGTTTCCACGCCTTTATATACCAGTTGCTTTGGCAGGGGCAAATGTGGTTGGGTAGCTGGTGCAGACGGTTCAATCTATAAGTATCTGGAAACTCCGGATTAAAATATTATGAAAGGTTAATGGGAAATTGGGAACCTTCATTATTTCGATTAACTTTGATCTTCTAGAGAACATTAAAGTGATTGTTGAATGTGAGCTAGTATAAAATATTATATACTTTCAATCTTATTACTAATGTTGAATTTGATCTGCTAAAATCATTGATGTATATTTTTACAAACTATAAGTAGATAACAATGTAGAGACAAAGAATATGGTGTTGATTCGGTAGGTTATCTATTGAAGTGATATCTTACTTGAGCCGGTTGTCCCTGGAGATGGCCGGCTCTTTTCTTTCTAACCCGAACTCTTTTTGAATCCTGAAAATTTTACTTAAAATAGGTTTGGATTAGATGGTAGTCATAAATGAAGGGAATGATAAAAGTATTAACATTCTTTCCTAATAATTCCATGGAAAGTATTGGTTGATCAGCTTGTTAATTCAAAGTCGATGATTTGCCTTATGCGCAGGTTTCTAATTACAATCCCTCCATCCAATCTATCTGTCCAATAATCCATCCGTTCAACCGATAATCCATCCATCTAACACTCCAACACCAGCCTCCACCATTTCGGTCGTATTCATGACATCTTTCAAAAAAAACTATTAGAGTTTTCTTGAAAATTACAAAATAATTCATTCGTAGAAGAAGATGATCGAAGTGAGTTAGTTATTTTCATTTAATTTGTCCCATGGTCCACCACTTTTCCAAAAGTATTCCCAGGTATCGGAGTCAGTCACAACAGCTTCCAAAGGTGGAAGTAGGAAATTTGATAAAAATGAAACAATCTTGCCTAATGTATCTGGAATTTGGTGGACGTTATTCCTTGAAATGAATCCAATCCACTGTTGCTGTTTATTCTTATCACGGCTAAAATCATCGGACAATGCTACAGGTTTATTTTTAGGAATTTTAGTAGCACGTCTCTTGAAAGTACTTTTGATCGCCCTAAGTAGAGTAGTGCCGTGAAAGTCAAAATATCTCGCCAACACATAGAGATCATAGAAATCTTTCATTCGACTACTTGCAATACCAAATTCAACCATAATCTGTAATTTTTCGGCGACGACAGATTCTTTAGAATAAACTTGTATGTTGGGAGCAGAAAAATTTAATAAAGTAGGGAAAATTACTTCCGAAGGCTCAGGTACCACTGTGTCACCAAATCCCACATCAAATTGCATTGGGATTATAATAGAACCCAAGTGGGCCGGAAATTGAATCCTCTGTCCATGATAATTATGACCTTCTCTGATTTCACTAATCCGGATATTTTCTGCATTAAAAGTCAAACCATCAGGTTCTACTTCTGTTTTACAAATTCCTTGGAAAATCATTCGCAGGGTATTTTCTGAATTATCCCCAAGTCCCAGTAGATCGATGTCTCTTGTTGGTCTATACTGGTCCTGATTCCATACTAAAAATAAAATAGCTCCTTTTACTATGAACTGATCCCGGTATGGAGATTTAGATAATCGAAAAAGAAACCGTTCGTTAGCATATCTTATCAATACAAATTGATAATTTTCAGCACGATCCCTACTTATTTGAAGCAGCCGATCTCGCACCGATGCAGCTAGATCTTTGATCTGATCTTTACTCAAGGCATCGATTCCATATAAGGTCTGATAATATTGGTAACCCGGCAAATTTTAGCATAATACCACAGCTCATCATTAGTGCATTTTCTTTCACGCCGGCACTCCCGAAGTGCTTCCAGCGCGACTTCAAGACCAATCTTGTTTCGATATTTAAAACAGTCTGCTACGGTTTTTGCAATATTATATACCTTTACTTTTACACCTTCTATATTATGTTCTTCTACCCCTTCCTTCAAAGCTGATTTACTAAATCTGATTACCTTTATTGGAAGATTAGAAAACTTTGGTTGCCGAGATTTAATATCAATCGCTATCCAGATTTTATGAGGTTGTTGGGTAGTAATTTCATGGAATTGAAGTGCAGAAAGAAGACAAATAACCCCCTCTGGGATCCGTTTACTAACTTGTGCAATTGTATGTTTATAAGTCAGCTCTGAATCAGCCAATATATATAGCCCGCGTCCTAGCTTTTTCAACACTCCTTTATCAATCAAACGTTTCAAATAAGTACGTGCAATCCCAAATTTTGCCAAGTCGCGAGGACGCAAGATACATTTTTCTTGAGTTATTTTTATCACTTTTTCTTCAATATTTGATCTCATATCACCTCAGATTGTTACAAAACGTAGGTAGATTTTTATAAGTACCTACAAAATGTAACAATTATAGTGTGAATAATCAAATGAAAGTGATGTATTTTAAACAAATATGGATTACTTATTCATTTGAGTTGTATCCCGCCACTCTTGGGCAAGGGTCAACCATTTCTGGGCAGTTTCTTTGTTGTATAAAAAGCCATCTTTATTTACTAAG
>CAZTXJ010000141.1:0-8338 GCA_964617285.1 uncultured Calditrichaceae bacterium | reverse complement strand
TCCAGATTTACCGGCACCACACCCACTTCTTCGCAAACGATACCAGCGGCATAGTTGGACAAGGTTACCGCTTCTTTAATGGTGGCGCCACCGCTTAGTGCAAATGTGAGTGTCGCGATTACCGTATCCCCGGCTCCGGATACATCGGCGACCTTACGGGCCTGGGTTCCGACGAAGACATGCTCCCCGTTTTTTTCGAAAAGCGCCATCCCTTTGGAGCCCCGGGTTATTAATACTGCTTTTGCATTGAGAACCGATAATAATTTATTTCCTGCCTTCATCAGCGTCTCATCATCCCGGATTCTCATGGCCAGAGCTTCTTCGGTTTCTTTTACATTCGGTTTAAATACGGTAATATTTTTAAAGGCAAAGAAGTTTTCAAATTTTGGATCTACCGTGACAATCTTATCATTTCGTGAGGCCAACTCAGAGATGTGGCCAACCAATTGTGGTGCCACCACACCTTTGTTGTAATCTTCAATGACGATCGCAGCAGCATCTTCAATATGGGAGACAAAAATTTTATACAGCTGCTCCTGAAGATCGGAGGATATTTGTTCGACCGACTCCTGATCCACCCGGGCAATATGCTGATTATTCCCGATGATGCGTGTCTTTACCGTGGTGGGTCGATCCGGAGCCACTACTATTCCCTCGCTGGACAGGTTGTTCTGTTTCAACATATCCTGAAAAATATTACCCATCCGGTCATTTCCCAAAACGCCAACCAGCAGTGGATTGGCCTTTAAACCGATAATGTTATAGGCCACATTCGCAGCCCCGCCAAAACGAATTTGCTCTGCGGAAATATTTATGATCGGGACCGGGGCTTCCGGTGAGATCCGGGTAACATTGCCCCACAGGTACTGGTCGACCATCAGATCGCCAAAGACAATAATCCGATTTTGATGTGCTTTATCGGCAATCTCCCGGAGACGTTTTTCAGAAAATTTTATCACAGTAATTGCCTTTTCAAATCAGCTCCTATAGTCGGTAACCAAATGAACAATCTTTATTTAAAAGTCTTTTCTTCCCTGAAGGACCAATTTATCAGCAAAATGTGGCTATTTTTCTACAAATTTAAGAATAAAAGCTAATATCGGTTCTTTGAATAAACTGATGGCAAATATAAGGATCAATAACGGAAAACCCGTTAGATAAACAAATTTTACAAAGGGCTGGACCCAGCTGAAGTCCAGTAATGGAATAAAAGTGATCATAATAAAGCAGAGTAAAACATAATATTCCAGAATTCTCATTATTTTTCTGTAATAATTCTCAACCATTTTTTCTTTCTCTTCCTTTTGAGCGTCTTTTTGTGAACTTTCGTTTTTCATAGTTGCTCCTTAATAGCCCCTTGGATAACCGGTTCCCCTGGGATCGGAGCTTAACTGCCAGACGCCATCTCCGCGCCAGATAGCCTGCACATCACCTATACGATCCCGTTTAACCAATCCGTATCCCCACTGTTCCAATTTTTTCAAAACTGCGTCGCCGAATTTCCCGGTCTCATAATAAATTGAATCCGGTATCCACTGATGATGAAATCTTCCGGCGTTTATGGCCAGATCCAATGTCATCTCCTGATCAATCAGATTTAACAGCATTTGCAGCACCACCGTAATGATTTTAGGACCACCGGGTGAACCCAGTGCACCTTCTAGTTTACCCTCCTTTGTGACAATTACCGGACACATGGAACTCAACATTCTCTTTCCCGGTCCAACCAGGTTTGCTTCTCCCTGAACCAGGCCATAAATATTTGGTTGACCCGGTTTAATGGTAAAATCATCCATTTCATTATTGAGGATAATTCCGGTTGAACCAGCTACCAGTTTAGAGCCAAAATTATCATTCAGGGTGTAGGTAACCGATACGGCATTATCGAAAGAATCAACCACAGAAAAATGGGTGGTTTCTTCGCTTTCCTTCAACCATTCGGCAAGTAAGGACTGCGATATTGTTATCGGATAACCGACTCTCACCTTTTCCGAAACGCTTCGGGCAAGTGTGGGAGAAAGAAGCCGGGATAATGGTATTTCCGCATAATCCGGATCGCCCAGATATTCATTCCGAAAGGCAAAATATACTTTTTCCAACTCGGCCAGGAGCGATATATACCCGGCGGAATTAAATGCGTACTGATTCAGATTTTTGTATTTCAGGCTCTCCAGGATTTCACTCAATAAAATGCCACCGGATGATGGCAGGGATAATCCATAAATCGTGTAAGATTTATGATGAATAACAACCGGGTCACGAACAATTGGCTGGTAATTAGCCAGATCGTCCATGGATAATACGCCACCATACATCTGAACCGATTTGACAATCTCGCGGCCAATTTCACCATCATAAAGCGGTTCATCCCCATGAAGCGCAATTTCCCTGAGGGTATGGGCTAAATTGTCCTGGTACAAAATATCACCAGCTTGCAGCACCTGACCATGAGGCATAAAGATCAATTCAGTGGATGGGAAATTTTTAAAATATTTTTCATTTTCTTTCAGCAGAGCGGCAAGCTGCGATCCTACTGGAAAACCGTTTTCTGCCAATTCGATAGAGGGCTCCAGCACTTCGTACCAGGGAATTTTCCCAAATTTCTGGTGAAACTGATAAAATCCGCGCACAGTACCCGGGACACCCACGGCCAATCCTCCCACCTGACTTAATTCCGGAATAACCTCTCCATTCTCATCCAGATAAGATTCGGGGCTTATTGCAGCAGGAGCGGTTTCCCGGAAATCCAGCACATATATTTCGCCTTTGGCCGAACGGTGAATCAGAAATCCGCCTCCACCCAGATTACCTGCCTGGGGATAAACCACCGCCAGGGCCATGGCAACCGCCGTCGCTGCATCTGCGGCATTCCCGCCCTTTTGTAACACAGCAACCCCAATTTCTGAAGCCAGACTATCGGCACTGGCAACACCACCATGGGGAGCGGAAATCGATTTTTGATTCCCCTCGGCTTGAGAATAAAGCCAGGCAGGTATCAGAAAAAGAAGCAAAAATAATTTAAAATATTTAGCAGCAGTCAATATAAAACCATTCATTCAAACAGCGCAGCTATTATAAGCATCCGCATTCAGAAATCCATTCCCATCAATTAATCTTCCACAAGTCCGCTTGTCTCCAGAATATTCAAAAAATCAGTTTCAAATGAATTCTCGGGGAACTCTACCATTCTCCCAATTTCCTTATTTCCGGATAAAACAATAAAGGTTGGTACGCGATCGATATTATATTTTTTGGCAATTTCGTAGGGATCCTGTTTATTCCGGTCGACCGCGTAAAGTGTGATACTCAAATTGGGGTTATTTGCCGATTCCAGTGTTTTTAAAAAGGGTGGTACGCCAACTTTTGAATCTGAACACCAGGTACCTAAAACACATATTATCTGAAAAGGTCTGGTAATGTTGGAAAATTTTCCGACTGTAACCGGATCCGGTTTGAACAACTCATACTCCTCTTTCCAATCCGGTAGTTGATTCCACAAAAGATCCGGGGTAATTTCCCCGACCAGAATTTTGCTGCCCCTGGATTCTTCAACATGATATCGCTGTTGAGAAAGCTTGTTTTGATTGGAACAGGCTAAAATTACTATTCCTAATAACAGAGCAAAAAGACGCGTCATCTCAAAATTCCCGGAGGTACATAGCTTAAATTTCTTGTTACCAATTCAATTGGCCTGAGCGGTCGAGTCAGGTTTTGGTTCTTCTCTTTTGGTTGCCTTCTTTAAACGCTTTTCCGCAATTCCACCCTTTTTCAAGATAAGCCTGAGCACAACCTCGTCCGGCTTTCCCATCACTCCAAGACTATCCCCGTTCAACCATAAACGAACACCATCTGCCCGTCCCAGCATCAGTTGCACAGATTCCTGTGCTTTAACCTCTCTTTCCAATCCTTTGGGTAAAATATAGTCCACGGTATCCTTGCCATCCCGGATTTCCCGGATCCAGGTTCGTTCTACGGATTTCATCCGGACATCTACCCCATTGCCAACCACCGGTTTTACCTCAGTATTTTCGGATAACTGGGGCGTCAACAAGCTATCCTGTCTCTGCATTTCTTCAATAAAATCCGATACGGTGACTTCTTTGACTTCCAGCGGACTATTTTTAACAAATAAAAATTGTTTATAGGCAAAATAACCGACACCGCCCAGAACGATAATGGTTACTGCCACCCAAAAATAGCGATGAAGTTTATCCAGGTTCCAGCGCAGGGACAGATCCTGGAAAAAGGAAGATTTTTTGGGTTCACCTTCCTGCGGTTCGGTTTCATCTTCGTTAACTGGCTCCTCTTCATATAATTTCTCGGATTTAGGAATATCGGAGGAATAGGGAACATCTTTCTCCAGTGGACCAGTCCCAAAAAACAGGTTGAAATCCCTCCAGACCTCTTCCTTATTTTCGCCAATTTCCACCAGATACCGTTTGAAAAAAATCCGATCGTAACCAAGCGGTAAATTCTCCAATCGCCCGGCTTCAATATCTTCCAGATACTTTACAGGGAGACGACTCTTTTTCGCTATATCTTCTAACCGTAAGCCTTTTGCTTCCCTGATCTCTTTTAAATTCTCAAAAAATTCTTTCATGATAAATTAACACTTTCTTGCTAACGAATATCCTTCAGCCGAAGTTGAACCTGGGTGCGTCCATTCCAGCGGTTTTCTTCGACCACATAGACACAATCCACAACTCCCTGATTTGCCTGAACTATCTCCAAATAATCTCCCATATTAAAACCTATGGCATCAAAAACAGATCCGTCCTGTTCCATTTTTAGTTTTAAATGGTTTTGTCCAACGATGGTCGGCGTCCCCAGAACTTTAACATTCCGGCTCATAAATACCGGGCGCATATTCATTGGACCAAAGGGACCCAGCAGTTTTAAAAGCCGGATAAAGCGTTCCGTAAATTGCGGCAAATCAATCTCTCCATCAACATATATGCTGGGAACCAGATCTTCCTGGGTAAGATGTTTTTGCGCTGCCGCCTTAAAACATTCGACAAAAGCAGGTATATTTTTTTCCTCTACCGTTAAACCGGCGGCATATTTATGTCCGCCAAAACCGCTTAACAGGTCAGAACATTCCTTTATCGCCTGGTAGACATTAAAATTCGACACACTTCTAGCACTCCCTTTTCCAACCCCATCGACCACGGTGATCATGATCGTTGGCCGGTAAAATTTCTCCACAATACGTGAAGCAACGATTCCGATGACTCCGGGATGCCAGTCCCTTTTATAGAGAACGAACGCTTTATCATTTTCCGGATCAAGCTTTGTTTCCACAATCTCCAGTGCTTCCTTGTAAGTAACTTCATCAATATCCCGCCGCAGACGATTTTCTTTTTCCAGTTCCCGGGCCGCAGTTCGCGCTTGCTGCAAGGTTTGGGCACAAAATAATTGAACCGCACGCCGGGCATCTCCCAGCCGCCCAACTGCGTTAATACGGGGTGCCATGACAAACACGATCAAGCCCGCAGTAATATCCCGGTTCGCCAAACCGGAACTTTCGAGCAGCGCACGAACACCATATCGCGGATTATAATTTATCTTGTCCATTCCATGCCGCACCAAAATCCGGTTTTCGTCAACCAGGGGAACAATATCGGCACAGCTACCGATGGCGACCAAGTCGAGATATTCATCCAGTTCTGCTTCAGGAACATCCAATTTTTTGTACAGACCTTGTAAGAGCTTGAAAGCCACTCCCACACCGGCCAGCTCATTGAAGGGGTAATTGGAATCCGGCAGTTTGGGATCGAGAATAGCAACCGCCGGTGGCAATTCTTCCGCCGGCTGATGGTGATCGCATACGATGGTATCCATTCCCAGTTCTTTGGCCAGACGAATCTCTTCAACCGCGGTTACCCCACAATCCACCGTTACTACCAGATTAACCCCGTTTTCGGCGGCTTCCCTGATATTTTTGGATGACAGGCCATACCCTTCGGTCATCCGGTCCGGGATATAATAGGAGATCTTGGATCCTACCATCCGGGAGAGCACCAAATACATCAGGGCAGCGGAGGAGACACCATCCACATCATAATCCCCGTAAACCAGGATATTTTCTCCGGTATGAAGCGCGTGGTGCAGCCGATCCACTGCTTTGTCCATATCCTTCATCAGATACGGATCGTAAAGATTTTCTAATTCCGGTCTAAAAAAATTGCGGGCTTTTTCAAAGGAATCGATTTGACGGTTCAGTAATATCCGGGCCATAATCGGGGGAACCGCCAGTTCCTTGGCAATTTCATCAACAAGTTCCTCATTATAATCGCAATCTTGAACCCATTTGTACTCCATTCATACACCTATGTACCTTATTTATTCTAATTTTTTTTATCATCATTTGGGTTATTGGAGGGTAAAGAAATTCAGACATGGTTAAAACTCTGTTTTTTATGATTCTTCGAAAGAATTTTAACACCCAAAAATCAAAATTGCAACCGGTTTTTAAGAGGGCATTTTGCTCAGATTGGTACCTTAACAGTCCGAAAAGTTGAAAAAAAACTGTTAAAATTATCAATAAAACCATGTGCTTCATCAGAAACAACCCCCATAAACCTATCATATCATCGGCGGATGAAAAAATAAAATTAATGACGAACCTGCCTTTTAGGTCAGGAAAAATTGAGACCGGCATTTCAGCATCTGAAAGATTAAATCTCCAATTAAATTCCGCCCGGATAATTACTGTTTAATTTGCATTTGGTTAGTTGCACATATAAATTTTGCAGTGTATTTGAAAGGAGAGTAGCAGATGAAAAAGGCTATACTGAGTTTGATGTTTCTCGTTTTCTTTATTCAACCGGGATTTTCCCGGGCGCCATTTACCGAATTCAAAATAGGCTATTTCTATCCGGAAGACACAGACCACGGTTACCTTTTTGGAATCAATGCCGGGCGAATGATAGACGAAAGTCTAAGCTGGAGCTTTGAAATCAACTATTTTCAGAAAGGTTATAAGAAAATTACAAAAAAAGAAGACCTTTATTTCGGTGGGATACAACCCCAGCAGGCCGAGCTTGAACTTGAATATAGAACAATCATGTTACCCTTATATGCTAAATTGAATTACGAACATCCCATAGCATTTAAAAGTCCGATTTACTTTCGCGGTTCTGCCGGATTGGGCTGGGAAATGGTATGGAACAAAGCAAACAATTATCAGGTAACCCCTTCAACACATGAAACCAGGTTCTATAATGGATTTGGCTGGCAGGCGACCGCAGGCCTGGGATTTGAAATCAGTTCTTCGGCTAACTTTTTTATCGATGGATTTTATAATGGCTCTACCGTCAAACGGAACTCCAAAACAAATGATGAGGGTCTTCCCACCTGGGAGGAATTAAATGTTTCAGGATTTGGTGCAAGGGTCGGCATTAGCATCGTTGGATTTGGATGGTAAAAATTTGAATTACAAGATAGATTCCCGCCTCACCGGTATTACTTCATTTTTTACCGGGATTAATTTTTTAAAAACCATTTCTGGTTTTTTTATCGGTTTGATTTTACTGAACGGGTGCGCTAAAAAACTTGTCCCGCCCACCGAGCTGGTTTCTCCCAAAGCTCCCATGGTCAGGGTTGCCCTGGAAGAGAACCTGAACAAAGGCACCATGGCCATTCAAGGGCAATACCGTCTGAAAAGTGAAGAAGCGGATTATATTCTGGACGATTCCCTGGGACCATTCCAGGTGACCTATGATGGGAGCGTACTCACGTTTCAGAGTGAAAAACGATTCCTTACTTACAAGTCTTTTGAGCAGTTAGAATTGATCCCGGAAGATAACAGCCATTTCTTGTGGAATGATATCCCTTATCCGGGAAAAATCAGTTTCATCAAAAATAATAATACTGTCGTGCTGGTGAACACCCTGACCCTGACCGAGTATTTGAGCGGAGTGGTGCCACATGAAATTCCCACCCATAACGACGAATATTATGCCGCAGTTGCCGCCCAGACCATCGCCGCCCGGACCTATGCGTTTTATCAGATTAAACATCCCGGCTCCAAATTTTTTGATATATACGACGACACCAGAGATCAGGTCTATAAGGGAAAGGCCCGAGAATCCGATCTGGCTAAAAAGGCCATCCAGGATACTTACGGCATGGTGCTTACCGACAGTGAGGGAAAATTGGTCGAAACCCAATATCATTCAACCTGTGGCGGTATTCTAAACGAATCCTCTTCGGCTGCTCAGACGGCCGAACCAACTGAGGACATCTGGGATAACAATTTTAACTGTGCCACCTCACCGCTTTATCGCTGGGTCAACAAAATTACCGCCGGCGAAATTCTGCAAAACCTGGAAAAAAA
>CAZTXJ010000140.1:0-8378 GCA_964617285.1 uncultured Calditrichaceae bacterium | reverse complement strand
ACATCTCCATTTTTCCGAAATTCAAGGCGCCCATTGTTCTTGTCTATCGGAAGCGAGAAGGCCACTACACCGGCAATTTCATCCCCATTGCCCACTGTGGCAGGTTCCAGGGGTGTGGAGAACATACCACTGGTTTTTCCCTGCACTTGTTTTCCATCTTCACTCACCAGGTAAAAATTACTGGCGTTCACCCCAATATTCTGGGAAAGCTGATTGTGCACCACAATCAGGAAAGCAAGATACTCGCCATTTTCCATCTGGTCGGTGATGGCAAAAGGCACATCCTGACCGGGATCCAGTAAGTTCAATGATTTTTCTCTGGCTCTTTTCAGATAACTTTGGGCCGATTCATTTTCCGCATCCAGCCTTAAAGCATTGGTAAGATAGATATCCGCATTCAGATACTGAAGCGGATCCCGCCTACCTTTTTTATAGGCGGAAATTCCCCGGTCCAGGTATTTCTGAAAGTTTTCTGTTTTTAACTGAGCAATGGCTTCATTTGCCTGTGCATTGGTTGAATCGTAACGAACAGCCTTTTTTAAATTTTCCAGTGCTTTATTGAAAAATTGTTCTTTCTGAAATGGATTTTCGGCATTGGCATCCCGATAAGCAAAGGCAAGACTCAGGTAAGCCTGCGACACGCTTTTATTCATCTCCGGTGAGGGGAAACCGGGCAGATAACGGAGGCCATCATTGACCCTGGCTTCGAAGGCTTTTAGAACCCGTCTTTTTTCCCAGAAAATTTCACCTTCTTTAAAAAAGGTTGTGGCAATCTTCTCTCTCAATGTCTCATCATTAGGCGTTTTCTTCAAGGCTTCCAGATAGTATTTCAGCGCTTCGGAGTATTTTTGCTCCTGAAAGGCGTCGTCCCCTTTTTGCATGGGCGCCTTCCCACAACTGGCCATAATAAGGATGATGATGCCAATTAAAATATACCTATAGCTTTTCATGGCACTTCTCCCTGTAAAAATAAATAAACATATTACACCACCTTTTAATCCTCAGAAGTATTATCGGCAGCCAAAATTCCATTTTTAATCCAAATTTGTATAAAACTTTGGATTTCTTTATTCCTGTGCTCTTTGGTATTAGAATTTTCAGGGGGAGATAGAATTTTATTTTGAAAATTTGAATTAAAAATAATCAGATTTCAGATTTAACCCGCAAGCCTCTGGGAACCAGATAGCGTTCGCTCAATTCAAAGAATCCCTGTGCCAAAAGCGCCAATAATGCCGCAGGAATTGCACCCTCCAGGATCAGACCGGTGTTGTCCAGTCGGATACCGGTGAGAATCGGCTGACCGTATCCCCCGGCTCCGATAAGTGCCCCTAAGGTTGCGGTACCAATGTTGATAACAGCCGAGGTTTTTATTCCGGATAAGATTGATCTGGAAGCGAGGGGTATTTCGATCAGGCGGAGTCGGGCAAATGAAGGCAGACCCAATGCCTCGGCGGATTCGATAATAGATCCTGAAATATCCTTTAAACCGCTATGGGTATTTCGGACAATCGGTAACAGACTGTAAAGAAATAACGCGACAATAGCCGGTTCGGCACCGATGCCCAGCAGTGGTATCATGAAAACAATAAGTGCCAGGGAGGGAATTGTTTGAATGATCCCTACTATTGCCAGAATGACCTGACCAATTTTTTGAATGCGAAAAGATAAGATACCAAGGGGAATCGCGATGAGTATTGCAGAAAATAATGAGATCATAACCAGGATTAAATGCTCTTTTGTTCTTTGCCATAATCTTGCCGCGAGGTTTGTCTGGGAAAATTTCGTTTTCAATCCGAATTTTTCTATAATGAAATTCGATGCGACACGCTGCTCAGGTTCACCCTCAATCTTCACCAGACTATTCATTCGGATCATCTCCTGTTCACTGATTTTTCCCTGGAGTTTTGAGAGGGCATTGACCACCTCAGGACTTCGGCTATTTAATTCCGATCTGTACAAAAAGACGGCATAATAATCAGGGAAAAAATGTTTATCATCTTTAAGAATCGCCAGGTGATAATATTCGATATCAGCATCGGTGGTATAGATATCCGTAACATCAATCGCCCCGCTTTCCAATCCGCGATAGGCCAGATCGTGATCAAGCCCGACCACACCGGTTTGTGGCAATTGATAGAATTTCTTCAGACTGGGCCAGCCATCCCGCCGATCCATAAATTCGTTGGTGAAACCAAATTTTAAATCTGGAAATTTTATTAAGTCAGATATCTTTTGAATATTAAGTTGATCGGAACGTTGCCTTTTCATTCCCAGAGCATAAGTATTATTGAAACCAAGCGGTTCGGAAATTGAAACACCGTAAGATTTTAAAACATCGGATAGCGCATTGGCGTTAGTAAGGTCTTGTGAGGCTAAAATCTCCTGGATAATTGTACCGGTATATTCCGGATAGATGTCAATCTCGCCCTGAACTAAAGCATTCCACAATATGCGTGTTCCACCCAGCTCCTTTAAATGCTCAACTTTTGGATAAACCTCCCTGACCAGCTGGGTTGCAATACTTCCCAGAATAACTGATTCGGTAAACTTTTTTGAACCGATTTTTATGGTAGGTGAATCCGGTTCAGCAGATGAGAATGAGGTGATCAGCAGAAGAACAAGAATGTATCTGGTCGATTTTTTCATTCCCTAATTCTCCCACCTTCCAGGAATGAGCTCCGCTGAGCCTGAACGAATTTAAGTACAAAATCTTCAGCCGGTTCCTTTTGAAAATCTAATAACAATCCCTGTTGAATTATTCTGCCATTTCTCATAAGGATAATGTGGTCCCCAAAAAAGTTGGCCTCACTCAGATCATGGGTTACCATAATGACTGTTTTTTTCAGCTTCTGAAAAATAGACTTCAGGTCTGTCTGGAGATCAAACCGGATCATAGGGTCGAGTGCTCCCAGCGGTTCGTCCAGCAGGAGTATTTCCGGATCCAGCATCAGTGCCCGCATTAAACTGACCCTCTGGCGTTGGCCCCCGGATAATTCTGCCGGAAATCGGGTAAGTGCCTTCTCCGGGAATTTGGTAAGATCAGACAAGTCTTTAATTCTTTTTATTGTTTTTCTCCTCGCCCAACCCAGATAATCTGCCATGAGGGAAATATTTTTACCGGCCGTTAGATGAGGAAATAGTCCGCCTTCCTGAATAACATATCCCATTTTTCGGCGAATTAAACCGATATTATTTCTGGTTATCTCGGTATTTTCGATAATTATTTTTCCGCTGTCCGGGTGGATCAAACCAACAATAAGCCGGATGAGGGTGGATTTACCACACCCGCTGGGGCCGATTAAAATGGTTGTGCCGCCGGACGCTGCGGTAAAAGTTATTTGCCTTAAAGCAACCGTTGAACCAAATGATTTGGTTATATTTTCAAGTTTAATCAAAATTCAGCTAAAGTTTAGATTGATATTTTGCTTTGGAGGAAGTTAGGGCTAAGAGAATTCCAAAGTCAAATTTTAATAATCAAAGTAAGATCGGATTATTTGCTAATTATTGGGTAATCTCAAAAAGAATATAGCTATCCTATGTTTCGGATAAAAACGCCGAGCATACAATTTGTCAAAAAATATTCTCACATTTAAACCGGTGAATGAAACTTAATTTTAAAAAATAAATAAAATTGGGAAAATCGATTCAAAATTATTTTCTATTTTCACGCATTTATATTTTTCTATATGCATTTCTTTTTCATAAAAAATCGATAGTTCGATGGGTATTCATTTTTCTTAAATATCATGATATTTAACAAGATGCACTATATCTGAAATTAAAATTGGAGGCAAGATTTTATGAATATGATAAAAATAATTGGTCTCGGCCTTTGGATATTTATTTTGCTGATGAGTTGTTCCAGTGATACTCCATTTGAAGCAGACAATAATCCGCGGCCGGACAATGATCTCAGTAAGTTCAGTAAAATTCAGTCTGAAATATTTACCCCCACCTGTGCCCTCTCTGGCTGCCATACCGGTAGCAATCCTCAGGCAAATTTAGACCTCTCTGCTGGAAAAGCCTATATTGCCCTGGTTGATATAAACAGTGTTCAAATTCCATCCCGTAAACGGGTTGCTCCTGGAAATAGTGCCGATAGTTATCTGATTGACAAATTAAAAGGTACAAATCTGGCACCTAGTACCAGTCAAATGCCCTTTGGTGGAATACCTTTAAGCGATGCAACAATTGATTCCATTGCCAAATGGATTGATAGTGGCGCGCCAAATAATTAATCATAGAGGAATTAAATATGTATAGATCATTAAAATTTTTATTTTTGACCATTATTGTCGTGTTCAATCTCCTATTATCTGCCGAATATCAGGTCGATCACTCCAGGGAGAATGTGGTAAAGTTTATTTCCCACGCTCCGATGGACGATTTTGAGGGAGTAACTGATAAGATCGATGGCTATATTTATTGGGAAGGTGACAACCTTTTAAATAAAAGTGATATGTATTTCGAGGTGGATCTCAATTCAATCGATACCGGAATCGGTTTACGAAATCGTCATATGCGCGATAATTACCTGGAAACCGATCAATATCCCTATACTCATTTTAAGGGAAAACTGACCAAGGCGGAGAAGGTTTCCGAGAATGAATATAAAGTGACTGCCGAAGGGAAAATGTATATTCACGGGGTTGAAAAAGATATAACGGTAGAAGGAAATATGACTGCTCTGGATAGCAGTTATCACATTACAACTCAATTCGTAACCGCTTTATCTGATTATAAGATTAAAATTCCCCAGCTTATGTTTTTTAAGATCAATGAAAATATGCAGCTTGAACTTGACTTTTATGTGAAGAAGATTGAAAAAAATCAATAGGGAGACGTACTTATGAAATCGCGTTTGTTTATGGTTATTTTACTCGGTGGCTTTTTTTTGATATCAGTTTTGAGCTTTCCCGGATTCACACAAAATCCGAATATTTCCTGGAAAAGAAGTTCACCGGAGACTCAACCGGATCTGCAACTTTTTCATTCCCCCCATAGCATCGATTTGCCCACTGCAACCACGCTGCAGAAATGGGATGTTGAATTTGAAATATCCCATCGCTTTATTCCTCCGACCTCTGTGGGTATCAATGGTTTTTATGGACTGGATGGCCCGGTAAATATGAGGATTGCCCTGGGATTAGCCCTTAATAATCGCTCTATTATTACCCTGGGAAGAAGTAATTTTAATGACAATATTGATCTTACCCTTAAATATAAGATATTTGAGATCAGAAATAATGCCCTCCCAGTTCTAATTGCCGCCCGGGCCGGAGGTGCCTGGAATTCAAATCCGGCTTATATTCAAATAATTGGACGGGATAAAACTAATTCAAGGAATTTTCAGGCTTTTGGACAGGTGATTCTCAACACCATGATCCGGAATAAATTAGGAATAGGAATCGTACCCTCTTACCTCTATAACACCGATATCCGCTTTGAAGATAAAACCAAGGATACTTTCCGCTTAGGATTAAATGCCCAATACTATGTCGGACAATTCTGGAGTTTGTTGATTGAATATACCCCATATATTTCCGGATACCGTAGTTTGACAGACCAAAAGCACAATCCGTTGAGTTTTGGAATAGAACTGGAAACCGGCGGCCACTTTTTCAAGATTTTTCTGAGCAACAGCAAATTTTTAAACAGCTCTCAATTCCTGGCCGGCGCAGATTTGCCGGTTGAAAATAATGACTGGCGGCTTGGTTTTATGATCACCAGACTTCTGAAATTTGGTAAGAAGATTTGATCACCAGGATTTTAATATTTAGGATTGGTTAATTGGTGTAAATCTACTAAAAAAGTTGAGATAGCTTTGATTGCGATAAAAAAGTACAATTTTGGTTTGTGATTTTATCTGCAATATTACTTCGGCTCTAATTATTTCCTCGTTATAGGGTTAATAATTTTTAATTTTAATTGAGGTAAACTGAATTATATACATTATCCATCGATTCGGTGAATAATGTTTAATAGTTGCCTGATGAGATCATGGGAAAATCTTTGAAATCAAAGTAACAAAAAATAATTGACAAAAATTTTAAATCCATTATAAAATTCTTGTTTTAACTCTAAGTTATTATTACGTTTTAAAAATTTAATTCAGCAGTGCTTTATTTATGGGATGTTTAACGAAAGGGATATTTATTTAGTTTAGGATACAAAAACACCTCCCTGATTTCAAAAAAAAATTAAAATTTGGCAAGCGGAATTTTTAATTTATAATTGATACCACAGAGAGGTTGTAGGAATAGAAATAATAAATTCGTCTGTCCAGCCTGATTGTATAATTTTTGTTCAATCGTTTCATGTAAAATAATAAAGGGTGCATTATCTAATTTAATTAAAGTATGAGGACCATCCATGAAAACATTTGTACTGTTGGCGGCTTTCTCAATGGCCATGTTTACGAATCTGTTCGGGGAGGTATTACTTCCTGAAAAATTTATCAACGAAGTAAATCTCTCTCTTGAAAAAAATTATTCCATAACTGCCGAAATTATCCTGAAAAAACCTATTGTTTCCGGAGAAGAAATAGAAAATTTCATCAATCCCTTTTCTTCTAGGCAAAATGAACAGATGCTTTTCAATCAGCAGGAAGTTGCTAATCTTGACCTGGTAAAATTTCTGGAGTCATGCTCCGGTGAAGAAGTAATCAGTTACACCGAGCCAGATATTAACGGCAGGGTATACCTGACGGCCAAACCCTCTATTTTCATTGAATTATCCAAATGGGAGAATATAGTTTCAATTAATTTGATGGAAGTACCTGAGAAGAATCTATCCGGCTTTAACAGTCCGGCAGAAATTCCCTATCAAATTCAACCATTTAGCTGGCAGTCGGGTGTCTACCAGGGAGAGGGAAGTCCGGGTTCAGCAGCAAATCTGGTCTACAGTACTGTAGTGAAGGTGGTAAACGTTCCCTGGTTAAGATTGCTTTTTTCTGATCTCAATCTGGGAAACAACAGTTACATTATTATTACTTCATTGCAAAATGGTGCCTGGCAGCGTCTAAACAGCATAAACATGGAAGAATGGCAAAATTCCAGCGCCTATTTTAATGGTAGTTCGGTAAAAATAGATTTATTTGTTGCACCGGAAGATCGTGATGTTTTTCTGCGCATGGATAATATTATGATAGGCGAGTGGAATATTGGTGCGCCAACCGAAAGTATATGCGGTCCCACCGACGATCGTATTCCTTCTAACGATCCTCGTGCTGGCCGTATCGTTAGTATAGGCTGTACCGGCTGGATTATTGCCAGCGGTATACAGGTCACTGCTGGCCATTGTCTGGATGGAAGTGGAGCAAATATCCTGGAATTTAACGTTCCCTTGTCCCTCCCCAGTACCACAATCCAGCATCCCGGCCCGGAAGATCAGTATGCGGTCAATGTTTCCAGTAAAGTCTATGTGAACGGCGGCATTGGAAACGACTACGGTGTTTTTGAAGTTTTTGACAATCCCAATACCGGTTTACAACCCATTGTTGCCCAGGGAGCAGCTTTCATTGTTGCCCAGGATTTTGGACCGGATTCTATCCGGATTACCGGTTATGGTGTGGACACCGGGACGGCAAATCAGACCCAGCAAACCCATGTTGGTCCCAATGCCGGCTCATCCGGAACGACAATGAGATATGTTACCGATACGGAAGGCGGAAATTCCGGAAGTCCGGTAATCGATGAAGCCACCGACTTCGCAGTAGGTGTTCATACCCATGGGGGATGTACATCCTCCGGCGGTAATAATAACGGCACCAGCACCTTTCATACCGCCTTCTGGGCACTGGTAAGTGCTGCTGCCGGGATACCTCCACTGGCACCGGATAATTTTACAGCCTATAGCGATTATGCCAGACCAAACTCAATGTTACTTAGCTGGGACGATCCGGTGCATTTGATTAATGGCGATACCCTTTTAAGCGCAGATTTTTCCATTCAGATAAAGAGGGATGGTGTTTGGATCGACTCAGTAAACGGAGGCATCTCCCAATATGTTGATTCCGGGTTAAACGACGGACAACTCTATACCTACACCATATCGGCAAGATTGGACAGCATGGGTTTTGAAAGTGAAATCTCACAAACCTCCTGGATTGCCGGGGGTTCGCCCATGCCAACTGCTCCCATGCAGGTTGGTATCAACAGCCGGCCCAACGATGTGCTACTTTCCTGGCAGAATCCATCTGTTAATATTGATGGCACGCCAATGGATGATTTTGATGCGATCAATGTTTATCTCGATTCGGTTTTGGTGGTTACCCTTACCAGAACCGGGGCGGATACCGGTAAAATTGACTCAACTACCTACAATGTTCCAGCCGGTGAATTTCATCGCTGGTATATCACCGCACTGGACAATGAGAC
>CAZTXJ010000139.1:4748-8383 GCA_964617285.1 uncultured Calditrichaceae bacterium | reverse complement strand
CTCGTAAACCCGTCCGCGGGTCACCACAAAATGGGAGCCCCAGCGTTCGGTGAGCAGGTTATGCGCCCAGGAACGATACTGGTCGTTTAATTCTTTAATGGCCGGTTTCATTCCGTTGTTTTCATCGTCTTCTGTATCAATCGTTCATAGGCATCGGGTTTAAGAGAGACCGCCAGGATGACAAAATCCGGTATCCGCTGGAATGGAGGATTGGGTGGCAGATAGATAAACTGGGCCTCCAGGGTATGTTCCGTTTCCGGTATCTCAATGGGTCGCTTTTCTCTGACCAGATATGGATCCTTGCGAATAAGCTGCATATCTCTATCAAAAATGGTAATGAATAATTCGGCTTCTTTAACAAGTTCCTCATCCCCGGTGTCCGGGTTTTTTTCCTTATAAGCCCGCTTGGCATTAAAAGTAACCCGCATGGTTTTATCGGAAAAAGGCAGATCGATAAACTCAGGCCGGTATTCTTTGGTACCGGGTTCACGATCATTCCCTCTTTCCACGTAAGCATAAACAGTTGAGGAAATTTTAATGACTTCCTGCCGTTCCTTATCCCAGCCGCGTAAAATATCGTTCAGGTTTGACTGGCTGGACTCAATGTCGCCACTCATATTTTGTAATTTAAGACTGGTTTCGTCCCGGAACGTTTTGGCCATTTCAGTTAACTTTTGCATCTCCAGGATGTTATTTCGCATTTGGGTATTAAAGTCGGTGTACTTCCCTTCATAAAATTCAGTATACTTATCATTGATCTCTTTAAACATGTTGAAGAAATCCCGCAGATTTTCTATATCCGCTCGTTTCCGTTCCATATCCTCCTGAATAGCGGTCATTTCCTTTTTAAAAGCGTTGAATTGGCTGGTGATTTCCGCTTTCTGCTGGTTCAGATGCCTGACTTCAATGCCAAGTAAGGAGCCAATAAAAACTATTGCCGCCAGTGCTAAACCACCGATCCATTTGTACTTTTTCACCAGGCTGCTCAGCTTGTTCTGAATTTGCTTTTCCAAAACAAAATCGAAATAATCCGATTTTGAAATATCCTCGATATACTTCTTTTTATCTTCTTCCATTTTATCCCCATTAGTTTTCGCTAAATGCTAATTTAGCAAAAATCTTAAATTAAGCAAATCTTAGCGCTTTCATTATTTTATTCGGAGATTTCCTGCCTACTTCGGAGCTCCGGCAGAAAACGACGTGGCGATCTCCTTAAGATAATACAGATTTGTTTAAATGAATCCTTCCCTGGGTAATTTATGCATGCGGAGATTGCTTCTCCTTCCTTGGCTCGCAAAGACGGATCTATCGTCTCTTTCCTGTACGATGATGACCTACCCTCCTCGCTACATGAGGGTCCCATCAGGACAAGGATTGTAACAGACCATTACACTTTTAGTCGCACGAACATTGGGCGGTGGTCGGAAATCGCCCAGCGGCACCAGGCTTTAAACTGGGTCAGGGTTCGTTTTTTATCTTCCACCTGCTTCCACAGGTCTTTAAACAAAAAGTTGTCGTAATCCACCACTACCGCGGTCTGATTCTTTATCTCCACCACCTTCAGTTTTTGATTGGTAAAGACGATCTGATCGTAATGGTTAAATTCCTGGATGGTGGTGCCGGCTTCGGTGGAATAACGGCTTGGCGCCATTCCCCGGCGTTTCAATGCCCGGTAAACCGGATCTTCGCTGCTCATTTTGGGAATATTCATATCGCCGATCAGAAGCATATTCGGCTCATAAAGTTTCTTACTGCCCGCCTTCTTTTGCTGCAGCCTGGCCCAGTCCGCCAGAAAATATACCTCGGCAATCCGGTTATTCAATTTGGCAGCGCCAAAAACATCGTCTCCATAATAGATGTGGGCGTTTGTCAGAAGAAAGGAAGTATTCCGGTTCTTTACTTTCCAGGTGGATAAAAAGGGATTCCGGTTAAAATTGTAGAAATCGATCTCCAGTTTTTGGCCCTGATGAGTAAAGCTTTGCCGTTTCGGTTCGATGATGTATTGGTTGTTCACCACCTTTCCAGTGGGATTGTAATCCAGTTCGGCGAAGAGCTGTTTAGGTTCAATGGTATCCGTTCGATAGATAACTGCGAAGCGCTCCTGGTTTCCGGCGGTATCGGTTAAAACATAATCAAAACCGTTCAGAGCCGGGTCCGCCAATAGCTTATAGAAGTGACCCAGATCTTCATTGACCTCCTGCACGGCGATGATATCGAAATGGGAAAGGATGTAAGCAATCAGTTTCAGCTCTTTTGTAGTGCGGGTCTGAACACCCAGGTTAGCTATGTTCCAGGTTGCCAGGTCGATTTCATGTTTTTTCTTTTTGGGAATAGCCCGTTTGGGATCGGAAAAAAACTCATCAAAATGCTGCTTTTCTGTCTCGAGAGTATAGGAGTATTTGAATTTTGGTTTACGGAATGGGACGGCCATAATGTTCCCCCAATAATTCTATTTATAAACCAATTTACCAGATAAACCTGCTTAAGAATAATGAATATTCTTAAAAATTTCAGGCAGCATCCAGCACTTCCCGAACTTTTAGCAACAGATCATTCGGGCTGAATGGTTTTTGGAGGAAACTGATACCCGGATCAAGTTTACCGTGGTGCACAATGGCATCCTCGGCATACCCGGAGACATACAGCACTCTCATATTATTCCGGAACGGTTTGGTCTGTCCGGCCAGCTCCGGTCCACTGATGCCGGGCATCACCACATCGGTAACCAGTAAATCGATTGCTCCCCGGTTCCGGTTAAAAACTTTGAGCGCTTCTTCGCCGTTCCGTGCTGCAATAACCTTATAGCCGTGTTCGGTCAAAATAGCTTCACAAACGCCACGCACACCCTCGTCATCCTCCACCAGTAAGACGGTTTCCGTGCCGTCCAGTTTTTCAGGAGCCTGCTCAGCAACCGGTAGCTGGTCTGCCAGTTCGGCCACCCGGGGCAGGTAAATCTTAAAGGTGGTCCCCTGGCCCGGCTCACTGTATACCCAGATATAACCGCCGCTTTGCTTTACTACGCCATATACGGTGGATAATCCCAAACCGGTGCCTTTCCCCTTTTCCTTGGTGGTGAAGAAAGGTTCGAAAATATTGGCCTGGGTCTCCTGGTTCATCCCGACACCGGTGTCGCTTACTGTCAGTAAGACATAAGTACCCGGCTGCATGGTTACCCGTTTATGTACAACGCCTTCAGTAAGATCCACATTGGCTGTTTCAATAGTCAGGTTTCCCCCGTCGGGCATGGCATCCCGGGCATTTACCGCCATGTTCATTAATGCCTGCTCAATCTGGCCCGGATCGGCTTTCACATTTCCGATGTTGTTACCGGTTTTCATAATCAGCCTGATGTCTTCACCGATCAGTCTTTCCAGCATCATTCGCAGTTCGTCAATCAGATCATTCAGATTCAGGTTAATCGGCCGCATAATCTGCCGGCGGCTGAAGGCCAGTAAATGCCGGGTTAACGCTTCGGCCTTTTCCGATGCTTGTTTTATCATTGATATTTCCCTCCTCAATGGACTATCTTCCGGTAATTTTCTGGTAAGTAATTCACTGTATCCACTTATTACGGAGAGCATGTTATTAAAATCGTGAGCTACGCCTCCGGCCAAACGTCCCACCGCTTCCATCTT
>CAZTXJ010000139.1:1797-4648 GCA_964617285.1 uncultured Calditrichaceae bacterium | reverse complement strand
CTTCCCTCCGGTGTGGAGATATAATCCCCGGTCAGATCCTCTTCGAAAAAGCTGCGATATTTTTCTTCGGAAGCGCGCAGTTCGGTTTCGGTCAGTTTCCATTCGGTGATGTCCAGTCCGGAACTAAGGGTGGAGACGATGTTACCGTTATCATCCTTAAGCAAGGCATTTTTCCAGGAAATAATCTTTTGCTCTCCGGATTTAGTCAGAACTGAGTTTTCGAAATTCTGATCAAGATTAAGTTCACGCTTGAGCATTTTTTGGAATGCGGCCCGGATTTTATCCCGTTCTTCTTGTGGAATAAATTGGTCAAACCAGTTCTGGCCAATGACTTCTACCTGTGAATAACCCAGAATTGTACACCCTTTTTTGTTGATAAGCTCTACCTTTTCATCTTTATTAATTACCAGAACCATTACATCTACTACATCAAGAAATTGCTGGGTCATCGATTCTTTCATGAGTTTATCGCTTTGTTTTTGTGCAGTAGGATCTACCAATGAATATATGAGTGGAGTCTCCCTGCCGGGAACAGGATGTCTTATTCTTGGGGGTTTGGTGTCTTCGAATGATTTTCTATTTTTCTTTTTGTTCATCAGGGACTCCGTCGCTTTATTGTGCTTTAGTACGTCCCATGACTCAACTTTGTTTATTACTTCCGGTAATTTTTTCATCTCTTCCCTGATTTTATGATAATCATCCAGAGGCTGGGTCCTTATAAAATTTTAACCCTCACCCAGTCCTCTGAATGTTGTGCAATTCCTCCCGTTTTATGTGTTCCTCCCTGTAAGTCTCGAAACCACTTCCGGTCTATATAAAATGACTTCTGCTAAAACGCAGTCTGTGGCAGGGTCTGATTCCCCAGTAACGAATTCTGCAGAACCTCACCCACTTTTTTCATCAGTGTTCGGCTGTGAAATGGTTTTTCCAGAAATCTATCCTTTAAGAGCGTCTTTACCTGCTGGGCAAGTTCCGAATCCGGATAGGCGGAGATTACGATGAAAGGTGTCGGTTTATTCATTTTCCGGGCCAGTTCCATCAACTGCACACCATTGCCATCGTCCAGAAAAATATCGGAAACCACCACATCGTACCGGAAGGCCCGCATTGCACTGGCAGCCTCTTCAAACCCTGAAGCGGAATGAACATCATGTCCTTCATCCATCAATTCGAATAACAACGCCTGACGGACCGACCGCTCGTCCTCAACCACTAATATCTTGGCCATTACCTTTGATCCTCCATACTTTTATCCATCTACCTGGCTAATATTATGGCAATGACTATACCAGAAAAATCAGAGGATTAATTGAGGAAGAAAAAAATAAGGTAAGTTATTAATTGTATAAATTTATCTAAGAAATTATCCGGAGGGGAAAAAAGGGAGTGTGAACGATCGTTCACACTTTAGCGGAAAATAAGCGGGACAATCGTTCACGAATCGTGAACGATCGTTCACACTTTTTTCAGACCCAGCCGATTCACCTTCTTACTGAGCCATTCCCGGGTCATGCCAACTTTCCTGGCTGTCTCGTTAATGTTCCACTGATTTTCATAAAGTAAGGAGAGGATGAACTCGGTTTCAAACTTATCCACCACTTCTTTGTAGGTTAATCCCTCAAATTCGGAAAATTTACCCGGCGTTTCTTCCTCTTCGATTATAAGCCTGGTTTGCCGGAGTGATAGGTTTTCCGGATTGATCCAGTTTCCTTCGGTGAATACGAAGGCGTCTTCCACAATATTCCGCAGTTCCCGGACATTTCCGGGAAAGTCGTACGATTCCAGCAATTGAAGGGCTTTTTCACTGAATTTTAAATTTTTATTTCGGTCCCGGTTGAATTTGTCCAGGAAGAAGGTTGCCAGCAGCCGGATATCCTCTTTACGTTCCCGAAGTGGTGGTACCCAGATATTGATAACATTCAGCCGGAAAAACAGATCTTCCCGAAATTGACCTTCTTTCACCAGATTGCTCAGGTCGCTGTTGGTGGCAGAGATAACCATCACATCCACATCTATCGGCTGTTTACCGCCAACCCGGTAAAAACTGCGTTCTTCCAATACCCGGAGCAACCTTACCTGGAGCTGCAATGGTAGCTCACCAATTTCGTCCAAAAAGATAATCCCTCCCCGGGCGTCTTCAAATTTTCCCTGTTTGGTGGAATAGGCTCCGGTAAAAGCACCTTTTTCGTGGCCAAAGAGTTCGCTCTCAATCAGGTTCTCGGGAATGGCGGCGCAGTTTAGCGGGACAAATGGGGAACCCCGGCGAACGCTGAGGGAATGAATTGTGCGAGCCACCAAATCTTTCCCGGTACCGCTTTCGCCCTGTATCAGACAAGTGGATTTGGCATCCTCTGCCACTTTGCGAACTTTTTTCATCAGGTCTCTGATTTTAGGCGATTGCCCGATAATTTGATAATCACTAAACTGTTTCTGAATGGTTTCCCGGAGAATACGGTTCTCTATAGCCAGTTGATCCACCTTATGCTTTTTCTTGAGCATGTTCTCGATGCGCAGGGTCATTTCGTCCAGGCCGAATCCCTTTGAGATAAAATCGTCCGCTCCGGCCTTCATGGCACTTACCGCATTTTCCACCGATTCGAAGGCGGTCATGGCCAGTACGGTGGGTTGGTACCACTGATGTTTTGCTGTTTTGATGATTTCCAGACCATCTTCGATATCCGGGAGCATCAGGTCGGATACTACCAGATCTATTTGATTGGCTTCCAGTAATTCTATAGCAGTTTCCCGGTCCGAGGCGGTGAGAATATTGTATTTGGTATTTTCCTGCAAATGGAATTCTAATCCCCGGAGCATTGATACTTCATCATCTACGATTAATAAACGGGTCATC
>CAZTXJ010000139.1:0-1697 GCA_964617285.1 uncultured Calditrichaceae bacterium | reverse complement strand
TGACAATAAATGTTGATCCAGTTCCAACCTTACTTTCCACTTCTATCCGCCCGCGATGCATAATCACCGCTTTTCGCACCATGGCTAATCCCAGCCCATGCCCCTGCTTTTTCATGGAGAAGAATGGCCTGAATATCGTTTTGATCCGGTCTTCCGGTATGCCGGTCCCGGTATCGGATATTTTAATTACAACTTCACCATTCCATTGCGTTTCAATCGTGATTTTGCCTTTCTCTATAATGGCTTCCGCTGCATTGGTTACCATATTCTTTATTGCCATTTGCAACAACTGATGGTCACCCCGAAATTCCGGCATGCCGGGGTTGTTCAGGGCAATGATTTCAACTGAAGAGAACTGGACTTCTTTTACCACCGAATCGATCAGCTCCGGTAAATTCACGGGCTGAAGATTCAGCTTGCTCCAGCGCGCGACATCCAGGGTACGTTCCACAAAATCGTGCAGTTTCTGGGCTGCCAGCAGAATTTCGGTGGAATATTTCTTTACCGGGCTTTCATCCTCAATTTTACGGTGCATGCCTTCGGCCAGCAAATGTATACCACTTAAGGGATTCTTCAGATCGTGAATAATATATCCGGCAAATTCTCCCATCATCACCAGATTTTCATTGGCGATTTTCTCGTCGATCAAAGTTTTCAGTTCATTGGAAAGTTTATTAAGGGACTGGACCAGTTCGCCGATCTCGTCATCCCGTTCCATCTCAATGGTGGCATCCAGATTCCCCTTGCCATATTCATGGGCCAGTTGAACTGCTTTCCGTATCGGCCGGGAAATCGACCGGGAAAATCGGTATGCCAGCCCCATACTTAAAGTAATGGCGACAAGACCAATTACCAGAATGGTAATGATAAGTCCTTCGAAGGGATCTTCCAGGGAATACTTCAACAGGGCAGTGCCACGTCTTTGATTTAACTCGAATATGGGAACCACGGTATCCCAAATCTGGCCACGTTGATTGCTGGATACTTTTTGGATCAGCAGCCGGTCCGACATCAGGGCCCGCCGGGTTGCCAGATCATCCAGTTTTTCACCGCGTTTTTCCGGGGTGCTGGAGGCGATTATCCGTCCGGTGGTATCCAGAATGGTAATTGAGATAATATCCGGCCCATCCATCATACTGTCGATGAGGGATTGAAGTACAATATAATCGTCCAGTAATATGGCATTGAGGCTGGCATAAGCCAGAGAGCGGGTAAGACTGAAGGCTTTTTCCTGGGCCTGGTTCAAAATCATTTGCCGCTGAAAGTAAAAAATCGCAACCGAGATAAAAAATACCACCAGGACAATCAGACCGGTGAAATAAAGAAAAAACTGTCCCTGCAGCCGCAGGTGTCCAAATATCCAGGATTTGGTTTTATGGTTAGTCTGGGAGATTATGTTTGTGCTTTTAGTTATCATTCAGAATAATTTGGTTAAACTGGATAATACCATAAGGATTAACCGGCAGATATTTTATTTTTTCCTTATTATAAGCAAAATGTGGTTTTACATGATAGAGAAAAACTGCCGGTGTATCGTCCAGTATCGTTTTAACAATTTTTTGATAGAGAATATCACGTTTTTCCCGTATTGGTTCTTGGGCAGCTTCCTCCAGCCAGCGATCCACCTTTACATTGTGATAATGAAAGTAATTAAATTCCGAAGTGGAATAAAACAATGAATATAAAAAATTTTCCGG
>CAZTXJ010000138.1:6342-8433 GCA_964617285.1 uncultured Calditrichaceae bacterium | reverse complement strand
GATGTTGCCAATCACCTGAGGCGCATTATGATATTGCAGGAAAGCTCCACCCCAGGCTTGTGCCTGGAAGGTATTATCCAAAATTTGAGTTCCGCTGGACAAAGTTGTGCTGTTCACCCCGCTCATGGCGATTCCAATGGAACCGTTGACAAAGGTATTCCCCTCAATCCTGGTATTATCTACTGAAGCATTTTCTGAAATAATAATGGCTAAAGAACTGCCGGTAGAAGTGGTGGAGATCCCATTAAAAGTATTATTGATCAACTGATTGTGATCGGCATCTCCCTCTAACCGGATAATGGTCCCATATTGGGTGCTTCCAAAACTGGTCATGGTAAGATTTTGGAAGGTAATATAATCCGCCCCATTAAGTCTTATTAAATAGTTATCTGAAACAGTAGGCGTAAATTGTATGGTTGCATTTGAGCTATTTGCCGGGTCGGATTGAAATGTGATAGTATTACTGGCACTGGCACCGGTTATCGGGCCAATTACAATTTGCTCATTGTAGGTCATATTATCGGAAATGTTAAAAACCACGGGTCCATTCACTCCCTGGGCTGTGAGAGCTGTTACAGCTGCAGTGATGGAGGTATAATCTCGCCCAATCCCAACTGTTCTGGTACCGGATAATTGAGCGGATGAAGTGCTCGTCCAAATGAGGATTGATATAAGAACGAATATTGCTTTTATGGTCCATTTAAAATTTAATCGATTTGGATTGAAAATTTTTTTCATTGTTATTATTCCTTTTCTTACTATAAAATTTTTATCTGATATTATTAGAGTACATTTTTTTACAGTTTTGAGTATCATATTTACTAAACCATATCATTCCTCCTTATTTTTGCCTGGTTTTAAATTTCAAAGTGTTGTTGTTAAGGGTTGAATGTCTTTGGGTGGTGACTGATATTCGCCGCTGGATTCCAGTAATTCTTTCAGCCACTCCATACTTTGCTGGAGATGATAACGGTGTTCCCGCAATACCAGCGGAGAGATTACCCGATAAATTCCGGTAAACTTAACCTGGTAAGTGAGGGAAAAAATTGTTTTGTTATCGGAGATATCCTCAACGGTTCTGCTTTCTTGAATTGATATCAGGGCGGATTTGATCTTCCGGCTAATTTGTGCATTTTCCCGGAGCAGGGTTATTTCTTGTTTGGCATTTAGCTGCACACCCCATAACCGAATCCGGTGTTTCATATCCGGTTCGTCCGCCGGAATTTTAGAAAGATTTGAGTGGGATTCGAAAAGATTTGTCCGCCATTTCCAGTCGTTTTCAAAATCACTGATAAAATCAAATACTTCAGATCGCGGGCGATTTATTAAAACATTGGCAGAAAAAATGGACATAGTTTCTTCTTTCGCAATAATCCTAAAAGTGTAATAAAAAATAATTAGCTTTCCCGGTGGTTGCTTAACACCCCTGTGGCAATATTTAACACTGGTGTTGCATCGGGCATTGATTTCAACAATTATCCGGGAGGTTAATTGAATTGGGAAAGAAGCGAAGAGTGGTTTTAATTATCCAGTTGTACTATTAAAAGAGAGGAGTAAATGTCGCCCTTAACGGGGTATTAGGGAGACATATAATTTCCTGGCTATAAATATTTAATTCCTAATGGGATTTTTATAATAATTAAACGTAAATAAAAACACCGTAGGTGTTAAACGTTTGTAGAAGGAAAAATTCCTGCACGGGTTTTTCAGAACACCAGAGGTGTTCAACATTTTTTCTCATTCAATTAGCACAATGGGTTAATTATTCTCGGAAGTGAGAGAGGGTGCTGATTTTTGTTTTTCCATATATTCGGAAGGAGTGCAGCGGAATTGCTGGCGGAAAGCTTTGGTAAAGTAGGACAGATTATTAAATCCTACCTGGTAAGCAACTTCCGAAATGGTTGCACTCTGCTGCTTGAGCAGTTGTGCTGCGCGTTTGAGACGAATTATCCGGATAAATTCACCCGGCGATTGCCCGGTTAAACCAACCAGTTTACGGTGCAACTGGCTGCGGCTCAAATTAAGTGATCTGGCAAATTCTCCGGTTTCGAATTCGGGATCATCCAGATGTTTTTCAGTAATAGCCATGGC
>CAZTXJ010000138.1:3616-6242 GCA_964617285.1 uncultured Calditrichaceae bacterium | reverse complement strand
CAAAATTCAATGCCGCTGACTCCCGGCATCAGCACGTCACTGAGAATGATATCCGGGCTCAGGCTGATTGCCATTTGAAATCCCTCTTCGGCTCCGGTGGCTTCCTCAATCCGGAAGTCCTCCTTCAAAATTTCGTTCAGATAAAACCGGACGTCGGCAGAATCCTCCACAATCAAAATTATTGGATCTCCTTCGGGCGCATCGGAGGAATGCTTAATGTTGGAAGCTATTCTGGTCTGATTATTTTGACCCAGCGCATTTGCCGAATTATCAATTGCAAGGCCAGCGTGTCTGGTGGAACCCGTACCCGATACCTGCTGAGATATATATTCCTCCCCTGTTACCGTGGATATGATTTCGCTGTCTTTCAGGTGCTCATGTCCAGAGGGAATGCATATGTAAAAGGTACTGCCCTCCCCGGATTTACTTTTCAGGGAAATGTCCCAATGGTGGAGATCGATCAGTTCCTTTACCAGGGCGAGACCAATACCGGTACCAGGGAATTTTTTCCCCAAAGAATCGTCCACCTGGTAGAATCGATCGAATATTCTTTTCTGCTGATCTTCCGGGATGCCAATACCGGTATCCGATATCGCAATCTCCAGGTATTTATCGGTATTCCAATTTAGATTATTTACTTTCGATTTGCAGGATTTCTCACTGGCGCGACAGCTGATAGTACCTTCTTCATTGGTGAATTTGAAGGCGTTGGATAGGATGTTATTGATAATTTTCTCGAATTTGTCCTGGTCAATCCAGGCGAAAAAGGAAGTAATCTTTGAATCGAATACTAATTTTATCCGCTTTTGCTCTGCCAGAGAATCGAAGGAGGATACCAGGCCATGGAGCAAAGAAATTACATTCATCTCCCGTGTTTGTAAGGGAAGAACACCTGCCTCGATCTGGGAAATTGCCAGGATCTGATCAATCAGTTCCATCAGCCGGTTACTGTTGCGAAATATCAGGTCGTATAGTTTTTGAATATTTGTTTTTTGAGCTCCTGCCTGAATTTGCTCAATGGGTCCCCGAATTAACATTAATGGGGTCCGGAATTCGTGGGACAGATTGGTGAAGAAGCGTGATTTGGATCGTTCCAGTTCCTGAAATTTCTGGGTTTCCAGGGTTTGCATCGCCAGCTGATGCCTGAGTCTTATCCGGTATACTTCGAACCGGCGTATACCAAAGAGAGTGGCAATAACGAATAATCCGTAGAATAAATAGGCCCAGGCTGTTTTCCACCAGGGGGGCATAATGGTGAAGGAGATGATTGCTTCATTATTGCTCCATACTCCGTCGCTGTTGGATCCCCTGACCCGGAAAGTATAGCTCCCTGGATTCAAATTGGTATAGGATACGAAACGCCGCCGGCCGGAAAAAACCCATCCTTTATCAAAACCTTCTAACTTGTAGGAAAAAAGACATTCCTGCGGTGCAGTAAAGTCCATGGAAGCAAATCGAAAAGATATAATATTCTGATTATATGGCAATTTTAATTGGTTACCACCAGTCCCAGATTTTGAAGATGAAATGTAGGTTTGCGTAAGGATTGGTTCGTTCATCACCTGGATTTCAGTAATCGCTATTGGGGGAATAGCACCGGTCTTTTGAAGCCGGTTCGGATAAAAGCTGATTAATCCGTTTTTGGTTCCCCAGAATAATTCACCATCTTTGCTTTTTACCACCGCTTGAATGGAAAAATCTTCACTGGGTAACCCATCTTTCATGGTATAAAAATCAAAACTCAATTCTTTCGGAAAATCTTCCATCTTTTTTGATTTAGAATAAGAAAGCAGTGAATCCGAGGAAAATTTCAGCAAACCCATGTTGGTACCGATCCACAGATTGCCCAGATTATCCTGAACAGCACTCTTGATCATGCTGCTTGGCAGACCATCTTTTTCGGAGAAAGTTATAATTTTTGCCTGATCGGAAGTGTAGTTTCCACTTTTACTAAAAGGATATGTGAAATTTACCAGGCCGTTTTCGCTGCCAATCCACAATTTGGTAAAATTACTATCAATGTCTACATTATTGAAACTCATCTCAGTGATGGATAAAATGCCGTTATGACTCAGCTGTGCCTGGTTATCTCCGGTACTCTGCCAGCGGAAAAATTTTTCCGTTTCTCGATGGAATAAATTCAGGCCTCCACCCTTGGTGCCAATCCAAAGCTGCCCATAATGGTCTTCATGAATCGCCCAGACATCGTTATAGCTTAGACTATTCGGATCGTCCCGGTCGTAGATATAAGATTTCCATTCTCCGGTGGCGGGATTGTAACGGTTTATACCTCTGCCCCATAATCCAACCCACAGATAGCCCAAATGGTCCTGACAAAGAGCGCGAATATAATTATTGCCTGGACCATCCTGGTTGCTGCTTTTGGCTAACCAGTGTTGTATCTGGTTTGAATCGGTTTGTAAGCGGAACAAACCGTTCCCATAGGTTCCAATCCACAGTTCACCTGTTTTTCCCGGGGCTAAAGACCAGATATATTCCAAAGCTAATTGCGGATATTTTTTCAGGAGGGTCCTATCCGGTTCCTTTTTCAGATAATATAATCCGCTGGTTGTACCCACCCACAATATGCCATTTTGATCCGGACAAATTGCTGTAACTTCCTTAT
>CAZTXJ010000138.1:0-3516 GCA_964617285.1 uncultured Calditrichaceae bacterium | reverse complement strand
TCCTGAATCCTGTTTTGATTCAAAAATATTCCAGACGATATTATTATTTAGACTTTTGGGATTTTTACTGTCATGTTTCCAGGTAAGGAACTGAATTGAATCGGATTTCAGGTTCAATTTGTATAATCCTTCATAGGTACCGACCCACAGTTGATCCTGGGCGTCAAGATACAGACAAGTTACATAGAATGCATCCAAAGTGGCCGCTGCGCTTTTATCTCTGAACCAGTGCTGAAATTCAGACTTTGTCGGGTCAAACCGGTTCAATCCTCCCCGGTAGGTCCCAATCCAGAAAAATCCCGAGGAATCTTCCTGGATACAGGTAATACTGTTATCACTTAATCCGGGGCCAATCGGTTCGGTGTTATCTGAGGCTAGCCAGTGCTGGAATTTTTCGGTCGCCGGATCAAAACGATTCAATCCACCGTTTGCCGTCCCTATCCACAGAAAGCCCTGATGATCCTCGTAAACAGCCCAGATGGTATTATCGCTGATCGAGTTAGGATTATCCGGATCGTGACGAAAAGTCCGGAAATCACGCCCGTCGTAACGATAGAGTCCATATTCGGTGCCGAACCATAAATAGCCGGTTTTATCCTGCAAGACGCAGTATACCGCACCGCTGCCGATAAACTGTTCTCCGGTCAGTCGTTTAAAGGATATGTCCTGAGAGAATAAAGAAAACGAGGTCAGGAAAATCAAAAGGACAACATAAAAACATCTACTCACATGCCCCAGTCCTGGCTAAAGATCGGGCTAAAATACGTAATTTTTTTATTGAAATAAACAGGATTCATTTCACTTGATATTTTTTTTGGCAGTCTCCAGGGAGGTATCCTATCGAAATAAAAAAGGCGGTTTAAAACCGCCTTACAATTCTAAGTTGACGGAAGACTCAAAAAATTATTTCAACACTATCAGTTTTATCACTTTTTAATTACTGCAGGCTTGGATCCGGTTAAAAAAGAAGGGAAAAGAGTTGCTACTCGATATTGAAGATCTCCCGTTTCCCACCTTCCACCAGAGTCATATAATCCTTCATGATTTCCTTAACCTTTGGCAGAGAAGTAAAACCCTTAACGTTTTCAATATCTTTAAGAGATTCCACTTCGGATTCCAGCACCACGGTCCAGTAATTAGATGCCAAATCAGTTAACACCTTTGTACTTATAAAGTTTTGTTCTTTCATATAGGGGATAGTTAGCTTGAATTTTTTTACCAGCTCTTTGGCCATTCCAGGTTTGCATTGAAATGTTTCGCGAATCAGGTACATAAAATCTCCCTTATTTTTGAGTTAACTGATTAGAGAATAATGCCCGCACTATTATGGCGGGCATTATTCTAAATATGTTATTGCAGCTCTATCTTCAGAATTTCACCAAATCCCGGAACCGGTGGACCAAATCCTTTATTCGAAACATAAAGTGCCCCATCCGGTCCAAAAGTCATGGCGGTGGGCAGGAACAGGCTGTCTGCAATTACTTCACGTGATCCTGAAGGTTCAACCCGCAGGATTTCTCCGGTCCAAGGGGTTGGTCCGGGATGACTGCCGGTGGTGTTTTCCAGGACATACATACGGTCTCGCTGGTCGATAGCTACACCCAGGATAGTGGTGAAACCGGTTTGCCAGATTTTTATTTGTCCGGAAGGCGTAACTTTATAGATATTTGAACTTCCTTCCACTATGGGAAATGTGAACAGATTACCTATAAAGAAGTTGCCATGAAAATCCATCGCGGTGGGAACTATATGTCCCTGGGTGGCGGAGATATCAATTACCCGGCTGATGTCGCCTGAAGGGGTAACTTTCACCATTTCACCATGATTGGGCTCTACGGCATACAAATTTCCCCGGACATTAATCATGCTATACCAGGTACCATCCGGTTCAAAATCATCTTCTTCTGGATTAGCCACCGGGTGCGACTGCTGCCAGGCACTCAAATCGGCAATCATATCCCAGCTACCATCAGCATTAACTCGTATAATCCCATTGGGCCATTCTGAGACACCGTGGGAACAACCTGCTCCTGCAAAAATGGCATAAAGAGTATTGCCGATAAAGGCCACATCCGCTACTCCGGAAACGAGGTTACCGGTTATGGCGCTGGTCTGGTCAGAAGGAAGATTGTCAACAACCGTACTGCGAACTCCTGTGGGACTTACCTTTGAAATTCTACCTGTCATACCACCAGTATAGGGCCCAATTGGTGGGACAACCTGATCACATATACCTATGGTGCTTTGATTTCCACCCAGACCACCTTCAGCAACGTAAAGGTAACCATCGGGTCCGAATTTTAATCCACGAGGATTATTAAATCCGGTGGCAAAGACGGAAACAGTTGTCGACTGACCACTACCATTTCCTTTTTTATCCAGCACGGATTGGGATGGACTATTCGGATTCAGCGGGGTGGGTGATTCCTGTTGACAATTTATGATTAAACTTGCCACTGCAAGCACAATGCTTAAAATTACTGCCAGAAAATACTTCATGACGACCTCCTTAAAAATTTATGGGTTAAGTGAATTAGTACTACACAGCTGAAACAATCCTGCTTATGGTAATAATACCCCAGATAAAACAGAAAGGATATTTCATAGTATCATTTTCATTTTATTGTAATCACTCCTGGCATTAAATAGGTAAAAATGGTACCAGGAGTAGGTTGTGTATCATTGAAAACCGCTAAATAATCTGCCGCTGCCTTATAATTTTTTTCCGGGATTGCCACTCGCTGATCCAAGTTATTGCGAATTTCAGTCTTCACTTCATCAAAAACAGGAATATCATTCTTCAGATGCGTTACCGGATAAAACGGATGGGGATGGTTTAGAAATATTTTAAAGGCTTCGGGTATATTTAACAAAGGATTGTCTCTAGTAATGGTGTGATTTTAAATGTACAAGTTACAAATTCTTCATAGCCATTACACCATCCGTAGTTTTGGATAAATTTGTCCGGGATTCGAAAAGAATTGCACGCCATCTCCAGCAATGCTCAAAATCGCTGACTAAAGCAAAAACAACAGATCGCGGACGATTTATAAACATTCTGGCAGAAAAAACGTGCATCATTTCTTCCCTTACAGAAGTTTTTGAGAATGTCTCTCAATTAATATTGTCGCGAAACTTAATTCTATTGATGAAGATTTGATGAAGAAAAAATGAAGAATTTTTCAATTGCGATAATTTCAAAATTACAAATAAAATTAATTGATGGCTTTGATGGCGGGGTTATATCGTTTTAAGCCTCTTCCCACAATCGGATCCATAGATAACCCGGGTAATTCTGGCAAGGATTCGGGTTGTAATTATCTTACAAGGGAATTATTGTTGTTGTTTTTGGCTGACTAGTGTTGTATCTGATTTAGATTGATTGGTAAATAGAACAAATCATTGGCATATGTTTCAAATACACTTCACCTGTTTTTCCGTAATTGTGGATAGACTAAATATTATTATATGCTAATTTGTTTATTTCATCAGGACAGTACTTTTTGTAATAAAAAA
>CAZTXJ010000137.1:0-8502 GCA_964617285.1 uncultured Calditrichaceae bacterium | reverse complement strand
AGGACCCTGGATAAATTCATCCGGGCAACCGATTTTGAATTTCTGGATCTGCTTCCAGCGAAGATGTCGCATCGTAAAATGGATCTTCTGCTGGATAAAATTCCCAAATCCAAAAAACAGTTTAATACCATTTTCTCACGATCACTTCAGGATTATGAATATATTTTTCTGGATTGTCCACCCAATATTACCCTGGTTTCCGAAAATGTTTTCTATGCTGCCGATTTCATTTTAATCCCCCTCATTCCTACCACCCTTTCACTACTTACTTATCAGAAACTTTTAAAATTCTTTAAAAGCCATAAACTCTCCGCAAAAAAACTTATTCCGTTTTTCTCGATGGTAGAGAGTCGTAAAAAAATGCATCAGGAAATTATGAGGGAATATCTAAAGCCGGAGACACGATTTCTGCAAAGCCAAATCCCCTATAACAGTGAAATCGAAAAAATGGGAATCTACCGCAATCCTCTGGGATATATTCGACCGCGGTCAAAGGCAGCTGCGGCCTATCAGGATCTGTGGGACGAGATTAAGTCATATATTAAAGAAAAACCAAAAAATAAAAGATAGTATATGCTCGAAAAAATTGATTTGAGTAAAAAGCTTAAAAAAGATGAGTATAAAAAAGTTATTTCTCCCTTGGAGTTAAGATTAGCAAAGCTGCAACGCGAGGCGAAAGAGCTTGGCATCCCGGTGATGATCGTGTTCGAAGGCTGGGGTGCGGCCGGGAAAGGCACGCTGATAAACCAGTTGATCTTGTCCCTGGATCCTCGCGGATTCAACGTTTTTTCCACTTTGCCCCCCAACGAAGAGGAGCGGCTACGGCCGTTTTTGTGGAGATTCTGGATGCGGACACCGGAACGGGGCCGGATCGCCATTTTCGATCGCAGCTGGTATCGACGCGTTCTGGGAGAACGGCTGGATAAAGTGGTGAAAAAAAATATCTGGCAGAATGCCTATAACGAGATCAAGTCTTTCGAACGTCAATTGTCTGATGACGGAACGGTGATCATAAAATTTTTCCTGCACATTACTAAAAAAGAGCAGAAGAAGCGGTTCAAAAAACTGGAGAAAAATTCGGCTACAGCCTGGCGGGTATCCGGGGAAGACTGGAAACATCACAATCAATACGAAAAGTATGTGGATGCTATAGAAGAAATGCTGGCCAAAACGGACACCGACTATGCCCCATGGACAATCGTTGAGGCAGAGGATCGTCGTTTTGCTGCGGCCAAAATTTTTCAGAGAGTAACAGATATATTAGAACACAGGATTGAAGAAGTTCGGAACAGCACAGAAAAAGTAAAAATTATTACAAAGACGCCTGTTAGTTTAGAAAATTTATCTTCCTCAATTCTGGAGAAAACAGATTTAACCCTCTCCCTGAATCGGGAAGAGTATGTTTCCGAATTGAAAAAGTACCAGGCCCGAATCCGGGATCTCGAACACGAGGTATATTCGCGGCGGATACCCATTGTGATTGTTTATGCCGGATGGGATGCTGCCGGGAAGGGTGGGAATATCAAGCGGCTGGTACAGGGTCTGGATCCACGGGGCTATGAGGTGATCCCGATCGCTGCCCCCAATGATCTGGAAAAAGCACATCATTATCTCTGGCGATTCTGGATTAAGATGCCCAAAGCCGGTCACATTGCCATCTTCGACCGATCCTGGTATGGCCGGGTGATGGTAGAGCGGATTGAGGGATTCTGCACCGAAGAAGAATGGAAGCGAGCCTACCGGGAAATCAATGAAATGGAAGAGCAAATGGTCAATTTCGGTACGGTGGTAATAAAATTCTGGCTGCAGATCGACAAAGATGAGCAGTTAAGAAGATTTGAGGCGCGCCAGCAGGATCCCAACAAAAGCTGGAAGATAACCGATGAGGATTGGCGAAACCGGGACAAATGGGATTTGTATAAACAGGCGGTTGATGAAATGCTGTTCCGCACCAGCACGGTTTATGCGCCATGGACCATTGTTGAATCCAACTGTAAATGGTATGCCCGGATAAAATCCTTAAAGACGGTGACCCAGGAAATCGAGAAACGAATCTCATAACAAAGAGAAAACATATGTCAGATTTGGATAAAGCCATACAGCTGGCAGTAAAAATACATGCCGGACAAAAAGACCGGTACGGCAGGCCCTACATTTTACATCCGTTGCGGGTGATGATGAAGGTAAAAGAAGATCAGGAAAAAACCGTAGCAATTTTGCATGATGTGATTGAGGATAGCGATCTTGAGCTAAAAGATTTAGCCGAAGAAGGATTTTCATCGGAGATCGTGGCTGCTGTAGACTGCCTGAGTAAACGGGATGGCGAAGTTTACCAGGATTATATCAAACGGGTGCTGCCAAATCCACTGGCCCGGACCGTAAAATTAGCTGATTTGGAAGACAATATGAATCTGGAACGGGTGGATCATCTGGAGGAAAAAGATTTTCAAAGGTTTGCCAGATATCATCGAGCCTGGTTAATGTTAAAGAATGCTGAATAAAATTTCTGGAGAAGGAATATCAATGAAAACAATTTACCTGGTGCGACATGGAAAAGCGGTTAGCCGCGAACTGGACATCCCGGATTATGAGCGGAGCCTGGTGGATAAAGGAGAAAAAAATTCCGTTAAGATGGCACAATTGCTAAAAGAGAAGGATTTCTCGGCGGATCTTTTTATCTCCAGTCCGGCCAACCGGACGCTGGAAACGGCAAAAATTTTTTCCAGGGTATTTAATTATCCGGAAGATGAGATCCTGCTGGAAAAGGGAATTTATGATGATATCGACAGCAAATCATTCTTCACCATTCTGAAAAAAATAGATGACAAATTTAATAGTGTCATGCTTTTCGGACACGAGCCCACCATATCGGGTTTGGTTTCCGAATTGGTGCCGGAATTTTCCGCCGGCATGTCAAAGTCCGGAATTGCAGGTATCACCCTATCGATAGAAAAATGGTCGGATGTTAAACCCGGGACCGGGATCCTGAAATTATTACTATTCCCGGGAAAATCCAGCAAGGCCAGAATCGCTTTCAGCCAGGTAATCCAAAAACGGCTGGAAAAACAGGCATTCCAATTTCTGGAATCGATCGATCCGGAAATAACAGCCAAAATTGCGACAGCCATTAAAAAATCAAATGCGGATATTACCAAAAAATTTTTGGATCAATTCCTTCCCTAGATATTTCTGGCAGATTATTATAATTTCTTCAGCATCGATGCCGAGATTCAGATGACTCTGTGCAGTACCTGGAATAGTAATAAAAATACAAAAATAGAGACACACAAAAACTTATACTCATATCATTGAGCACCTAAAAAATGGAAACAAATAATACCAGGAAATCAGAAAGCATGGTTGAGAAATCTTTGAGATTCGCGGCCATAGATGTCGGTTCCAATGCGGTTCGGTTACTGCTTTCCCGGGTTTTTGAAAACGATAACAGAACTTTCAATAAAAAGGAGTCATTGATCCGGATGCCGATCCGGTTAGGAGACGACGCCTTTACCAAAAACCATATTTCCGAACAAAAGGCAGGGAAATTAATCAAAACCATGCAGGGATTTAAATATTTACTGGAAGCGTATGAACCCATTGATTATATGGCCTGTGCCACCTCCGCCATGCGAGAAGCGGATAACGGTTCGGAAATTGTGGAGGATATCCGAAACCAAAGTGGAATCGATCTCCGGATTGTGGATGGTAAAAAAGAAGCCGAGATTATATTTGCCAATCACATTGAAACGCTATTGGCCAGCTCAGATAGTTACCTTTACATCGATGTCGGGGGAGGAAGTTGTGAACTGACTACAATTTCTCAGGAACGGAAAAACGTTTCAGCTTCCTTTAAAATAGGGGCGGTGCGCTTGTTGGAGGGACTGGTTGAAAAATCCGAATGGAAAGAAATGAAAAAATGGATAAAAAATCTGAATCAAACCAGCAAACCGGTCAGTGCCATTGGCAGCGGGGGAAACATCAACAAAATATTCCGGCTTTCCGGGCAGAAGGAAGGTAAACCGGTCAGTTATAAAAAATTGTCAAAGATCTATCAACAACTCCAGTCTTATTCTTATGAGGACCGCATCAGGGTGCTCAACCTCAGACCGGACCGCGCAGACGTTATTGTGCCAGCCTGCCAGATTTATTTAAATGTCATGAAATGGGCAGGAATCGGCAACATCTTCGTACCCGAAGTCGGCCTGGCGGACGGGCTTATTCATATTTTATATGAAAAATATAAGGCAGCGCAAAAGAGAGGAAACGGCTGATAAATTTATCGGTTGGATTAAAATTATGGATTAATATTACCCACCCTTCTTACCAGCTCTTTATTTATTCGTTTAATCAATCCCGGACCTTCATAAATGAATCCGGTATATAGCTCGATCAACCATGCACCGGCGTTCAACTTTTCCAGGGCATCTTCTACAGAGTGAATTCCTCCAACGCCGATAATGGGGATCTTTCCACCAGAGCGTTCATGAATGTATTTAATGATCCGGGTCGATTGGTCCTTCAGCGGCAACCCACTCAAGCCACCCTCGCCTATCTGATCAATCCGTAATTTTTCAGTCTTCAATCCCTCCCGGCCGATGGTGGTATTGGTGGCAACGATACCATCCAGCTTCACCGCATTGACGATTTCAATAACATCGTCCAGTTGCGATTCACTCAAATCCGGGGCAATTTTTAAAAGAATTGGTTTTCTGATCGGTTTTGTCAGATTTCGTTTCTGCAACTTTTTCAAAAGATTGGTAAGGGGAATTTTATCCTGAAGTTCCCTTAAATGCGGGGTATTGGGTGAGCTGACATTGACCACGAATAAGTCTACATAATCAAACAGCGCATCAAAACAGATTAGATAATCATCCGCTGCTTTCTCGTTAGGGGTAATTTTATTTTTTCCGATATTTCCGGCAATAATAATATCTGATTTTTTGTTCTTCAACCGCTCTGCCATTTTCTCAACACCCTGGTTGTTAAAACCCATCCGGTTAATCAGGGCCTGGTCACGGACAAGCCGGAAAATCCGTGGAGTGGGGTTCCCGGGTTGTGGAAGTGGCGTTACCGTACCAATCTCGATAAACCCAAATCCCAGGTCCGGTAGTTGGGAAAGAAGTTCAGCGTCCTTGTCAAAGCCGGCCGCCAGACCCACCGGATTTTTAAAGGTAACTCCAAAAAAATTCCGGCGTAGCGAGGGATGATCATAATAATAAAAAAGCCGAAGTAATTTGCTTAGCCGAGGAATTTTTAAGAAAGCGACAATCAGGTTATGCACCCGTTCAGGGTCAAGGAGAAACAAAATTTTTCGGATAAGAAGTTTATACATTGGATTATTCAAGAAGTCATTTTACTATCACAAAGAGCAGGCATGGAATCCAATCGGAAGTCATTACTATTATGACTTGTTTAAAACCGCCATGGTTAAGCGGGTCACGTTCACCAATTTCTTCTCGGAATTATAGATGTGAATATCCCAGACGTGGGTACTTCGTCCCAGATGGACGGGTCTGGTATATCCGGTTACAATACCTTCCCTTACTGCGAGCATGTGATTGGAATTGATCACCAGTCCCACCGCATAATATTTTTCCGGATCAAGGCAGAGTATTGAGGCGACACTACCCAGCGTTTCGGCCAGGGCGGCGGAGGCCCCTCCATGCAAAAGGCCCAGCGGTTGCTTGGTGCGCTGATCCACCGGCATGGTCGCTACCAGATAATCATCGCCAATTTCCGTAAACTCTATTTGCAAATGCTCCACCATGGTACCTTTACCCAGCGCATTTATTTCTTCCAGAGTTGGTTGTTTATACCATATTGCCATTGGTTGTTTCCTTCTCTTAATTTTCTTCCAGTGAGCCGGAACAAAATTAACGCCGTTTGAGTCTGAGTACAAATCGCATTAAAATTTTCGATTCATATTATTTCTAACGGGTTGATGAATTAGAGATAAGTTTGTAAATTACAGATTGAATTTTTTGATTAAGGTATTTTGAAAGAGCAATAAAAATTTTTTGGAGGAAATAGATATGCCAAAGCAGGCTAAACCTAAACTGGAAGAATTTGAATATCGGGCAGAGATGAAGCAACTGCTTCATCTGATAGTGCACTCCCTTTATACTCATCCGGAGATATTCTTGCGGGAACTCATTTCCAATTCTTCCGATGCGCTGAATAAGGTCCGCTTTCGGGGACTAACAGATAAAAATATTCTGAATCCGGATGCATCCTTACAAATCAAAATAGAACTGGATGATAAAAAGAAAACCTTTTCCATTGAAGATACCGGAATTGGTATGACCAGGGATGAACTGATCAACGAAATCGGAACGGTTGCCCATTCCGGTACTCTGGAATTCTTGCAACGGGTCCAGAAAGAGAAGAAAACCCTGGACGGTAATTTGATCGGTCAGTTCGGGGTTGGATTTTACTCAGTCTTCATGGTTACCGATGAGGTAACTATTGAAACCCGGCATGCCGATCCGGACTCAAAAGGTTATCGCTGGAAATCCGGCGGTGAGGGGAAATTTACCATCGAGGAAATTGACCGAAAAGAGCGCGGGACGAAGATTTCATTCACGCTGAAAAAAGATTCAGAAGAATTTGCCGATGAATACCGGGTAAAAGAGATCATTAAGAAATATTCGAATTTTGTGGATTTCCCCATCTATGTGGGAAAAGAACAGGTAAACCGGGTTACTGCCCTGTGGCAGAAACCAAAGAGTGATATCAAGGATGAGGAAATGAACGAGTTCTATAAGTTCATTTCCAACGATTTTAACCAGCCCCTGGGTCACCTTCATCTGGCGATAGAGGGAACGGTAAACTTCAAGGCACTGTTATTTATTCCGGAAAATGCCCCACCCACTTTTTTCCGGGACGATCTGGAAAAAACGGTCCAGCTTTATTCCAATAAAATTTTTATTCAGGACGACGCCAAAGAACTTTTACCGGAATACCTCAGATTTATCAAGGGTGTGGTGGATACGGAAGATGTGCCGCTGAATGTTTCCCGGGAATGGGTGCAGAACAGCCCGGTGGTGGCGAAGATCAAAAATGTCCTGGTTAGTAAAATTCTTAGTTTTCTGGAAGAGTGGAGCAAAAATGAACCGGAAAAATTTAAAAAGTTTTATCAAAACTTCGGACCGCTATTTAAAACAGGGATAAATGTTGACTTCACCAATCGCGACAAAATTATCGATCTGCTCCGGTTTGAATCCACAGTCACCGAAAATGGTGAGATGACATCACTCAAAAATTATGTCTCCCGCATGCGGGATAATCAGAAGGAGATTTATTACTTATCCAGTGATAATAAGGAAACCATCAAAAGGAATCCCAATCTGGAATATTTTCGGAAAAATGATATCGAGGTGCTGTTGCTGACCGATCCGGTGGATATTTTTATTGTCCCTTCGATTACTGAATACGATAAAAAACCCCTCAAATCCATTGACAAAGCGGACATTGATCTAAAAGTGGATGAAGAAACGAAAAAAGAGGCGCTGAATGAAAATCTTTCTAAATCCCTGATGGGGATTTTCAAAGAAGTTTTGGGAGATAAGGTAGAAGACGTGATTGAATCCAAGCGCCTGGTTGATTCTCCAGCCACTCTGGTTAGCGGGAAAGAGGGAATGGATTCCTCCATGGAAAAAATGATGAAAATGATGGATAAGGATTTCACCGGATCAAAAAAGATTCTGGAGATCAATACCAAACATCCGCTGATAAAAAATCTGTCCAAATTAAATCTGGCCGATGATAAGGATCCGCTACTGCGATCCTGCATACTGCAAATATATGACGGTGCCCTGCTGATCAATGACACCCTGGAAAAACCTACTGATTTTGTCAAAAGAATGACTGAAATAATGGAAAAAGCAACCAAATCGTAAGGATTGTATAATAATGAAAAATTCAGAACTTATTCCAACTGAAAAGATGCAGAATAAATTATCTACAGTTAATCTAATCATTTTTTCTATATTCAGCCTTTTTTTAATGCTATTAATAATTTCCTGCACCTCACAGACCCGAAAAGATTTTGATACCTATGTAACCTATTATAATAATCATGATTTCAAGCAAAGAATGACCTTGTATTCAGACACTGCCAAATTCGAACTCATCAATGGATGGTTAAAGATCGGGAAAGAAAAAATAGGAAAATACGAGGAGTTTATGGATGCGGTAGAAAGCACTATTTCTGCCTCGGATGTGAAAATTGAGGGAGATACCCTTTATTGCACACTAACGGAACGCGATAAATTTCGGGAACTGTTGGGTGTTGATAAACTGGTCTATCAAACCCGTTATATTTTCCGGAATGGCCTGATTACTGAAGTTGTTTATTCGCTCACACCGGAAAGCGGGCAATTACTCAGCTCTGCTTCCAAACCGTTCACCCAATGGGTTTCGGAAAATCATACGAATGATTGGGATTCCTTAGTAAATAAAGATGGCTTTTTATACAACAAAGAAACTGCCCAGAAATGGTTG
>CAZTXJ010000136.1:5821-8533 GCA_964617285.1 uncultured Calditrichaceae bacterium | reverse complement strand
CGCTGTTTGGAGAGCTTTCCGATCCGGAGAACCACTTTCTTTACGACGATCAGCAAACCTATCTTAATTTCGTTTTTTTCGGTGAATGGGATAGCCTGAAATCTCTTACCCATGCTGAAAAAAACGAATTTCGGAGTGTGGAATGTCAGATTATGGATTGGGCGGATGACACTGCCTATTCCCTGAATGACATTGTGGATGGCATCAATGCCGGTTTTATCACCCCGCAAAAAATCGAAGGCTGGACACAGGGTAAAAAATTGGATTCAAAAGAAGAACAATGTATTGAGGAATTACTCAAGACTATTCAGAAAAACGAATATGAAAAATTCTTTGCCCGGAAGATAGGTGAATTTATCAGGGCGTGCACACTGGAACAGGTTTCAAACCATTTTTCTGCCCGGACCAATCGCTATAAATATAGGCTGGTAATTGAACCGGAAATTCTTAAACAGGCTGGTTTCCTGCAAAAATTAGCTAAGGAGCTAATATTCCAATCCCGCCAGCTTCATCAGTTAGACCACAAATGGAATGTGATAATAAGTCAAATTTTTGATGCTTTTAATGAAAATTATTTATCTGGTGAGGGACCGAAGTTTAAACTTTTGTCCGATAATTCCCATCGAGCCATCCTTCAGGAAAAAGAAGAAAAAATTCGTGCCCGGCTGATTTGTGATGAAATTGCGGGCATGACTGATGCTTTTGTCATCCGGACACACAAAAGGCTGTTCGATCCCGATTACAGCTCCATCGTTGATCTGGTGTAAATTTCTTCGCGAAATTCGATATTAGGCCGAATTGCATAAAACCCTATTTTTCCTAATTATTTCTTGTGATTCAAATCAAGCCGGATAAAAAATGAGGTGATATCTTTGTCCGGATCATAGAAATCCGTCTATTTGTTAAAATCAGGGATGATGCATGAAACAAATTAAAGATGTTCTTCACCTTGCCCTAAAATTTTGTTCAACACTTTTACTTCCGGATTTACCCTTTCAGGAAAAGGTGTTGCCGGTTAAATATAATTCCAGAGGAGATATTCTGGATAAACGGCGAGTAACGGACAGATGATAGCGACAGGTTTCTCTGATGAAGATTTTTGATCATAAATGTGAAAGCCAGTTATGGAATAATATCCCCTTCTTTCTTGAACCGGTTAATTATAGTAAATTGTCAGGAAATGAAGGGATACAATTTGTTGGTTTGATAACTGGTGCCATAGGATGGTAATTTTTCTGAAAATACACTAAAGTAATCTGATAATGTATCTCGACTATTTTGGCCTTAAAAAAGAACCTTTTAATCTTACCCTGGATCCGGAATTTTTGTATCTGGGGGAGAGTCATAAAGAAGCCCTGGCCAGATTACAATTTGGCCTCGAGACGCAAAAAGGCTTGATGGTCCTTACCGGAGAAGTGGGTTCCGGTAAAACCGCGCTTATCCAGTCTCTGATCAGTAATAAATCCCCCCAGCAAAATTTTGCTCTTATTGTAAATCCCAAAATAGTCGGCGATAGAATTTTGCAGAATATTTGCCGGGAATTTGGTATTGAACTGGATTTTAAAGAAATGTCAAAATCTGATATTTTCAATTTGCTGTATGAATTTATCCTCAAGAAATCATTTCATGAGCAAAATTTTGCGGTTATCATCGATGATGCCCATGATCTGAACCGGGAACAGATGGATGATATTTTATTTCTCTCAAAATTTGAGACCAACACAAAAAAATTATTGCAGATTATCCTGGTTGGACTTCCTGCGCTTTCAGATGTGCTGAATACGCCTCAAAATTTGTCTTTGAAACAGCGCATTCTGATTCAGTATAAATTGAAACCGTTTACTTATGCCGATACCCAGAATTATATTTTGCACCGAATGAGTGTTGCCGGGTCAGAGCGAAGGGATGTTTTTAAAGCCGAAGCAATCCAACGAATCTTCCAGCTTTCCCGGGGAATACCGCGTATCATCAGCGTTATTGCCTCTAATGCTTTATTATATGCTTTTTTGAAAGGGGAAAAGCGGATCAATTATAATATTGTGAACTTGTCTACCGATGAAACCTTACAAAATATGGTTGACTCTGCAGAAGAAAACCCGGAACCTCAGATCAGGAGAAAATATCCTCCTAGGATCAAGGGGAGAAATTATAAACCCATTCGAAAGCGCCGCTGGAGCTATTGGATTCTGTTGATTTTTATTCTGGTGATAGGTTTCCTGGGATTGAATATTCTGGCCCAATACCTGATCAAAACATTGCATATTTTTTAAAATATCTCCTCAAAAATTTTAACCATTTCCTGATCAAAAAGACAAATTCGAATTTCGCGTAAACTTCCCTCGGAATTTTGATCTGCGTATTCCCGAATACTGGAAAGAATAATTTCTGCGCATTGTTCTTTGGGAAATCCGAAAATTCCTGAACTGATCGCCGGCATGGAAAGGGAAGTAATATTATGTTCTTCGGCCAGTTTTAAGCTGTTTTGAACGGCATTTTTTAATTTTTCATTTTCATTGCCTTCTCCCCAGCGCGGCCCCACCGCATGGATGACATACTTTGCGGGAAGGTTCCCGCCAGTGGTTATTGCAGCCTGCCCCGTGGGAACAAATCCGATTTTATCACTCTCTTCCTGAATGATCCACCCTCCCTTGCGAACAATCGCCCCGGCAACCCCACCCCCGTGTTTCAGATGTGAATTGGCCGCATTGACAA
>CAZTXJ010000136.1:0-5721 GCA_964617285.1 uncultured Calditrichaceae bacterium | reverse complement strand
GGGGAAGTGGTCCGGGAAGCAATGAATTCGCAACCGAAATTTATTTGGATTTACAATCAGAAAGGATATAATCTTCTGAACAGAGAGACCATTGAACAATGCAAGAAGAGCGGTATGTCTATTATCGCCGGTGCCTGTCCTTATATGTTTTTTGAGGACTCAGCCTGGTTTCACAGATTTCATGGTTGGTTACTCAAGCTCTCCGGAAAATACCCCAATTAATCTTTATTTTCACTCAAACGCTGAACGGATTCTGAAATGGGAAAAAAGCTCTGTCCAAAGATTATTTTAGAAGGTACCCGCCTTACCCTGAAAACCGAAATTGCTTTTGCCCTGAATGAACATCCCCAGATAGTCGGACCCAGGAAATATCAGTATCATTCACCCTTAATTTCTGCGGAGTGGTGTGCTTTTACCAATTTTCCCTGGGGGAGGGGGCTGATAAATTTTGAGCCTCAGGAGGAAGCGAGAGCCATGGAGACCTACCGGACCTGGATGCACCTGCTCGAATTACTTCCCTATTATTCCTGGATTATTGATCGTTTCCATATCTCGACCAAAGTGTACCAATGGCAACACCTGGGCAAGAAATATGATTTTCATTGGCTGGAAGACCGGCTCGGTGCCATTGGATTTCGCCTTGTATTTTGTACCCGCTCTCCGGATGCATTCGCTGAGGCCAAAGAGGCCAGACTGAAGGTCTCCGGAAATCCCTCCCAGTATGATAATCTGGATATTTTTGTGGAAGAACAGGAGACATTTAAGAAGTTTATTCAAGAGTCCAGCCTTCCCGTTCTGGAAGTGGATGTATCGGACAATGATATCCCCCGGATCACCCAACAGATTGCTAACTGGTTGAATGAAACCGGTGGGTTGTGGGCAAACTATTAGATAATAAAGCCTACGTTTCTTCAAAATTTTGTGGTGCGTACAATTTATTCCCCTGGCCGGTAAAGTTTAGTATATTATTGCCGGTATAAAATTTCTCAAAACGGGAGATTTTGATTTGTCCTTTCTCTTAAAAATATTTTACTTTTTCAGAAGAAACCTGCTGATCACCATTCTGCTTTTTATTTTTATCATCAGCTTATCCGGGGCAACTGTTTTTTATCTGATTGAATTACAGAGCAATCCGGCCCTTAAAAGTTTCGGTCAGGCGGTGTGGTGGGTGCTGGTCAGTATTACTACGGTGGGGTATGGAGATATTGTGCCGGTGACCAGTGCGGGTAAATTTCTGGGAGTAATTCTCATCTTTACCGGTGTTGCCCTGGTCTCTATGTTTACTGCCACCGTTTCGTCTATTTTTGTTGCTCAAAAACTAAAGGAGGAAAGGGGATTGAAACAGATTTCCCAGACCGATCATATCATATTGTGCGGTTGGAACCACTCCGCCGAGCAGATCCTTAACGTTATCTTCAAAAGGCACGATCCGCCCCTTATCGTTCTGATCAACCAGTTGCCGGATGATCAGGTACAGAATATTATCTTTAAGTTTAAAGGTCAGCCGCTTCAGTTTGTGCGGGGGGATTTCGCCCAGGAGGAGATCCTCAACCGGGCCAATCTGCGTAAGGCGAGTGCAGTAATCATTGTTCCGGATATGAGTGGCGGACTCACTTCCCGGACAGATGAAAAAACCATTCTCACCGCATTCTCAGTGAAGGCGATTCAGCCCAAAATTAAGGTTTATGCCCATATTCTGGACCGGGACAATGAACCTTATATTAAAAAAGCGCAGGTGGAAGATTATATCGTCAGCGATGCTTTTACCGGTGTCTTGCTGGGGGAAATGGTTGTCGCACCCGGTGTCCCTCAATCGGTACAAAATCTTCTTGGTAAAGGCGAGGAGGAACATCTGCTTCGGGTAAAGGTACCGGAAGAATTGAAGGGAAAATCTTTTGGTGAGGCAATTACTCATTTTCGCAAAGAAGGATTGCTGCCCCTGGCGCTGGTAAAGGAGCAGAAATCGTTATCGCTTTCGCATGTTTTGTCGGAGGATTATTCCTATCTCGATCAATTTATTGAACGGAAATTCCAGGAAGCCGGGCGTAGTTTACGCAAGGGGGAGCATTTGGATATACAAATTAATCCCCCGGATACTGCGGTTATCGATCCGGAAAGCTATCTGATTTTGATTAAATAATTAGGCAAAAGCTGTGGAGTCAGTATGACTGAAAAACTTGAATTTTTGAAAAATGTCTATCTGTTTCAGAATATTCCCGAGAAATACATCAAGAGTCTGGTCAAAGAGATGAGCCTGAAAGATTACGTAAAGGGCGAGGAAATCATCCGGGAAGGCGAAAAGGGAGAAAGTCTATTTTTCCTGTTCAAAGGTAAGGTGGCAGTAACCAAAAAAATGACCCTCTTTGATGATGCCCAGGGAAGAAGTCAGGTGGATAAGGCATTGATAAAACTGAAAGATTCGGACTATGCCTTCTTCGGGGAGATGTCCCTGTGCGGGGAATCTGAGGTTCGCTCGGCAACTGTGGTTGCCGAATCCGACTGTACCCTGGGTGAAATCGGCGCGGCCCAGATACATGAGTTGATCAAGGTTCACCAGGATTTCGGATTAAAGTTTTATCATAATTTGGCCAATGTGTTAGCTGACCGTCTGCGCAAGGCAAACCGGGATACCTTAAAGCTTGCCACCGCATTGAGTTTGGCATTGGAAGAATAATTTTTTCCGAGGATATTTTTTTATTTGTGAGATTGCTTCAAATGGTCAAATAATTTTGAAAATTCTGAACATACCCTTCCGGATAATAGGCTCCCTCCTTTTTATTCAAAATATATTTTCCTTCGTATTTTCCGTTGACCACTTTTTTCAATATTTCAATGAAACGATCTATTTCCGGGATGGAATTATAGAGTCCGAAGCTCGCCCGTACCGCACCGGGTAAATTAGAGCGATCTCCCTCCAGCATTTGTTGCTCCAGTTTTTTGGAAGTTTCATCATCCAGTTGTAAAAGCATTTTAATATAGGGATGGGCACAAAAACATCCGTTTCTGACGCCGACACCACCTTCGTAATTTAAGATGGCCGCCGTCAGAGCATGGGGCAGACCCTGCACATTTAAAGCGATAACCCCCAGTCGGTTGTCAACCACTTCCGGATCCGCACTGCCATAAATTTCGATACCGGGTATTTCCTTCATCCGTGTCAACATGTGCCGGGTCAACTGCTTTTCATGTTCGGCGACCTTATCCATGCCAATATCCATCAGTGTTTGTAAAGATTTTGCCATCGCGATAACTCCGATGGTATTCGGCGTTCCGGCTTCATCCTTTTCCGGAGACTCGGTCCAGGTGGCATAATCCAGGGTTACCACGTTTACCGTTCCGCCACCGACATAGTCGGGATCGCCGTCCTCGAAAAATTCTTTCGGTCCGATAAGCGCACCGCTTCCAAAGGGTGCATAAATTTTATGGGCGGAAAGCGCCAGAAAGTCAATATGTCCCGGATCACCGTGGGGCCGCATATCAATGGCCCGATGCGGCGCCAGCTGAGCAGCGTCGATCAAAATTTTGGTGCCATGTTCATGGCAAATCCGGGCCAGTTGGTTTACCTCATTTACCCAGCCGGTTACATTTGAAGCACCGGTAACCGCAACCAGAGCAACTTTATTGTGATATTTCCTGAGCTTATCGATCAGATCCTGAACATCCAGCTGCCCATCCGGGAAGATGTTTATATGAACCACCCTGGCATTAGCCCTCCAGGGCAAATCGTTGGAGTGATGCTCCATTTTGCTTACCAGCACCACCTCATCGGATTTTATCGGGAGCCGGTTTGCCAGTTTATTGATTGCCTCGGTGGCATTTTTTACGAAAATAATGGCATCTTTTTCGATATCCGCTTTCACAAATTCAGCCACTATTTCACGGCTCTGGTCATACAGCTCCGAGCAGAGCTGTGACTTGTATCCGGTACCCCGGTGAATACTGCTGTACCATTCCATTGCCTCGTTTACCTTATCCAGAACCGGTTTTAAAGCGGGTGTACTGGCGGCGTTGTCGAAATTGATATATTGGGTCATTTTACCATTAAGCAGGGGTACCTGCTTCTGGTATCCAACAATGGAGTCTGAAATTTTATCTATGGAAAGGAGGGGGGATTTCATTTTTTTGATGGCTTCCATGACGGTTCCCTGTATAATTATTACGATGCATTAATAGTAGCTTTCAAATTCTGGCGCTTATTTTGAAGACTCTTCAATTCTATTATTTTGTTTTTACTGATTAATTGAAAAAATCTTTTTAAAGTATCGTAATTTGGCGGATGAAGTTCAAGTAAAATTTAAATTCGGGATAGAATTAAAGTGAAAAGGCAGGTACCTGAAATTATGAATTTAGCGGTTAAAAAGCAGCATTTTACCGATTAATAATATCAGGATAGATGCGAAACTGATAAAGGTACTTTTTTCGGATTTGAAGGCCATTTTATAATCAGGCCTGGTGAGGTTTCCCGAAGTGTAGGCTTTTAATCCGGGGATAAACCGGTTCACATTTTTGCAATAGATTGCATAAGCTTCACCGAAAATTTTATCCAGCTCTTCCTCCTCCAGACTAACAATAAAGTAGTATTGTATTCCGAAAAATATCCAGACCAGGAAAACCAGCCAGGGCTGCCAGATATTGGCAATGACTGCCGCCCCGGTATACATGAACATGTTTCCGATATAAAGTGGATTCCGTACCCGGGAGAATGGTCCGCTGGTTACCAGCTCCGGTGCTCCCACCTTCCGGGTGCGGGTTGCGCCGCCGGCGTAGGCCACGCCATAAATCCGGATCAACTCGCCGAATAGCATCAGCAGGATACCCCAGAAGAGCGATACGAGGGTAGGTTTTGCGAAAACGACCACCACGATAACCAGGGGAACCGGAGTAAATCCGCGATATTTGAAGAAAAATTTTCTAATGTCCATCTTCGATACTCCAGTTTTGCTTCACCTTACCGGCATGTTCCTCGATATTCTGCAAAATGGCCTTTGCTACCCGAAGTGCTCTTACCCCCTGACGCCCGTCGATGACCGGTGGGGTATCGGATTGTATGGCACGGATAAACAGGCTGAGTTCATAATTCAGCGGATTAATATCTTTTTTTTCATAACGGGTATAGCGGATTTCCCGGGCATTTTCACCTTCGCCCATTTTGCCCAGGGAAAAAGCCAGATCGTTTCCCTCGATGGATGAAGCCGGATCGGTAAGTCGATAAACCTCGGTCGCCCCTTCCAGAAAGTCCACGGAAATATAGGCGTTTGGTTGGAAGAAACGCATTTTTCGCATTTTACGGGTGGAGATTCGGCTGGCAGTTACATTGGCTACCGCGCCATTTTGGAAATTGATCCGGCAGTTCGCGATATCCTCAGTGGGTGAGATAATGGAGACACCACTGGCGTCGATCCGGTCCACCGGACTGTGGACGAAACTCAGGATAAGATCGATATCGTGAATCATCAGATCCAGGACAACTGCAACATCGGTTCCCCGGGGGTTAAAATTGGATAACCGGTGCGACTCGATAAAAAGCGGATCGATCTTCATGTTCTCCAGTGCCAGGATCGCCGGATTAAATCGCTCGATATGGCCAACCTGCAGGACCAAATTTTTTGATTCAGCCAGATTGACAATCTCCTCGCCCTGTTCTACCGTAGCGGTAATCGGTTTTTCGATAAAAATGTGCCTTCCGGCAGCAAATGCCTGTTTAGCATAGTTGTAATGTTC
>CAZTXJ010000135.1:0-8581 GCA_964617285.1 uncultured Calditrichaceae bacterium | reverse complement strand
CCAATATTGACCATCTGGTAAAAAAGCGAGTAACCTCGTGCCCGGTTGATGTCATCAGTTGTTTTGGCCACCGTTCCGGCAATAACCGGTTTGACAAATGAACCTCCAATAACCACCAGTAACAAGGAGATAATCGAGAATGCCTTGAAAGGCAAAGCACCTAACATGGCATAACCTATGGCAAGTACTAAAAAAGCTACCACCAGTGCATTTCGAAAACCCATCTTATCCGCCAGGGCGCCATTGAAGATCGGACCCAGATAGAGCAGAGCGGCAAAGGCTCCGCCAATCCAGCCGGCTTCGATATCGGTAAACCCAACAATATCTGTCAGAAATATGACCAGGGCAATGAACATTCCGTAGTAGGAAGCCCGTTCAAATAATTCTATAACATTGGCAATCCAAAATGTTTTGGGAAATTTCCAGGTTAGTTGTCCTTCGGGCATGATCACTCCTTCTTAAATCCGGTAGGAAATAAAAACAATTTAAATCGACAGAACTTCTTGTGCTACTGGTTAAAATCCTCCAATATCTTCCGCAATAAGGCAATTGCCTCCGGCAGTTTACTGGCATCTTTTCCTCCGGCGGTTGCCAGATGCGGCCGGCCACCACCGCCACCGCCGGTTACCGCGGCCACTTTTTTAACCAGATCTCCGGCCTTCAATCCCTGCTTCACCAGGTCGTCTGTTACCCCGCAGACAAAGTTAAGCCGGTTATCGGATTTACTGATTAACAGAATTACACCTTTCTTTGTCTTCTCCCGGAATTTATCCGCGATCTGTTTCAGAATATCATTGTTTAAATCATCAAATTCCTGCTGAACGAAAATAATCTCACCAATTTTTTCACTGTCCCGGACAAGTTGATCAATCTGGTGAACCGATTTGTCCGCCTGAATTTTCTGGATCTGTTTTTCATATTCCCGCACCTGCTCCTGCATTTTCTTTATCTTTTCAGACAGATCATCGGCACTGGCGTTCAGTAACTGTTCAGCATCGAATAGCACATCGCGGGCTTTCTGTGAGAATTCGGTTGCTCTGGGGCCGGTGATGGCTTCGATTCGACGGACACCGCTGGCAATACTCATTTCCTGCAAAATCAGAAAAGAACCGATCTGGCCGGTATGCCGGACATGTGTTCCGCCGCATAATTCAATGCTAAAATCTTTAATGGAGACTACCCGAACCTGCTCCCCATATTTTTCCCCGAACAGGGCCATAGCACCCAGTTCCCGGGCCTTATCGAAAGAGGTATAAAAAATTTCCAGGGGTGTGTCTCTGCGTATCTGCTCATTCACAATTCGCTCTATCTCCCGAAGCTCCTCCGGTTCAATTTTCTTAAAATGGGTGAAATCGAACCGCAACCTGTCCGGTGTTACCAGGGAACCGGCCTGCTGAACATGTTTTCCCAGCACCTGGCGCAGTGCCTGATGCAGCAGATGAGTGCTGGTATGATTGTACATAGTAGGTAAGCGCAGTTTTTTATCCACCCGGGCCAGCACTTCAGAATGAACAATTTTCAGATCCTCCGGCCCTTCACAAATATGGACGATGTCATTTCCCTCTTTCCGCACATCGACCACTGATAAGTTTGTATCCTCCAGGATCAAATCTCCCTGGTCAGCCACCTGTCCGCCACCTTCCGCATAAAAGGGTGTCTCTACCAGGACAATCTGGTAATTGCCGTTTTTCCGGGCAAATTTACAGATTTTCGTTTTCACCTCAAATTTATCGTAACCCACAAAATTAGAAGCTACCGGGCAGTGTTCCAATACATTCCAGTTATCAATATGATCGAACTGGGCGGTAAATTTCCCGGATTGCCGGGCCCGCTCCCGCTGCTTTTCCATCTCCCGGTCAAATCCTTCTTCGTCCACCGCCATATTCAACTCTTCTGCCATGATCCGGGTCAGGTCCAGCGGGAATCCATAAGTATCATACAACCGGAAGGCATCCTTTCCGGGAATTAATTTTTCATCTTTCTCTTTCAGTTGTTCAACAATATCTGCAAAAATATCCAGTCCACGATCCAGGGTTTTGTTAAAATTTTCCTCCTCTGCCTGAATTACATCCATTACATGTTTCTCACGCTGTCCAATTTCCGGAAACGCAACGGACATCACCTTTACCACCACCGGGACCAATTTATAAATAAATGGTTCAGTCATATTTAGTTTGCGGGCATAGCGGGCTGCCCGGCGCAGAATCCGCCGAAGCACATATCCCCGCCCTTCGTTCGAAGGCAGGGCACCGTCCGTGATGGCAAATGTTAACATACGGATATGATCGGAAATGACCCGGAAAACCACTTTCTGCTCTTCCGGGATGGATTGATAATCCAATCCACTGATCTCTTCAATGCGATTTATAATGGGCATAAACAGATCGGAATCATAATTGGAGCGAACCTTCTGAAGCACTGCCACAACCCGCTCAAAACCCATTCCGGTGTCCACATGCTTTGCCGGCAGAGGATGCAGATTTCCGGATTCATCCCGGTTGTACTGAATAAAAACCAGATTCCAGAGCTCGATATAACGACCACAATTACCGTTTACCTGACAGGTGTGATTCTTCAGATGGGATTTATCGCAAAAATCCGGACCAAGGTCAATATGGATTTCCGAACAGGGACCGCAGGGACCGGTGTCCCCCATTTCCCAGAAATTATCTTTTTCCCCAAACCGGAGGACTTGCGCTTCGGGTACTTCGGTAAATTTTTTCCAGATTTCTTCTGCCTCGTCATCATCTTCATAAACCGTCGCCCAGAGTTTGTCCTTTGGTAATCCCCAAACTTCGGTAAACAGCTCCCATGCCCACATGATGGCTTCTTTTTTATAGTAATCCCCAAATGACCAGTTACCCAGCATTTCAAAAAAGGTATGATGATAGGTATCGTGCCCCACTTCTTCAAGATCGTTGTGCTTTCCACTTACCCGGATACACTTCTGCGAGTTTACCGCCCTTTTATAAGGTCGGGTACCAATTTCCAGAAAAACATCCTTGAACTGATTCATCCCGGCATTGGTAAACAAAAGGGTGGGATCGTTTTGCGGCACTACCGGTGCACTGGGAACAAAGGTGTGACCTTTATCTTCAAAAAACCGGATAAAATCCTGACGTATTTCTTTCGATGTCTTCATAATGGCTTTCTGCAATTTTCCAATCCCATCAAACGATGGCAATCTAAAAATACTGCTTTAAATATAAACTCAATTAATAAGTAATGAATATTCTCAAAAAAGATTGAAAAATATAGATGCGTCAGGAAATTAAGGCAAGGGAATTATGGGATTCTTCCGGAGAGGTAATCAGGATTTTGATTTGGCGCTGAGAACCTGGCGAACTTTCAGAGCCAGTTCCCGCAAGCGGAAGGGTTTTGGCAGGGTTCCGTCCAGAGTGATATCCTTCGGAATTACTTTTTCTCGTTCCAGATGACCGCTGGACAGCAAAATTTTTATGGAAGCATCTATTTCCTTCAACTTGCGGATTGTTTCCACCCCGTTCATCTTGGGCATGGACATGTCCACGATGGCCAGTTGATACTGCCTTTTATTTTCTTTAAGGGTACTGACAGCTTCAACACCACTCTCTACTGCTTTTACAAAATAGCCCAGAGATTCCAGGATTTCTTTAACCGATTCGCGGATCATGCTTTCGTCGTCCACCACTAAAATGTTTTCATCTCCTTCCGGCATTTTTTTTCCGTTATCCTCCTTCACTTCAAAGGCATGTTTCTCCGCCGGCGGTAAATACAGGTAGAAAGTGGTTCCCTCATCCTCCTCACTTTCCACTTCAATAAATCCTTTATGACTTTGCATGATCCCGTAAACAACCGAAAGTCCTAATCCGGTGCCTTTTCCCACGGATTTGGTGGTGAAGAACGGATCGAAGATTTTATCCAGATCCCGGGCTTTGATGCCACAACCCGAATCGGTGATGCTGATACAGACATAATCACTCTCCTCCCCGAGGATCTGGGATTTGGGTTTGTACCGGGCCATGGATGTGCGGATAACTATTTCTCCCCCATCCGGCATGGAATCTCTGGCATTTACCGCCAGATTAATCATCACCTGAGTCAAACGGGTTTCGTCAGCTTCGATGTCTATTACTTCCGGATCCAAATCCAGGAGAATTTCATACTCCTTACCCAAGGTCCTTTTAAACATTCCGGACACCCGGGTCACCAGTTGATTAGGTGATATAACTTTAACCTGAATATCCTGATTACGGGAGAACATCAACAATTGTCTGGTGAGATCCGCAGCGCGATGTGCCGCATCGGCGATAATGCTCACCCGCCGCTCAATTTTCGGGTCTCCATTGGCATCTTTCTTAATGAGATCCGTATTGGGTATGATAATACCCAGAATATTGTTAAAGTCATGGGCTATGCCGCCAACCAACGTACCCAGACTTTCCATCTTCTGCAACTGGATAACCTGCTGCTGGGACTTCTGTAATTCTTCGTAGGCGTTCTCCAGACTTTTTGCTTTCTCCCGCAGTGCATTTACCAGTTGAATATTTTCCAGTAAAATGGCCGCCTGATTCGCCAGGGTATTCAGCAGATGGACTTCCTCCGTTCGAAAAGCTTTATCCCCATTCTTGAGCATCACTATCAGTCCGAAAACAAATTCCTTTTCGCTGATTGGAATACAGGCAACCGAGAGCGCATCTTTGGATCGTAATCCCAACAATTTTCTTTCTGCCCCGGAAAAATCGGCCGAATTAAAAATACCAGACTTATTGCTTTGGTATGTTTTCCAGATAAAATCACCATTTTCGCTGGAGATGGGCAGACACCGGTTATGGGCTTCGCTGGGACTTGAATGTATCGGCTTGAGAATATTCTCTTCATTTTCCTTTAAATAAATGATGCACTCCGTTGCTTCAAGCAGTCCCCGCCCCTTCTCGGTAAGGTAATCCAGAATATCCCTGCGACTGGAGGAACGCATCATATTCTGACTGATCTCGATAAGTTGTCCCAGATTTTTCGCATTCTTCTCATTCAGGCCACTCACTTTCTCCAATTCGGTGGTCTTCTGAACCAGCTCCTCATTGATCCGTTGCAATTTGGTCTGGTTATGTAATATCTCCCGTTGAATCTGTATCTTTTCGGTGATATCAATTACTGCAATAATCAGGTTTTTAACATAATTGAACTGATCCAGATTGCTGGCAATATTTAACTCAACCACTTTTTTTGAACCATCGGTCATCTTTAAAGTGGTTACATATCCGCGAATTTCATCCATATTCTGGATGATGCGGTTAAAAATGGTATTCAGGTCTTCCGACTGAAAGAAACTGTCCAGATTCATTTCAGTGAGCGCTTTGTGTTCGATCCCAAAAAAACTGCTGGCACTTTCGTTCACCTCTTCTATCTGACCAAGGGTATCCGTAATAATAATGGCTACCGGGCTTAATTGGAAAAGAGTTTCCAGGTATTTTTTCGACCGATTCAATTCCAGTATATTTGAATCCAGGTTATCCGCCAGCAGATTCAATGCGGTTGCCAGCTGGGCAATTTCATCACTGCCACGTACCGGCAGCCTCAAATCCAGCGCACCATCTTTATCCGAATAATCTTTTATTGTATTTGCTGCCTCTTTCAGAGGCTTGGAGATTGTTTGTCCCAGGAAGACTGACAAAAGCAGGATAACCAGGGTAAGAATAACACTGATGATCAGGAGATTACGGGTTTGTTCCGCCACTTTTTTATTAATCCAGTCCAGTCTGAAACCGGCGACAACTGTACCCATGTACTCGTCATAAAAAAAAATGCTCTGTTTTACAAATAGTAAATCCTTACTGTAGGAATAAATTTGATCGGAAGATAAAAACGATTCAATGAAAGCGGTATAACTTGAGGCTTTATAACTATATTCAATGTCGTCCTGTTTATTTTTGATTTCGATAAAGGCAATATCGGGATCATTCTCGATTCCTTTTAAAACACTGCTCATAAACTTGGCATCATCAAAATACAAACCCGGTCCGAGGTTAATCGACGCTGTTTGTAATAATCCCATTCCTTTCTTGGTAAATCCCTCTTCGAACTGTTGCCTTATGGTGGTCTTGAAATAAAAATAGAAACTCCCCACAAAAAGAATAATTATGGCGAGGATAAACAAACCAATTTTCTGTGATATTTTCAATCTTGCCAGCAATTGGTTACCTCAAAGTTCTATTTTCTTGACCCGGGTCATCTGCAACACTTCAGTATCAAATGAATATCCTGCCCTGTTTAAAGCATAAACGTTTAAAAGAATAATTGGCCGGAAATCCCTGTCCAGGGAAATCCCAATGGCAAAACCCTCAGACATTGTCGTCGGATCCAGAGTAATGCTGATGATTTTTTCCAATCCGCAGTAGGTAAGAATTTCCTGAGTTGACATAGAGTCCACTTGTACCAGGACCACCGCATCCCAGGTTGGTTTTTCCTTCTGATGATAACTGTGGTAGTCATCGAAGTGAAAGATAAATCTAAAAGTCTTCCGGTTTAAATGATTACGGGCGTATTTGAGTGCATCGAAAACTGTTTTAGCTTCCTGATATCTGGCCGAATCCGAAAAATCTCCCAGAATGGCAACATGAAAAGTGTCGGATTTTTCAAGTTTTTCCCCGGAAACAACTGATAACAATTTTAGCAGTGTTTTGGCTTTGATATTTAACAGAGAGTCTTCCGCCTGAGCAAGGACTGTTTTTTCACTTCCCAGCTGGACAAAAAATATCAGGAAAATAAGTTTAAAAAAGTTTTTCTGCACAACTTCTCCTTAAACCAGAGTTTCAGAAGTCCCGGTATTCTTACATTGTGCACACAATTTTTTGATCTCAGGAACATGCCAGATTCTAAAATAAAAATATTTTATATATCTTATATTCAAGTTTAGGGAAAATGCTGTGTTTTGCTTCCCGGTCGGAGTTTGTAATTTCATGAATTGTCCTAAATCAATTTTCTTCCTGAGCTAACATTTCCTTGAGAGATTTGGAAACCTGGTTAATGCTGTAGGGTTTCTTTAAGAATCCAACTACACCTGCCAGATTTTCTTCGGTAATGGGCTGATCGTCAAAACCGCTGGTAAAGATAATCTTTAAATCAGGATTTATCTTTCTGAGTGCAGCCGATGTTTTCCGGCCATCCATTTGCGGCATCTTCAAATCGATAATGGCAAAATCAATACTATCATTGTTGTTCTTGAAATGCTCCAGTGCCGCTTCGCCACTGCTGAACTTTACAATCTGATACCCGAGAAATTCCAGGATGTCAGCCAGGATGCTCAAAACATATTCCTCATCATCGATAATCATTATTTTGATATTTCCGGCTTCCTGACGCTCAATTTCCTCGTGTTCAACCGTTTCCTGAACTGTGGCATCAACCGGGAAATAAATATCAAAGCGGGTGCCTTTATCAATTTCACTTTGTACTTCGATATGTCCTTTCAGACCCCGGACAATTCCGTAGACCACAGAAAGACCCAGACCGGTGCCCTTCCCGATTTCCTTGGTGGTAAAAAATGGATCAAAAATTTTTGAAAGAACTTCGTCAGGTATTCCCGAGCCATTGTCCAGGATCGACAACCGGACATATTCTCCCGGATCAAGAGAACCGATTTGGTAGTAGGTATCAATCTTATAATTTTCTGTGATGATATTTATCACGCCACCCTTAAGCATGGCATCGTTGGCATTAATAACCAGATTCATAATAATTTGCTGGATCTGTGCATCATCACCCTTGAAGTATTTTAGTTTCGATTCAAGAATCGTTTTAATCTCGACATTTTTGGATAGCCCATGTTCCATCAATTCCAGGCTTTCGGAAATAATCTTATTTAAATTGATTGGTTCAAAACCCTTGTGCTGGGATTGCCTGGTAAAGGTTAAGAGTCTCTGAGCAATTTCCGAAGCCCGGTGAGCCGATTTCTCAATTATCTCTGCTCTTTTATAATTTACTTCCTCAGGTTTGGAAGCAAGTTTTATCAGCTCGGAATTTGGAATAATAGCAGCCAGGATGTTATTGAAATCATGAGCGATACCGGAAGCCATCAATCCGATACTTTCCAATTTCTGGCTTTGCAGCAATTGCTGTTGAATTTTCTTGAGCTCTGTTACATCCTTAAAAAGAAACAAGTAACCAACTGTTTCCTGGCGAAGATCACCAATAATATTCAGGGTGAGGATTATATCAAGAAAAGAACCATCTTTCTTTTTCAACCGTGTTTCATAATTCCGGACCAGACCAATTTTTTGGATCTGGGACTTCAGATAATCAATTATTTTAGGGTCATCAACAAATTGGGTGAAGAAATTAAACTGGGTGATATCCTCACTTTCCTCGATCTCCAGCAAAGAATACCCGGCCTTATTCAAATATACTATCTCGCCAGTAATGTGGGAAATGCAAACACCATCCTGGAGTATCTCAATCAAATTGCTTAATTGAAAAGGTTTGTTTGCAGTAATTCGTTTGCTTTTTAAGTATTCAAGAAATTTCATTTCGATTTTTTATCTTTAAAAAGTATCCCGATTTGATTTTGCCAATCTCTTTTTAAACTGCTGAAACTGAAAAATAA
>CAZTXJ010000134.1:0-8661 GCA_964617285.1 uncultured Calditrichaceae bacterium | reverse complement strand
TTTTGAAAAAGTAAAACCGGAAGGACATGCCGAAGAAATTTTGAATACACTTTAATTTGTACCCAAAAATTCAATTTGTATTTGTTCTTTTTGTCTCGTCTTTTGAAGTGCCGGATTGAAAAAATCTTACACTTCTTTATAATTTTTATTGTATTTTGTAACAAATCAAGAATTAGCTATTCCAATATTTAATAGCACTAGTTTTTTCATGCCGGAAAAGGTATTTGTAAATACCAATAAACGTTATTTTAGAATCATAATTTTGGATCTTATTCATTAACAGACCCCGAATTTCTTATTTATGAAAAGCAACGGTCATAATACAAAAATTTTCAATGATGTTGTAGATCGAATAAATAACCCGGGAAGAGGAAATTCCAAACGTCCTTTTGTCACCCTGTCCTATGCCCAGAGCCTGGATGGCAGTATTTCAATCCGGCCGACTGCTCCGGTGCGATTGAGCAATTCAGTAACACAAGTCTTTACGCATCGGTTACGGGCAAATCATCAGTCAATCCTCATCGGTATCGGGACTTTACTTGCCGATGATCCCCTGCTGAATGTTCGATTTGCCTCTGGCGAAAATCCTCAACCCATTGTGGTGGACAGTAATTTACGATTTCCTCTGGTGTCCCGTTTGATGCGGTTGAATGATAAAAAACCCTGGATTGCGAGCACGAATTTTTATGATAAGTTAAAAGCCAAATTCATAGAGGAAAATGGAGGTAAGGTTTTTCATTTACCTGAAAAAGATAATGGCTGGGTAAATTTGGCCGTTCTGCTAGAGCTTCTTTATGAAAATGGTATTCGAAGCATTATGGTCGAAGGAGGTTCGCGAATCATCACCAGCTTTTTAAACGAACAGCTGGCTGACCAGATTATCCTGACACTTTCGCCGGTAATGCTTGGTGGTCTGCGGGGATTTCATAATGATCGGGCCTTTGGAATCGAATCTTCCCCCGAAATACTAAATGTTCAGTACGAAATTTTAGAAAACAATCTGATAATCCGGGGAGATATTACCCAAGAGAAATAATGAAAGCACACACCCTTTTTTTTGATGGTAAATCCGGTGTCAGGATTGAAAGTGAAAATTTACCAAAACTAAAACCAAATCAATTGCGAATAAAAATCATATGCTCTGCCATAAGTGCAGGCACCGAACTGCTGGTTTACCGTGGACAATTGCCAAGAGATATTCCTGTCGATGCCAAGATTTCCGCATTGAAGGAACAATCCGGGTATCCAATGAAATACGGATATAGTCTGGTCGGGGAGGTAATGCAGGCCGGGAATAAAGCTGATCAGAATTTTATCGGAAAAAAGGTATTCTGTTTTCATCCCCATCAGGATCATTTATTATTGGAAGCATCGCAAGTTATCCCTTTACCCAAGGGTATTAAACCGGAGCAGGCTGTGTTTCTCCCGGCTATGGAAACCGCATTGAGCCTGGTAATGGACGCCAAACCATCAATAGGGGAAAGAGGCATTGTTTTGGGGCAGGGAGTCATTGGTCTACTCACAACTGCTCTTCTGGCAAATTACCCTTTGGGAAAACTGGTTACTCTGGAAACATTGCCAAAGCGGCAAAATTTTTCCAAAATGATGGGTGCAGAGGTTGTGCTGGATTTAAATAAAAAAACGCAGTTCACCAGATTGAAAAAATTGCTATCTCCGTCGGATCTTGCTAACGAACCGCAAGGGGCAGATCTGCTTTTCGAGCTTTCCGGACAACCGGATGGGCTTGATAAACTCATCGCACTGGCAGGGTATCATAGCAGGATCGTGATTGGCTCCTGGTACGGGACAAAAATATCCCAGGTGCATCTGGGGGGGGATTTTCACCGGAACCGTATTCGTATTATCAGTAGCCAGGTAAGTACTATCGAACCTGGATTACGGGGCCGTTGGACAAAAAAAAGAAGAATTGAATTGGTTTGGCAAATGATCAGGAAGATCAAACCGGAACGTCTTATATCGCACCGTTTCCAGTTTTCAGATGCCGCTGAGGCATATAAAATCCTCGACACGAATCCGGAAGAATGTTTACAGTTAATTTTTACCTATTGAATTTTTTAATAAGGATGGAGCAATTTTAATGTATAAAGTGGCAGTTCGACGAAATTTTATTGCCCAGCATTTTCTCTTTGGTGGTGATTGGGGAGCGGAAAATAAATTACACTCCCATAATTATATCATCGAAGTTCAATTGGAAGGCTTTGAACTGGATGAGCATGGATATCTGGTTGACATCGTGGATATCGAAAACCGGATTGATACGCTGGTTTCATATTTCCAGGACCGTACCCTGAATGAACTTCCCGAATTCCAGAATTTAAATCCCAGCATCGAACATTTTGCCAGAATATTTTGTCATTGCTTTAGCGAGGGACTGAACACTAAAAATTTAATTGCCAGTACGGTAATCATCTGGGAAAATGATGGTGCCTGGGCATCTTTTCGGCAGGAGTTTTAGAAGCGGAAATACGGTAAGATAAATTTTATGAATACAAACATACATTTTTACCTGCCCAAAATTCATGAACTCACTACCGGTGGAAATTTATTCAACCGGATGATGATGAAACATCTTTCTGCAACGATGCCGGTTTCTGTTCAGATTGTTGATTCTATTTCAAAAATATCGGACGAATTACTGTCAGACCCAATACATCTAGCACATGAATCGCACATCTTCATTCTCGATAGTTTATTGTTGAATAATTTTGATCAAACGGATTTATCAAGGCTAAAAGGGGTAAACGGCAAGTTATTTCTTATGATCCATTATTTGGATCTGATCGATCCGAAGAATGCTTCATCTGCTAACGCACAGCAGCAAAAAAATCTCCTTCCTTCTTTTGATGGATTTATTGTTACCAGCCAATATTCCCGGAATATGCTGGTTAAACATGGAATAGCGCCGGAAAAAATATCAGTAATAACTCCTGGCATCGATCCCATATTTCGATCAAGTCATCAGAGACAAAATGATGGTTCGGTAAAAATTTTAACCGTATCCAGCTTGTTAAATGGCAAAGGTTTATTCGAGTTCTTATCTATTCTTGAAGATTTAAGTGATTTACACTGGACCTGGCAAATTATGGGAGAAACCAGGTTAGATGAAAATTTTTCTGCCACATTTAAGGAGCGGATTCAGAAATCTACCGTCCGAACCAGGATTATCCTCACCGGAGCAGTCGATCAAAAAAAACTGGCGGAAAATTACCAGCAGAGCGACATTTTTATTATTCCCTCTCAATTTGAATCCTGCAGCATGGTTACCATGGAGGCCATGGCGGCCGGTTTGCCGATTCTGGCATATGCAGTGGGAGGCTTATCGGAACTGGTTCAGGTTGAAAAAAATGGATTTTTGGTTGCCAATTTTAATCGGGATAATTTTAAACAAGGGCTGGTAAGACTGATCCAAGATGCTGATTTAAGGCAAAGATTTGGGCGAATGAGCCAAACCTTTAGTCGTAAATTTCCCGGTTGGGAAGAACCGATGGGCAAGGTAAAATCGTTTCTGACAAACTTTGTTTCTTCAAAGCAATTATCCTGATGCCATTTATCCCGGAAAATTGATGAGAAAAGACATAATCGAAAATAAAATTCAAGGCTGGTTTAACCGGGAGTATCAAAGAAGGGGTGTTCGCAGTATGCGCCCTTCCCGGGCATATGATCAATTTATTGAATTATTGCAGGTGAAGTCTGGCCGCCGACTTCTGGATATTGGTTGCGGCCCGGGTCAGGTGTTGCAGACTGCTGTCAAAAGTGGATTATCCACTATTGGTGTAGATTTATCCATAGAAGCCTTAAGGCTGGCGAAATATATTTCACCAAAATCAGGACTTATTCTGACCAGTGCAGGCAATCTCCCTTTTCCGGATCAGTACTTCGATTATATAACCCTGATTGGGGTGTTGGAGCATTTTACCGAGATGGAAAAATCAATTTTGGAAATTCAGCGTGTCGCAAAGAATGATGCCTTTTTCTGCATTATGGTCCCCAATTCGCGTACCTTGTACTGGCAAATCCTGGAAAAATTCCACTATGGAGATAACCAGGGCAACGAAAATGCTTATCCCCTCAATTACTGGAAAGATTTGTTTATCGAGAATAATTTTAGGATCCTCGATTTAAAACGGGACAAGTGGCGAATGAAAAAGATCTCCGGCATTTTACAAAGGAATGGGTCGTTTTCATCTGGGATGCAAAAATTAATCGAAAAAATAATCCCAATCCAATTTGCCCACCAGTTCATTTTTTTGCTGACAAAAGCGCCTGTCGCAGGTAAATAACTCCCCGATTATGAGAATAAGATGGCCAGGACATTAAACTCAATCGCCAAATTATATGATGATCTTTCGAGGGGGACACTTGTTCAGAACCTCCTTAAATATGGAAACACATTTGCCTCACTGAATGCTCATAAACGTCTGAAAATCCCGGCTGGCCAGAGAACTAATTACCGGAAAAATGGTGATGCTGCCTATCTCAATGATTTACTTCTGGATCTGGTAGAACTTCCTGAACATCCATATATTCTTGATGCAGGGTGTGGTTTTGGCGGAATGATTTTTCACTGGTTTGAAAGAACCGGTGGGCGTTATGATGGCTATACCCTCAGCAGAGTTCAACAACAAGTTGCGCAAAAGGCAGCGACAAAAAAAGGTTTATCAGAAGTCTGTCGATTTTACTTGCGGGATTATAATGATCCAATTGAAGAAAAATATGATGCCATCCTTGCGGTTGAGTCATTGATCCATAGTTCCGATTTGAAGGTTTCTATTCAGAATCTATCCTGTTCCCTTAAATCTGGTGGTCAGTTGATTATTGTGGATGATGTTTTCGAAAATTCCGAGGCAAAAAGTAACATCCATTTTCAGAGTCTGATGAAATATTGGTTACTAAATAATATCTGGACTGAGTCAGATTATCTGGAAGCGATCAAGAAATCTGGCATGGCCCCTAGAAATAAATTAGATCTGACGCCACAGGTAAACTTGCTTGACGAAGAAAAAGTTGAGAGATATATCAGCCTGTTTAACCGATTGATTAAATTCATTCCAATCTCTCTAATTAAATCTTATCTCCGGATACAGTTGGGTGGTTTTAATCTGCAAAGATTATATCTTGAAAAAATGGTCAACTACAAGGTATACATCGCTGCGAAATCTTAAAGTGGAATTATTTCTGCTCTCCAGGTTTTATTCCAGAAACAATTATCCCCCCACGGAAGATAGGGATTTTCAGGAATTTGCCGACGATGTCCAGCAACTGAAGAAAATTTGCCAGGGTCCGGTTCATATCTCCCCTGGGAATAAAGGTCCAATAAGAAATTTTAACTGAATTGAAATTAGCGGAATGAAACAGTTTTTTTAATTCATCCCGACCAATGAAAGTATCGCTTGATAAATGTTTTGTATCCAGCCCCAATCTGGGTGCCAGCTTTTTGTACCAGTAATAATCCCCATTGGGAGTAAGGATTACGTAGTGGCCTTTTTCTTTTAAAACTCTGAAAATTTGTTGAGCGACCTGCTTTTTATCCAGCATATGTTCGAAGGAACCGATGCACATCACCACATCGATTGAATTATCCTTGATGGTGGATAATTTTTGACCGTCGTCGACCTGAAAGTGAAGTTTGTTTTTCAGCTCCGATTGTGCCAGCTTATCTTGTGCATTTTGAATCATTTTTTCTGAGAAATCAATGCCGATACCCATTTTTATTTTATCTGCCAGGGCAAAAAGGTGATGGCCATTACCGCAACCAATATCCAAAACTGTATCATCTTGTCTAATTTGCACTGAATTTAAAACCTGCGTTAACCGGTAATTGAGGAGTTTGTGCGAATGGCCATGTTGCTCCCTGTAATCATGCGCTGATTGATTAAAGAATATATTTATCTCATTCTGGGATGAAACCTGTCTGGTGGTTAATATTTTTTTCATCATATTATCGGACAATAGAAAGTGGAACGCCCTTGGGTTGATAAGCGGGCAAGGAATCCGGATCTGTCTCACCATATCTCAAGGTGAGTGTCCGGGCCAACATAGAATAAATTCCCTCATGATTAATGAAATTTGTTGAATCGGTTGGGAAACTGAATCCGCCCCGGAAACCAAACTCTTTAAATTGGCGGATGAATGTGCTGTCCCCGGAAATCACATGGATGGGCGTATAGAAATTTATCTTTTGTTCCATTACCAATGGTGGCTGATGATCTCCCAGGATAACGAATATATCATTCGGTTTAGCCTGGTGCAGGATAAAATCCCGCAGAAAATCCAGTTCATAAAAAATGTGATTCGCGTAATTAATGGTTGCAAAGCCGCTGGCGTAATGCGAGGACAGCGTTTCGCGGATTTTCTCTTTCGTTTCACCATACCTTTTTTCAATATGGGCCGTGGAAAGATTTTTTATACCGCGCCAGTCTTTCGGGTAGGGTGGCAGATCAATCCAGGGAGAGTGGGAGCTTACCGTCATAAAGAATAAAAAGAATGGTTTGTCGTTTGCCTTCAAAAATTTCTGATGGGCATAATTCAGCGAATACTGATCCGGGACATTTCGAAATCCGAATGCCCGTCCATCAAAATCCAGATCCTGGAAATTGATATAGGTATCGTACTGATAGAATCGCTCGTAATTATTTAATTTGTAACCCGGACGTACCCGGTTTAATGGCTGCAGGGAATATGTTTGATACCCTTCGCCTTTTAGAAAATAAACCAGACTGGGATAGTCTTTTACCCGGTTGACCAGGTAGGAATAGACTGCCTGATCCTTTATTTTAATGCCATTGATAACTGTTCCTACACTCAACCAGGAACGGCCACCAAATATGGGCGAGAGACTAAAATTGCTTGCAGCATGGATATTGTGGCGTTGAAGGCTGTCCGAAAATTGCCTGATGTGTTCCTGATACAATTTGTTTAAATCTTCATCATCTGTTAATATCTTTCCGTAGGATTCAACCATAATGAGATAAATATTGGGCGGATTAAGCAATTCTACTTTCGGATAATGGTAATAGGTTGAATCAATCGGTTCAGTCTTAATGGAATTGAGAAAATTACGGACTTTTATTGACTCGCTGATATTGGCGAACAATTTTGGCGTAATCCAGCGGGTAATGGAACGATAATCCTGAAAACGAAACCAGAAAGTCATCGCTCCGATAAACAGCCAGATAAAGATTCCGGACCATAATATTTTTTTGGAATGACGGCGTTTTCTCAAGCCGTCATATACCGTGCGAAAAAGGTATGGAATAAACAAAAATACAGCGGCTAACGTAATGATAATTGTAGCAATTCCCAGAAACATTTTGGTAAATGAGATATCGATTATCAGGTATACTGCTCCCAGTAAAAGGAGAATATCATTATAAAGAATGGGATGCTCCCCGAATATTAAAAACATAGCTGCATCGTAGGCTGAGTAAATGAGTAGAAATAGATATATCGACAATATAATCCGTCGTAGAAGCGTTGACCACTTCACCTGGCCAAAGAAAAATATTGTAGTTAGGATGATATAATAATCCACGGCGATCCGAAAAAAATCCTGATTTTCTCTGCGGAAGAAAAATGCCAATGTATCGTACCAACCGCGGGGGGTATTCAAAGGCGGTATTGGGAAAAACTGACTACTTCCAGGATAAAAAACCATAGCCGGCAACAAAAGAAGCGTGTTTAATAAAATCAGTGCAAACCAAAAAACTGCAGGAGTTTCCTGCAGTGATTTTAGTTTAATTTTTATCTTTTGGTAAGTATCCATATAAAATCGTTTCCAAATGAATATATCAGTAATATGCCGGCCAAAATGACAGCTGGTTCTGAAAATTCCCGTGGTAAAATGAAGAGAAAAAGAAGCACCAGAACGACGATAACAAATATATATCTTCCAATCCAGGATCGCCTCTCTTTCCGGACTCCTTTTGGATTAAAGTAGAGAAAAAGAGCGAACAGGTAACGTAACAATCCCAGAATAACCACCCAGGGCCAGATCAAATGTTTTAAGATAGCTGCAATTGCCAGAACGTGTAAAAATAACGCATCGGTTTCTTTATCAAAATACTCGCCGAATTCAGAAACCTTTCCTGACGAACGAGCCAGTTTTCCGTCAATTCCATCTGCAACAAGAATCAGCAGCCCAATCCCGGCAATTAAATAGTTTTCTAAGTGGTCAAAAGAACTGGCAAGGACCAGGACGGCAAGAAATCGAACGCCAGTCAGTAAGTTGGCCGGAGTCAGGATTGGAATGGCTGGTTTGGTTCGTTTTGCAAAGTATACAAGACTTGAAAAAGTAAAAAAAGAAATGAGAGTTAGTGGTATCAGATTTTGGTAATAAAAACTGACTATCGTAGCAGAAAGAATAAAAACAGCATTCCAGCTAGACCATCTTTCCAGGTAGGGATTGACTTTTGCTGGTTCAATAATAATTTGGCTGGTAATTTCGGTCTTTGGTTTAGACATCAAAGATTTTTCCGTAAATAATTTTTACTCAAAACAAATGAGGTAGTTCTTATTATGAATTGAAGTAACTACGATTTAACATCAAATTTAGAACGGATATGATAAAATTCAAAAAAGATTGTGGTCAATTTTAAAACGGATGAAACTTTCAGTTGACTTTTCCGTCACATTTATACTGTC